>NZ_JAESPJ010000007.1:0-164091 GCF_016806945.1 Capnocytophaga genosp. AHN8471
ATATCACAGTTAACAACGATGCTAAAAAAGCCAATATAGGAGTTTATTCCAAAGGTGAAAAGGTAGTACTGTCTTTAGAAAAAAATCTAAAATCAGAAATAAATGAGATAGATACTTATTTCAATACACCTATTTCGACAGATATTAAACTTTTACTCAACCAATGGGATGATGATTTATTAAAAACTTTGCAGAAAGATTTATCATCTAATTCTACAGGAGGTGAATTAAGACAGCTTTTAAAGACAGAAGACGATTTCCTTAAATGGAAATTGATAAAAGAAGACCCTGCCTATGCCTTTGAACTTTCTAAAGAAAGTAGTTCTTGGACAAAATGGGGAAAAAGTAATTTCTTTAAAACAAATACACAGTTAGGAAGACAATTTGAATCTTTAGTAAGTTCTAAAATTAGAAACATACCTCCTTTTAGTACTCTTTATAAAGACTATACACACTTAAAACAAGTATATTTAAAAGGAGTAAAAGACAATATTATTGCTGATGATTTGTTTGTAAAAGAACTACGCGATGAACGAGGAAGGAGCTATTTTAGAGCCATAATAAGTGACAGCAAGTTAAACGCTACCTCGCCTTGGACAGCTAACCAGAAAAGCGAATTAATAGATGTCTTTAAGAATAACCCTAATAAAAAATACATAGAGTTTCAAGTAAGAACAAATAATACCCTTTTGAAAGAAGCAAATGCTCCTGAAAAATTCAGACAAGGAACAACAATTAGAATATATAGAGAGGATGTATATAAAATCATTAGCGAAGGAGAAAATATAAAGATTCCACCAATAAAAATGAATAGTATTAATTTTAAGAACTAACATAATGAAAGAGTTTAGAAAAGTTTTAATCTATATTGATAGTATTCTACTACCAAAGGGATTCAAATTATTTGAGAGTGAAGAAAGTGGTTGTATAATTTGTGATTATAGAAAAAGTACAAATCAATCTATAAATAGTATAGCCTTTTTGAAAAGAGAAGATAAAATAAAAGGATTTTACTATGCTGTTAATTTTATAGAAATGGAACTCATAATAATACCTATTCTGACAAAAAACAAGTTATTTGGCGATGTAAAGCCTGAAAATATTGATGAATCTTTTTGGGTTCAAAAAGATACAAGATACACACTTTCTGATGATGGAAAAGACATCTCAGAATATGAAGAGGTCGTGAATATATTTAATCTTTTTTATAAACAAGAAGCCCTTCCCTTCTTTGAAAAATGGAAAGATTTAAATGTTTTATATGAGTATATTAAAGATAAAACAGAAGAAGAGTTATGGGATATCTTAGGGCAATTTGCACCAATGAAAAAAGCGGTTATTTTAAAACTTTGTAATGATAGTAACTATCAGGGATTTATGGATAGCTATTTTCAAAAACAGAAGGAATATTTTGATGAAGACCCTGAAGATATTGATAATATAAGATATTACAGTGCCTCTAAAGAACTTAAACAAGTTTTAGACAATACAAAGCCTATTTACAATGTGTAAGTAATTGCAGAATAAGTGTTTATAAAATCATTAGTGAGGGAGATAATATAAAAATTCCACCTATCAAAATGAATGATATCAACTTTAAATAATCAAAAAATGGAATTATCTTTTATACATAATTTTTTAACTAATGAAGGTTTCATTCTAACTAAAACGAAGGAATTAAATAATAATGTGTTTAACTATCGTAAAGAACAAGATGCAAGTATTTTTCGTATAGGGTTCATTATTAAAGAAGAAGATGGAAAAAATCTTTTTTGGGGTTTTTCTATTTATATCAATTTTCTAAGTATTGAGAATATCTTAGTGCCAATACTTGCAAAAAATAATTTAGTAGGAAGAGCATCATCTCCAAAAGATATATATAATTCATTTTTCGTTGATTCCGATTTTAAAATTCCTACTATAAAAAAAGAAATAAAATCAGATAATGACATTAAACAAATAGAAGATGATTTCTATCTATTCTTTAATACAGAAGCCCTTCCCTTCTTTGAAAGATGGAAAGATTTAAATGTTTTATATGAGTATATTAAAGATAAAACAGAAGAAGAGTTGTGGGATATTTTAGGGCAATTTGCACCAATGAAAAAAGCGGTTATTTTAAAACTTTGCAATGATAGTAACTATCAGGAATTTATGGATAGCTATTTTCAAAAACAGAAGGAATATTTTGATGAAGACCCTGAAGATATTGATAATATAAGATATTACAACGCCTCTAAAGAACTTAAACAAGTTTTAGATAATACAAAACCTATTTATAATGTGTAAGTGATTGCAGAATAAGTGTTTTTGAAATATTAACGAAGTTAATAATATCTTCGTTTAAACAAATTGTTCAGGGAGCAACTGCAAAAGTTAAAAATGACCTAAAAGCTTATATAGTAGCAGCTAATATGGAGTATGAAATAGCTTCTTTGCGCTATTTAGATGCTCTTGACGGTCAAAAATTACTCCTTACACCAAGTGTTGTAATAGTTGATAACACATTAGGTTACAAAAAAATAGGCACTTTAGAAAACGTTTATATCACAGTTAACAACGATACTAAAAAAGCCAATATAGGAGTTTATTCCAAAGGTGAAAAAGTAGTACTATCTTTAGAAAAAGAAATTAATTTATCTGATGAAACAACTCTGTATATTAATAATTTATTTAAAGGAGCTAGGGAAAGAGCAATAGCTAAATTTGGTAAGGAAGCAGAAGAACTTATCTATTTCAAATTTAATAAAGACGGAGGTGCTGTTGCTGAAATTATAGACCACTATGGAGCAGAAGGACTAAAAGCTCTTAAAAAAGCAAATAAAATAGATGATGTAGCAAATGAATTAATAAAAGGAAAAATAGCTTACAGACATATAGGTTCTAATGCTAATTATTTAGAGCAATTAAAATCTTCAGGTATTATTCCAGAACAAATAGGGCAAGGACAAACATATTTCTCATTAGATAAAATAGATGATCCCCTAATCGCTATTGATAAAATGCAGTTAAATGCAAAATATACAGACGCTGTTTGGCGTGCAGAGTTTGATGCTAACCAGCTAATAAATAAGACTCATATTCCAAAAGCAAAATGGAACAATGCTGAATATATGGAAGTTTTAACAAGGAGCTATCCAAATTTTGGAAAAGGAGGAGCAACGCAATTTATAACACAATCTCAAATAAAGTTGAAAAGATTAATTAACTTAAAAACAGGTGAAATAATCAATTTTAAATAACACTATGCTATGAAACGTTCAAAAATAATAGAGATAATAATTGATAATATTTGTTATGATCCCTCTGCCTATAATCCTAAATGGAGATGGAATGCCTTCTCTAAAAATATCAAAGCTGAATATCAAAAAATTTTGCCAATTCTCAAATACTGGGAAGAAAAAAACTATATTTCTATAATAAATGATGATGAATATATATTTATGTTATTTCCCGAAAATTTACCCGCAAGAGATGTTCTATTATTAGAAAGTTTATCTTATGAAAACAAAAGCAATAATCGATAATTTTCTATATAAAATAGAATTGTTTTATAGGAATTTTGGGAATGAATGGTCTATTAATGATTTTGCTGAAGATAAAAATCAAAAAAATGTAATAAAAGAGTTTTTACCTTTTTTAGAAAGCAAAGGAATTATTGAAATTGTATCTGAAGAAAAGTTTAAAATTATAGACTTACCTTCTAATAGATTATGACTCTTTCATAAATTATTAAAAACGTGAGGAAAATAATAATATTTAAAGAAATATGAAGCGTAAAAATCTTATCAAATTATTAGTAGACACTATTTACCGTGATAATATTTATTTAATAACTCCAATAATAGATTGGGATTTAATGGATATAGTGAATAAACATTTCAGAGATAATTATAACAAAGTGCTACCTGTTTTATTGAAGTGGCAAGAAAAAGAATATATTTCATTGATAAATGATGATAATGTTATTTTTATTTTTTATCCTGAAAAATTACCTTTAAAAGAAGATTTGTTAGCAGAGAGTATTCTATAAAATATTAATGTTTTTATTTTTAAGTTGAAGTCGTGTTGTTTTTCTAAAAATATTTATAATACATTCAATTAGTAAAAAATGTACTAAGGTGAAGAATAGTTCTTGTTTTATCATACTAATTTCATTTCTATTACTTTTACTTTCATTTAGTAAGCATAGAAAAACCCTAAAAAATATACGCCTGAAAACATTGAGCATTTAGATATGAAGTTTGAAAAAGGTTTAGATGATATCTGTGCCAACTGCCGTTATGACGTGAAGTTTAGGGAAGGACAAAAACCTTTATATGAGGAATTTAAAAGCTATAACAGCGAAACGTGGAGTAAAATAGCTAATGATAAAGGGTTTATCAAACAATTTGAAAGCTATTTACAAGAAGTTAACAAAATAGAAGATTTAGCTTATATGATCAACAGTAATAAAGCTAATATAAATGAGGTAAAACAAGCTTTTAAAGAATTGTTTAATCGTAGCAGTGATGAAATTTTAAAGTTTATGAATCCTAAACTAAAGAAAAGTTTAGGTATTATAAATCCTAATGATAAAGTAAGATTAGAAAAGTTGATAAACGATACAAATTCAGCACTCTATAACTTTATAAAATCACAATAAAATGTTTAAATTAATTTCTAAAATAGGTAATGTAAGAGATTATGTTATCTATAAAGGCAAACCTTATTACATCAATACATCTGATGAAATTCAATGTGGCGAAAAAAAACAAATGCTTTACAAAACTCCACTAAGTCCGCTTGCTACTTTTAATGGTAAATTCTATTGTAGTGAGTGGGAGAATAATTATAAAATCTTTGACGAAAATTTAGAATTAATAGAAGAAGGAAAAGACAAAGCTTTTTTGTATTTATCTAAAGAGTTTTTAGAAACTTATTTTTTAGATGAACAACAAAAAATATTCATTACAGCTCTTTTGGATAGAGAAGGGAATCTTATGGTATTGGGAAATATTGACAAATTTTCTATAAGTTTTTTCCAAATGGGTATATATATATATATATATATACAAAAAGGATAAAATATACGATGATGTAATGTCTATCAGAGCCTTTTCTATTCAAAAGAAAGAACATCTTTGGGAATTTCCTCTTTCTTCTCTTGGGAAGTGGAAAAACCCATATACCGATGAAGAGATAGATTTTCAGGTACGGAGATTTATAGGTATATACAACAATATTTTTTGGGTTTTTCTAAATGCAGAAGGTTTTATAGGTTTAGATATTGAAACAGGAGAATTAAGATATCGTATCCCTGAATATCACCAAGCTATAGGAAAAACAAGTACGAGTTCTTATGATGATAGCAAAGGCTTTTTTAGAAGTGATTATCTCTTAGACAATGAAAAAGGAAAAATTTTAGGCTTAGCAGTAGATGTCTTTATTGAAATAGATTTAACCCAAGAGCCTCCTTTTGTTACTCAATATGGTTTACAAGAGGAGTTTGAAAAGTACAACATCAAAAAAGCAAATGATACTGCAGGAAGTTATGTTGTTCAAGATAATTTATTGTATTTTTATCTTGCTGAACAACTAAAATTTGGCATTTTAGACATCAATACCAAGGAAATTATCTATATTTCAGAGCCTATTGCAGTAGTGGAAAGGGATGATAGTTTTACTCGCCTTAGAGATTTAAAAGTCTCAGAAAATAAGGTGTATATCTTAGATAGTAATCATACGTTACATATTTTTGAAAGAGAAGAATAGTTCTTGTTTTATTACTTTTACTTTCATTTAAAAGCATAGAAAAACCCTAAAAAATATACGTCTGAAAACATTGAGCATTTAGATATGAAGTTTGAAAAAGGTTTAGATGATATCTGTGCCAACTGCCGTTATGATGTGAAATTTAGGGAAGGACAAAAACCTTTATTTGAAGAATTTAAAAGCTATAACAGTGAAACGTGGAGTAAAATAGCTAATGATAAAGGATTTATCAAGCAATTTGAAAGCTATTTACAAGGAGTTAACAAAATAGAAGATTTAGCTTATATGATTAACAGTAATAAAGCTAATATAAATGAAATAAAACAAGCTTTTAAAGAATTGTTTAAGCGTAATACTGATGAAATTTTTAAAACGAATCCAAATATATGGAAGCAATTTGATAGAGTTGATGGAACTGGTAAAATAAATAGTCTTAAAAATTTCAAAGATTTAGTAGAAGACATTTCTTTTGATGCTAAACACCCTATTTTTAACTTTATAAAAGCTGAATAATTATGTTTTGTGAAAGTAGAACAATAAACAATGTAATAGCTTATGTGAATGAATATTACATTAATAGCAAAGGACTCTTTAATGCTCAATCAAATGAATGTCTATTAGAAATTTCTGGACAGCAAGAACTATATCCCTTTGGAAAAGACCATTTGATATCAAGAGAGATTGTGTATGGAGATTCTGCCATAATCAATATTA
The DNA here is from genome assembly GCF_016806945.1 of Capnocytophaga genosp. AHN8471. Lineage (NCBI taxonomy): Bacteria > Pseudomonadati > Bacteroidota > Flavobacteriia > Flavobacteriales > Flavobacteriaceae > Capnocytophaga > Capnocytophaga genosp. AHN8471. Next base: position 6,469 of record NZ_JAESPJ010000007.1, read on the forward strand.
ACGATTTAACTATTGTTATTAATAATTATAGGATAGAAGCTCAAAATTACCCTTACTTTTCTTTTTATGAAGTTGATGATAAACCACAAGAAGGGATTTATGATTTTGAAAAGAAAAAAATACTTTTTGAAGCTACAAGTTGGTTAGGAAGAAGTATTATAGACAAGTATATATTTCGTAATTTTAAAAAGAAAATAGCTTGTAGAAAAATAGATTCAGATTCAATTCTTTGGGAGTTTCCTCTTTCTTCTCTTGGTAAAGGTAAAGATTATAGTACAGATGAAGAATTTGACTATGAAGTAGAACAATTTGTAGGAATATATAACAATATTCTTTGGGTTTATATAGAAAGAGGTGGATTTATTGGTTTAGATATTCAAACTGGGGAATTGAAACATCGTATTCTAGGGATACCCAAGGGGAATTTATTAGGCAAAGTTGATAGTTATGTAGATAGTGAAGAGTTTTACATTTTTTATCGTGCAAAATTTATTTTGGATGAAAAAAAAGGAATAATTATCGGTTTAATAGCTGACAGATTTTTTGAAATAGACCTCAATAAAGAAAAAATAACTCCTATGCTATATGGTATGTGGGATAAAATGGAGAAAATGAACCTAAAAAAATATGGAGTTAATGGGAATACAAGTCTACAAGAAGATTTATTGTATTTTTATAATGACAAAGAATTACAATTCGGCATTTTAGACATCAATACCAAAGAAATTATCTATATTTCAGAGCCTATTGCAGTAGTGGAAAGAGATGATAGTTTTACTCGCCTTAGAGATTTAAAAGTCTCAGAAAATAAGGTCTATATCTTAGATAGTAATCATACGTTACATATTTTTGAACGTGAAGAATAGTACCTAATAACAACATAAAAACAACAACTATGAGTTTATACCGATATTTTACCATTTGCTTAATAGCTTTTTCAGTCGTTTCTTGTTATCAAGAAACAGAAGTTCCTGTGAAAGCTTCTTTTCAAATGAGTTTTAAAAATGGTGATGAATCTGTACCCGTTTATGTAAAGATGAACAACACCTCTTCAGGGGGAGAACATTACTTGTGGGAGTTCGAAAGTGGTACTCCTAATACCTCTACTGAAAAATCTTCTGAAGTGCTCTACACACAACACGGCTCATACAAAGTAAAACTAACAGTTACTAACGAGTATAAAGAATCAGATACTCAAGAGCAAACTATCACAATAAAAGATGCTATCAAAAAAGCAAGCTTTACAAAAGAGATTGTAATGAATAGCTACCCTCCTGTAACGGTGAAGTTTACTAATACTACTCAGGGAGAGAACCTCACTTATAAATGGCTTTTTAAAGGAGGTATCCCCGAAACCTTTGAAGGAAAAACACCTCCTGCTGTGGTTTTTTCTACAGAAGGCAAACACGAAATAACTTTAGAAGTTTCTAATGGGTATGATCGTCAAACTTTTTCAGATTTTGTAGAGGTAAAACCTGCTATTAAACCTACTTTTTCTTGGAAGATACCTATTGAGGATGAGGATTTACAAGTGCCTGTAAATATCACCTTGCAAAATAAAACTGAAAATGCTATTTCATACCAATGGACGTTCCAAGGGGGTGTTCCTAACACTTCTACTGAAGTAAATCCTAAAGTAACTTATACTAATGCTGGTACTTATACTATAATACTTGTAGCCTCTAATGGTAAAACTACCCAAACTTTACAAAAACAAATTACAGTATATCCCGATACAGGGATTTATGTATTAGAAAATGTGAAATTAGGAATTAATTACGCCCATAACAGCGAAAAAGTAGCAGCTTTCTATTCCACAAAACTGAAGAAATCTTTTTTCTCTAAAGAAGTTACTGCTGAAAATGCTCCTTTGATAGATATAGTTTTTCAAGGAGGTAGCCCTACTTTTGCAAGCAATAAATTTGTATCTCCAACTGAGGCACAAAAATATGCTTTCTTTCCTATTACAGGAGCTAAAGCTACTATTTTTGTCAATTCACAAGAAATATGCAATTGCGGGCTCAATTTTACTGAAGAAAATTTTAATGCAATGGTAAACGATACTCCTTTGAAGGCACTCACCATTGTACATTCGGCAGCAGGAGCACAAGCATTTACAAATACATTACCTCGAATAGTGTTATTTCAAACCCACGATGGTAGAAAGGGAGCTATCAAAATAAAACAATTTGTAAGTAAGGGTGCAGAAAATTCATATATTTTGTGTGATATAAAAGTTCAAAAATAAATAGATAATGAAACTATTATTAAAGTATATGCTTTTGGGAGGACTTTTGTGTATATCTTTTGGTACCAATGCTCAAGATTTAGACATAGAAGCAATGACTAAAGATACAAAGTTTAGAGTAAGTGGAGGCGTCAATGCTGATGCTATGTTTTTTAATTCTTCTGCTGAAAAAAGTACCTTTACTTATATGCTTACAGGAAGTTTGAATTTTAGCTTTCTTACATTTTCAATGCCTGTGAGCTACTCTATTACCAATCAAGGAAATGCTCTGAACTATAAAGTCCCTTTCGACTTTAATAGATTTAGTATTGCTCCTAAGTACAAATGGATAAAATTGTACTTAGGCGACCACACCCTCACTTACTCTCCTTATACGCTCAACGGACACCCTTTTCGTGGAGTAGGGCTAGAATTAACACCTAAAGGAGCATTGAAATTTAGCACAATGGGGGGGCGCTTGCTCAAAGCAGTAGAAGAAGATAAAAATATAGGTCAAATGGCTGTTTTTGAGAGATATGGTTCAGCTATGAAGCTTAACTTTGACAAAGAAAAATATAAGATAGAATTTAGTAGCTTATACGCTTGGGACGTTAAAAATTCATTGGAACATCCTACTGATATTTCTCCCAAGTCTAATTATGCTAATGCGTTAAAATTTGCCACAACTTTTGTAAAAAACTTGAGCTTAGAAGTACAATATGCACTTTCTATCATTCAGGAAAAGACCCCTCATAAAACTGAGGATAATTCGTTAGACTATTTGCTTTCAACCTCCAAAAGTAGGGCTTTTGATGCCCGTTTAAATTATCTGATTGGAAAAGCAAATGTAGGAATTGTATATGAGAATATTGATCCTACTTATCGTACTTTTGGAGCTATGTATTTCAATAATGATTTAGAGAATATTTCTCTTACATTTGCCCGTCCGTTTTTTAAAGATCGTATAAGTATAGCCACTCAATTGGGATACCAACGCGACAATTTAAAAGAACAGAAAAATCAAACCTCTGTGAGACTAGTAGGAAGTGCAAATCTGAATGCAAAGATTTCAGAAAAATTAAATGTATCAGGTTCATACTCTAATTTTACATCCACTACTAACCGCCGTTTAAACGAGTTCGACTATATCAACACCCCCAATATGAATCCTGCCGATACACTTACTTATCGCCAGCTTTCTCAAAACGGAAATGTGAATATGAATTATGTTTTTGGAAAAGATAAAAGTCAAAATGTGAATTTCAACTACTCTATTGCAGGACAAGCCAATGAACAAGGAGGTATTATCGGTAGAGGACAAGCCAGTTTGGTGCAGAATTATAATGCTGCTCATACCATTAGCTTTTCATCTCTGCAAATGAATGTAAATACTTCTGCCAACTACACTCAAAACAAAGTAGGGAGAGAGATAACCGATTTTTATGGTGGGAGTGTTACAATCGCCAAAAAATTCTTTGAAAATAAGCTCAATACAAGTTTAGGAACGCTTTATAATCGAACAAATGACACTTTTGGAAATAGTGTTTTAGGTATCAAGTGTAATGTGTCGTATGTACTGCTTGAAAAACACAATTTTTCATTCTATGGAATGCAGATGTTTAGGCACTCACAGCAAAAATCTGCTGAGGATATAACGCTTAATATAAATTATAGCTATAGCTTTTAAAATAGTTTCACCTTAAAAAATAACATACAATGCGAAATATATTTTTATCCATACCTTTTGTTTTTTTTAGCTTCTGGAGTTCTTCTCTCTTAGGGCAAAATACTGATAACAATGAACTTACTACTGAATATGCTGCACAACAAATGCAGAAAATAGAAAGGAAGGAATTGTGGGTAGATAATTTGTCTTTACAGAATATTACTTCTTTGCCCATCGGTATAAAAACGCGTAAGAGAGGTGAGAATGCTGCGGATAACGCTACTTATTCAATAGGTATTATAAAGGCTACACTGCACTCTGATTATACCGAGTTACAAGTGTTTGCCAAAGTAGATATTCCTCAAAAAGGGGATGATGGTCGCCCTATTTCTTTATTTTTTGGTGCAAACAACATCAAACTCTCTCATAGTGGGGGTATCATAGGAGATGCCAAATTGGCTTTGCTGGGAGATGTAGCCATTCCTATCCATAAAGATGCTTGGCAACTTACCCTCTATGGCGGGTTTAACAAACAAACAGGTCAAACTGAAGATTTGACTTATGCAGTAATTGATTGTGATGGTTTTAAAGAATTTCGCCTCTCAGGAACTGTTGAGTTCTCAAGAGAGCTTATCCTCCCTTTAGAAAATGGAGTTGTAAATGAAGCCCAACAAACAGTACCAATTACATTGTCTAACGGACGTGTTGTTGAAGCTCCTAACAGAGTAAGAGGTGATTTTAGCATCACAGCTTCCGCTTGGAATGATTTGATAATGAACGTATCTCTTTCTCCTTTTGTATTAGCTAAAAAACAAAATGGAAGAGACTACGATGGCAATTTTCAGTTTTTAGTATCAAAAGCGGTTCTTGACGTAAGCGATATAAAAAACGACCCTTCTGTTGTTTTCCCAAATATGTACAATACCAAAGGGCTACTCTTTCCTGCGCAAGAGAGTTGGAAAGGAGTGTATGTCGAGAACTTTTCAATAGGTCTCCCCTCTCAGTTTAAAACAAAATCAACCGCTGAAAATGGTAAACGTATAGAGTTCTCTGCCAAAGGACTTCTTATAGATAAGTTTGGCGTTTCGGGGGTCTTTTCTGCAGAAAATATATTTCCTTTGAAAGAAGGAATTACTGATAAGAACAATGCTTGGGCATACTCATTAGAGCATATTGAGGTACAAATAGAAACAGGCGAATTTGTAAAAGCAAATTTTAATGGAAAAATACTACTTCCTATTACCAATGCCTCCAAGAACAAAAATATAGAACAGTTGGGCTTGCAATACGACGGACTGATTTCAGAAGAAAGATACAGCTTGAATGTAACGACCACTGATGAAATACAATTTGACCTTTGGCAAGCAAAAGCCTCTCTTTATAAAAATAGTTCCATAGAACTAAAAGTAGAGAACAATCGTTTTCTTCCTAAAGCTGTTTTACACGGTAATATAAACTTTGCCGCCAACAAAACTGCAGAAAAAGAAACTCAGGAAAATCAGGAGGAAAGCAAAACCGTAGATTTTAAAGGAATTACTTTTGAAAATTTGAAATTACAAACAGTTTCTCCTATGATTTCTGTGGGAAATATGAGATATAAAAATGAGGTTTCTTTTAGCAACTTTCCTGTAAGTATTAAAAGCGTAGAAGTGAGAACTTTAGATAACAGAGCAGATGTGTATTTTGATGTAGCACTGAACCTAATGGATAAAAGTGAACTTTCAGCACGAGCTAATATTGGTATTTTAGGTGAGCTAACTTCAGAAAATCACACTTACAACTATAAATTCAAAGGCTTAGACCTTTCTGCTATAGCTATAAAAGGTTCTTTCTGTGGATTTTCTATGGATGGTCGGCTTGATTTACTCGAAAATCACCCTATATATGGCAACGGATTTAATGCCGATTTAAAAGTAGAAATCAAAGGAGCTTGCAAGGTAAAAGCTAAAGCTATTTTTGGAAAAAAAAGAATTTAGATATTGGTATTTTGATGCCAGTGCCAAGATATCAACGGGTTATTTCATCAATGGTTTTGGTGGAGGAGCTTATTATAATATGAAACGAAATGCACTCGCTGACCCTGCTGAATTTTCTCCTTCAGGACTTACTTATGAACCTTACCAAGAAGGAGGGTTGGGACTAAAAGCATTAGTGAGTTTTGCTATAGGTTCAGACAAGGCTTTCAATGGAGAAGCTGCTTTTGAAATGTTATTCAACAAAAATGGAGGATTAGATTTTGCAGCCATCTATGGAAAAGGAAATGTCTTAGCTGATATACCTGGAATAGAAAATATACAGAATTTAGTTTCAAAAGTATCAGGAAGTTTAGAAAATAAAGCCTCTTTCTTAGGTTTAGAAAGTAATAACGATAAACGTACAGGTTTTGAAAAACGTTTCTTACCTCTTGCTGAAAAAGCAATACCTACTACTCCTGATAATAAGGCTACTATCCAATTCAAGACAGCTATTCAGTTTGATATAGTCAATCAAACTACACACGGTACTCTTGATGTCTATATCAATGCAGGGTTCATCTCAGGGGTAGGTGAAGGAGGTAGAGCAGGTTGGGCTGTTTTTCATAAAGACCCTAACGATTGGTATCTACACATTGGCACCCCTGATGATAGGGTAGGTATAAAAATGGGGGTAGCAGGTATTTCTCTTAAAACAACTTCTTATCTTATGGCTGGTACAAAATTACCTGCTTCTCCACCGCCTCCTCCCAATGTAGCGAGCATTTTAGGAGTACAAGCACAGGAACTCAATTATATGCGTGATGAAAATGCTTTAGCCAATGCAGGAGGTTTTGCCTTTGGTTCTGATTTAAGTATAGATACTGGTGATTTATCATTCCTAATTTTCTATGCTAATTTCAAAGCAGGTGTTGGATTTGATATAATGCTTAAGAATTACGGAGAAGCATCGTGTAGAAATACAGGCAAACAAGTAGGTATAGACGGTTGGTATGCTAACGGACAATCTTATGCTTTCTTACAAGGTGAATTAGGAGTACGTGTAAAGTTGCTTTTTATAAATATGAGAATTCCTATTATATCATCAAGCGTAGCTGTATTAATGCAAGCTAAATTACCTAATCCTGTATGGTTACGAGGTTATGTAGGAGGTGAAATGGATGTCTTAGGCGGACTTATCAAAGGAAAGTTCAATTTCAAAGTTACTATTGGTGAACAATGTGACTTTGGAGCAGCAGGAGGTGCTTTTGAAGGAATGAAACTCATTGCTGATGTATCTCCTAAAAACAATAGCAATGATGTAGATGTATTTGCTGTACCTCAAGCCACTTTTTCAATGAAAGTAAACGAACCTTTTGAAATTCCTGAAGATAATGGAAAAAGTACTTATAGAGTAGTTCTTGAAAAATTTAACGTTCTTGATGATAAAAATCAGGAAGTTAAAGGTAGATTAGAATGGTCACACTTAAAAGATAGAGCTAACTTCATCCCTGAAGATATTTTAGCTCCTCAAAAGAAATTTAAAGTACAAGTAGAAGTTAGTTTCCAAAAACAGGAGGGAGGTATATTTAGACCTATCACCCAAAACGGACAAGTAGCTAAAGAGTTTGAAGAACGTACATTTACAACAGGCACAGCTCCTAATTATATCCCATTACAAAATATAGAATACGCTTATCCCGTAGTATCACAAAAATTTTTCTTAAAAGACGAGTTTGAACAAGGGTATGTAAAACTCATACAAGGACAAGACTATCTATTTGAAGGTAATCAATGGGAGAATGGAGTAAAAATTATAGATAATCAAACCCATAAAGCACAAGAGGTAGCATTTATCTATAACAAAGATGCTAATGAGATTACTTTTGCTATGCCTAAACTACAGACAAAGTCAGTTTATAAAGTTAGCTTTTTTAGTAAGCCTGTAAAAACTAATACAAAAAATGAAAAGAGAAAAGTTACTGAAAATGTAAAGAGAACTCAAGAAGAGGGTAATGATTATGAGGTCTTGCAAAAACAAGCACAATCATTAAGTAAAGAAGGTGAGATAGAACGATTAACGTATGATTTCAGTACTAGTAAGTATAAAACGTTTAATGAGAAAATAAAAGCTATCAAAGTTTCTCATTACAATTTTGTAATACGTCGCTCTAATGCAATTTCTCTTGCTAATACTCTTCAAAAATCAGAACCTTTTGAAGTAGTAGACCTTGTAGGTAATGAGTATTCTAAGAAAAAACCTCTAATTGCAGTAGAAGCTACTTTGCAGGATGCTTATTTTAAACAATACATAAATCCTACTTTGTATAGCCAATTACCAATTGCTGGAAAATATCAATTAAGAAGAGATACAAAAGAGTGGGGACAAATACCCTCAAAAGCAATTTCTATTGATAATAAGTATTTAACTAATGTACAAAACGAAATTTTCTCACAAGAAGTAGAAAATTATTTTCCTTATCAATATGATTTAGCATTAGCTTATAAGATGGATTTTGTAGATATCTTTAGGCAGATTACCAATGATTTAAGTAAAGGGATAATATCTTTCTCAAGTCCAGCACATCAATTTCTAAAAAATACTTCTTTTATACCTATGAGAAAAGGCGATTATTACATCAAACTTATATATACCTTACCTGGGGATAAAAAATCATCAGAAGCTTTACAGATGTATAAAAATCCTATTGATGATTAATAGTATTTACACAACAAAAACTCCTGTTTATAGCAGGAGTTTTTTGTATATAGCAGTTAAAAAGCGTATTGCAATGAAATTCTAAGAGAGTTACTTAATGGATTAACTGTTTGAGCAGTTGAAAAAAGATAAGAAAAGTCAAGTTGCCAATGAGACACATTAAAACCAGTCCCAACGGTAAGATATTTTTTATCTCCTTTGTTTGGGTGTTGATAGAAATAGCCAGTGCGCAAACACCAATGTTGTAAATAGGTATATTCAAATCCTAATGCCCAAGAGATTTCTCGCATCTCTTCTGAAAAACCATTGGGAGCATCTGTAAACGAAGTAAAAATGCCTTCTAAAAAATCAGTCTTTTTATGTTTCTGTGTATCAGAAGGGACTAATAATTTGTTGAGCTCTACAAGTAAAGAAATATCATTTTCGCTATCTACTGATAGGGTGTAACTCCCACTGAGTTTAAGATTAGTGGGCAGGAAAAACGATTGACCTAAGTCCTCGTATTTGATTTTGCTTCCTATATTGGAAATTTGGAAACCTAATGAATAGCTTCCAAAATGATTACCTACAAGATGTTTTTCAGAAGTATAGTAACCTGAAATATCAAATGCTATCCCTTGGGCAGTAGCTTTTTCTTCTGCGGGTGATCGTAAATTGGAATGTAGATAACGTACCAAAATTCCCATTGAATAATATTCACTTAATTTCAGATTATATGAAAGATCTAATAGCCACTCAGATGGTAAAAAGTTTCCTAATCTATATATATCACTTCCAAAAAGTTGAGTTTGTTGGACTTCTCCTATACTAAAATACCTAAGGTTGCTCCCCCAAGCACTTCTGCTCCCTTTTCTATAATAACTGATGTTTGCTAAGAAAATGTCACGAGATAGTTTGTTTAAGTAAGGAGTATAACTCATTCCTATTCCTGATTTTTGCAGAGAGAAAACATATTTTGATGAATTCCAATATTGTGAGAAAACATCAGGAGAGGAAGCGCCCCCTATATCTCCTCTGCCTGAGGCTATAGCATCAGGACTTATAAGTAAGAAAGGAAATGCCGTAGTAATGGGGTGTTCTTTCTCTTGTGAAAAAACATAAGAGCAACTTAATAGTATAATTAGGAGATAAAATTTCATAGTGAATATTCAAAATATTTTTCAAAGATACAATATTATTTTAAATATCTCCTCTTTTGGTAATTTTTTTGAAATATTTTTTACCAAACTACTCACATAGCAAATTACTCACATAGTCTACTATAAAAAGACATACAAGAACGATTGTAAGTGTAATCATCCTCAAAAAGATTTCCAGAGGCTTTAGTAAGGTAGTTCACTACATCTGCTACACTTGCATAGGTTTCTTATTTTTATCAACAAGAGAGCAATATCACTCTACATTGGGCTAATTTTCTTTTTTAAATCTCTAAACTTTGAAGTAGCCATACTCACAACACAACGCTCAGAGAGAATGCCCCCGTGTCGGTTCTTGGAAATGATGATTTCTACCTCATTTTTGGTACTTTCATTGTTGTATTCCTTATCCCAATGGTCAATTCCGTAATATTCAGGACGATAGAGGAATACCACTTCATCGGCATCTTGTTCAATAGCGCCAGAGTCTCTTAGGTCAGAAAGAAAAGGACGCTTGTCTGTGCGCTGTTCTACATTTCGTGACAGCTGAGAAAGAGCAATCACAGGGATATCGAGTTCTTTTGCAAGTCCTTTCAAACTGCGAGAAATAAAGGAAATCTCCTGCTCTCTATTACCAGCTTTAGGATAGGTAATAAGCTGTAGATAATCAACAAACAATATGTTGATATGATAGCGAAGAGCCATTGACTTTGCCTTCATTTTAAGATTTTCAATTGAAATAGACGAAGTGTCATCTATATGTATTTTCATTTGGGTAAGATTGTCTTTCAGAGAGATATAGCGATACACTTCCTCATCTTTAAGTCCTTTGCGAAGGATGGAAGAATTAGGAATGTCAGTATAATTAGTAATAATTTTAGAGGCAATTTGCTCTGCCGACATTTCCAACGAAAATACCCCTACCGAATATCCTTGAGCTACCATATCTACAATTTGTTGTACTAAAAAAGTAGTTTTCCCCATACCAGGGCGACCCGCAACAATGGTAAGATTAGATTTCTGCCAACCTCCAAATACTTTATTGATAATAGTTAGAGAACTTTGTAATCCTGTGAGCTTCCCTTGATGAATACTCTCGAAATTCTTTTGCACAGCCTCTACTAATTCAGGGAACTCACGCGTTTGACGGTTATTTTCAATAAACTTATCAATAAAAAGGTTATTAAAGCATTCAAAAGCCTTATCGCGTATATCGAATATATCATTCTCTTTCTTTTGAGCCATACTGAGAAGTAAGGAGAATTTATTGATAAAGTCACGCTTTACAGAGGCTTGTACCAAAAGCATTATATGGTACTCTATATTAGCAGATGAAATCGCAAAATTAGCCAAATCAATACAGTAAACAGTGTATGAATTTAGCTTTTTCTTCTCAAATTCTTTTCCTAATAGTATCAAATCTACAGTGCCGTATTGTTTCCAAACTCGCACAATAGTTTCGTAAATAGCTTGATGTTGTGGTGCAGAAAAAAGATAAACACTCAGCATATTATAGTATTGTGCAATGAGTTGGGACTCACTCACAAGATTGCCAAGCACGTATTTCTCTATATCTATGTTTTCATTCATTGTAAGTAGATTTAGGTCTGTTTATTTTTGGAACATTAAAGATGTTTTTATTGTTTGACCTCAGATAAGGCATAGTGTTCTTAAGAGTTTGCTTCCAATTTACAATAGGTTTGTTATATCCACTTACCCAGCCATCATCTTTCCAAGTTTCATATTTTATTTTTAAGTGTACATCTAACCCTTCTTCATAAATATCTAAAGTTTTAGCAAAGTTCATAAATTCTTCAAAAGAAGGAATATCAATGTTTTTAGAAATGTTTTCTTTAGGAACTTCTCTTGGAAGTGTTAGACTTTCTTTTTTAGGCATTTCACTTGTTTTTAGAAATTCTCCTAATTGAGAAACAGACTTCTCTTCCCGTTTTTTAATAACTTGTTTAACGATTGTTTTTTCTCTTTCTACAACAAAATTTCTAACAAGGTAGTCAGGAATAATTCTGTATAAGGTAGGAAATCCATTAGTAATCTGATAACTAATAAGACCTAAATTCCGTAAAGTATCTTTACTTGTTTTTATGGTCTTTCTATTTATTTTCAATCTTTTACTCATTACTTTGTCAGAAAATTCAAAATCTTTACTCCCTACCTTATCCCAATTGTCTAACAGAAAAAGATAAATAGCCACTATAGGTGCTGATAGTGGATAAACATCATTAAAAGTCCAAAACTTTTTTGTTAAACTGAGATAGTCCATTATTCTTTGCTTTTTTTGAGTAGCTCTAAGGCTTTTTCTTTATCAATTATTATGAGTTTACCATTCTGACAAATAGCTTCATCTAAAATCCCCGAACTCTTTATTTTACTTGCTGTACTACGCGAACAACCTAATAATTTTGCTAACCCCTTCAGTCCATACTCATATCTTTTGCTCTTGGTTACCAATGCAAGTTCTATTTCTGTTTTCTGAAGTTCCAAGAACTCTCCAACAGTAAGTTGCCATAAAGGCGTATTGTTATTTAGTATACTCATAGCTTCTTTGTAAATACTTAAAATACTTTTATTCCTTTGTGATAACCATTCCACTTTTTAGGAGGAAAAAACTGTTTCCTTTTCAGAAGCTCTCTAAGAACAGTTACTTCTTCCAAAAGCTCTTCAGGAACTTTCTTTAATTTTTCCCGAGACTCTTCTATCTGTTCTTGCTCTGAACCTTGTAACATAGCAATAAGTGTTTGAGTGTCTTTTTTGGACAATTCAAACTGATTAACGGTTTTATAGGCTATCTGTACAAGAGAGTTCATTGGTTAAATCGCTATACAAAAGCAAACTATTACACTTATTTTATATATAAAAATAATTTTTTAATACAAAATATATTATATTTTATATTTATTATTCCCCTTCTTCTGATGTGGTTTCTGAATTTTTTGTATTAGAATTACAAAAAATCTCTTCCTCAGTAAATCCCTGTTCTTTGTAAAATAGAACAGCTTCCCAAAGAGTCAAATTCCGACTGTTTCTACGAGCTAAACCTAACACTGACTGTTGTTGGTTACCTAATCTTTTAGCTAACTCAATGCTAAAATTATTGTCGTTCAAAATTTTTTCGATGATAATTTTACTTACTTTCATTTTTTATTTATATATTTGCAAAATAAATTTAAATACATTTATATTTAAAAATGTATAAATACTTTTGTTTTCGGTTGCAAATATATAACAAGTTATATAAAATAGCAAACTTTTTTGATGCGAAAATCAATTAAAAATAATTAAAATGTTAGAAATCAATGATTTATTATGGAAGAAATAGAAAGCTTATTAGTGAATGTGTTAGAATTAATGAAAGAATACAAAATTACTGCTTATGAAATTGAGCGAAATACGGGCTTAAGTGCTGTTGGAGTGCAAAAAATAATAAATGGAGAGACAAAAAGGCCTCAACCTAATACTTTAAATACCATTATGGAATACATAAATGGAAAGTATATAAATGTGAAAATATCAAAGAGTAATTTGTATGCTGGAGGTAAACATAAAATAAATCAGGGAGGAGTATACAATGATGGTGAAAACACTAAAGAACTCATCAGTGATTTAATGAATATGATCCGCGAGAAAGATATACAAATTTCAAAGAAAGATGAACAGATACAACAACTGCTACAAATCATAGCAGGGAAAAGTTAATCGCTATAATTTTAGTAAATCCAAAATTTATAGAAATAAACAATAGTTTATGAATCATTGTAACACAGATATTTCCATGTATTAATTAACACTAAAATAGAGTATATAACCGAGTATTTTTATTAGGTTTTTGGGGGTTTTTTGAACCTAAAAAGCATTGATAATCAACATATTTTTAAATCAATGCAAAATTCATAACCCAAAGGTCACGGGTTCAAATCCCGTCTTCGCTACGAAATAGGCGTAATTAGTTTGATAATCAACTAATTACGCCAAGTTTTTTTTTTAAAATAGATGTGTCAGTTTTTAGATTTCTCTATGTTCATTATCACTTTTTCAAATGTTCTGCTATAAGTTCTAATTCTTTATACCATTCTTCTCCAAATTTTCTAATAAGGGCTTCTTTTACAAACTTATAAATTGGCATCTCTAACTCTTTCCCTAAAGTACAAGCTTCATCACATATAGGACTCCAACGATGATAATTTACCGCTGTAAATGAACTATACTCTTGCAAACGTATGGGATATAAATGACAAGATATAGGTTTCTTCCATTCTATTTTTTTATCATTATATGCTTGTTCAATAGCACAAAGTGCCCAACCTTTTTCATTTCGTACTACATAAGCACATTCTCCCCCATTTATCAATGGGGTTTCCCATTCTCCATCTTCTCCTTTTACATATATTCCTTGCTCCTCTATAGCTCTCTTTCCTTCTTCAGTAAGGTATGGTGCCACTTCTGGATAAATACGTTTCATTATATTGAGTTCTCGCTCTTCTATAGGCGCTCCCGCATCTCCTTCTATACAACAAGCTCCTTTGCAGGCGCTAAGGTTACAAACAAAATCTCTTTCTACTATATCTTCTGAAATAATAGTATTAGCTACTTGTATCATTTTATTAAATTATTATGTTAACAATAAAAAAATAAAAGAGTAAAATGTTACTTTTAACTCTTTTATCTGTTTTAAAAATTTTAAAATCAATATACTGACCTACTCTTAATTTAGATTTTCTTAAGTTGTTGTTGCATCATTTTTATCTGTTCGGTCATAAGATTTTGCTTGTCTAACTTTTTAGCTTCTGTAAGAAGCTCTTGGGCTTCGCGTTTTTTGCGTTTTTGCATCATTATACCTGCTAAACTCAATTTTGCCATTGCTACATCGTAACTCATTGTGAGCCCTAATTGCAAGGCTTTACGAAAGTATTTTTCAGCTTGTGTAAGATTTTTTTGTGAATAAATAATTCCGTACATATAGTTGTAATAGCCTTGTTGTTTACGTAATAAGGCTGTTTCAGGGTCTACGATTTTGCCAAGCCATTTTTCCATTCCTGCAAAATCTTGTTTTCGCAAACGCAAAAAGGTAAGCAATATAAACTCATTGCGAAAATACAATAAAATAGGAATAAGTGATAGAAAAATGAGAGCAATGCCATTTCCTATATTTCCTCGAGTGAATTGGTATATTGCCCAAGCTACAATAAGGACAGCTACAACTATTTTTAAGTATTTGTTTTGTAGATATTTCATTTATAGTTTTATTTAAAAAGTTTGCAAAAGTAGTGAATTTCACTGAATAATACTAATATTTAATTGATTTTTTGAATAAAGAGCTCTTCAGGATACTCTATATGAGTGAGAAACAATCCACAAGCTGGCACTGATGCTCCTGCTTTATTTCTATTCTTGCTGAGAATAATATCTTCAAAGTCTGTAAGTGATAGCTTTTGTAATCCAACATCTATAAGAGTTCCTACAATAGCACGCACCATATTGCGTAAGAAACGATCAGCTGTGATGGTAAAGATAAGTTGTTTGTCTATTTTCTCCCAATGTGCTTTATAAATTCTGCATATAAAAGTCTTTACATCAGTATGAGTTTTAGAAAAACATTGAAAATCGCTATAATCAAGGAGTATTTGAGCAGCTTCATTCATTATTGCTACATTTAATGGATGAGTGAAAAACATTGCATAATCATACGCAAACACATCTTTTTGAGTACTAATATGATACTGATAGGTACGTTTGAGAGCATCAAATCGGGTATGAGCATTTGGTTTCATCTCATATATGTTGTGAACAGCAATATCTTTTGGTAAGAAAGCGTTTAATCTGTGTACAAAGTTGGTAGGTAAAGGTTCGGTTACATCAAAATGAGCAAACATTTGTGAAGCATGTACACCACTATCAGTACGTCCTGCTCCTACTACACTTACAGGAGTTCGAAGTATTGTTGAAAGTCCTTGCTCTAAAACTTCTTGCACAGAAATAGCCTTCGGTTGAGATTGCCAACCGTGATAGTTTTTACCAAAGAAAGAGAGTTCTATAAAATAACGCATTTCGACAAAATAGAATATTTTATTGAATAGGAATAAAAAAATAGGAATTAGACTTTTCTCTCTAATTCCTATTTTTCATTTTCATAGGATTCAATTATTGTCCTAAAAGTTTTTTTACACGTTGGAAATTAGCACTATCTCCTAAAGCTCCATAGATGTTTTTCAATTGTTCTAAGATGTTTTCAACATTACCATTTGCTTTGGTATAGTTTTCTAATACTTCAGCACCTTTTTTGAATAAACTATCTTTTTGATCTCTCAATGCTTCAAATTTAGCAATATCAGCTTTAGAGTTTCCTAATTTGTTCATTTGCTCAATCAAACTATTTCCCTCGTTGATGTAGGTAGTAGAGATATTCAAAGCGGCATCGGCGTAGTTAGGTTTAATTTTAAGCGCTTGTTCAAAACCTTTGCGAGCTTCTAAAATATTACCTTGTTGCATATTGATTACCCCAATATTGTAGTGAAGGTCAGCATTATTTGGATCAAGTTGAGCAGCTTCTTGCATTAGTTGTTTAAATTTTTCTTTATTGTCTAACTGCAAGTATACATTAGCTTCAGCAAGGATGATGTTCGCATCTTTAGGATATGCTTTTTTAGCATCTTCAAATGCTTTGATAGCCTCATCAACTTTCTTTTGTTCTACATAGATAAAGGCTATGTTTTTTATGATATCGGCACGTTTAGAAGGCGTTTTTTCAACTCTTGCTTTTTCGTGAGTCCCTGCTTTTACCATTAGTTCAGCTTGGTTTTTATCAGCGAAAGTCTCATCTTGTTTAGTTTGTTTATTGGTTGCGATATAAAGTGTTTCAGCTCCATCATAACCAAGGTCTTTAAGTTCTGAGTACAATTTCACGGCTTTATCATAGTCTTTACCTTCCACTGCTACTACAGCAGCATTGTACAAGAACACAGTATCGCGAGCGCTAAGACGATATACTTGTTCAAAAGCTATTGAAGCATTTTTGTAATCCTTAACTTTATACTTCTCTTGAGCTTGCCCTACTGCAAAGTTTATAGCTTCATCAGCTAATGATTGTAACTGATTAGTATATTTTCCTTTACCGCCTTCTAATTGTTTTACTTTAGCAAAAGCAGCGGTAGCGTTTTGCAAAGAAGCTAAACTTTTGTTTTTCTTAGTAAGCTCAATATTAGCTTGAGCTTCTAAGAAATAGAACTGAGGAGCGAACTCAGTACCTTCTATACTTCCTTTAATGGCATTTAAACCACTTTGAGCTGATGTTAAATCACCTTTACGGATTTGCTTTTCAATCTCTTTAAGTTCTTTTTTTTGTCCGAATGCGACTGCCGAAATAAGTAGAGCAGCAGCCATTAATAATGGTTTTCTCATATTGTTTTGCAATTTTAAAACAGTTTTTTGTTTTATGTATTCATTTATAAGTCGCAAATGTAGTGCTTTATTTTAAAAATACCAAATATTTTTAACTTTTTATTTAGAAACAAATATTATACCAATTGTATTATTTTGATTATTAGATTATTACTTTTTCAAAGGAATAGATTACATCCCTAAGAACCTCATCACTTTGTTGTTATGACGGGTAGTAACATTGAGTTGTTGTGTGAAACTAATTCTAAAAGTAGAGTTTTTAATACTTACAAGGTCGGAATCATTAAAATATACACGCTTGTTGTTATGCAATATTGAAAAATCTATTGTTGAACTTTTAATTTTGTAAGTAAGAGCTATGTTATATCTAAAATTTACATATTGATTGATTTTCATTTTACTTATAGGAGCTGTTTCTCCACCAAAATAAAATCCTAATCCTATTAAGCCGCTAAAAGTGAGATTGGGGGCAAGTTGCCAAAGATTGGCTACCCCTCCACTAAATCCAGCTTGTATATGTTTAAAATCGTCAGTTCTATCTGGATCCACAAGAGGCAAGCTGAGTTTATGATGGAAAATACCTCCTCCAAAATAGAAACTGAAAAAAGGTTTTAGCGGTTCACCTTCTGGATTAAATATATTTTTTAAAGAGGTTTCTCTCCATTTGGTAAAATACAAAAATTCACTTCCTATCTGTTGTACACGAGCATCTTTGAGAAGGTGTATATTTTGACCATTTTCATAATAGAAACCTTTATAACTTTGATAATAAATATCTAACAAAAACTTATTGCTAATAAAGGAATGTAATTGAAAATCAAAATAGCTCGTTTTTCCATATTTATTTTCGTTGCGCAAAGGCATTAAACCTCTAGCATAATCAAGGTTTACATAGGTATTATGTACTCCTAATCCCAACCCCATTGTAAGAGGATAGTTAGGTAATATTGTTTTATTTTTCAAATCTTTATTAATAGGAGCGTCTTCTATATCAACTGCGAGATAATTGATACTCAATGAAGGTTTTATCCACACTTTATAGTGGTATCTTTTAGTAGCTGTGGTATCTTGTGCCCATAAAGTAGTGATTGATAAGAAAAAAAGAATTATGTATTTCATTTTGTCAGAAGTTAAAGAAAAAGGAGTTAGGGCTTGTAGAACCTTTGTCAAAGTCGTAAAGGACTTTGACAAAGGTTCTACAAAGTTTATACCTTAAATTTTAGTAACCTAAGATTTTTAGCATTTCATCAGCTTTTTGTTGTTCCATAAAGAGACGGGAGGTAAGGTTACCATTTTTATCTTTATCGATAAGTACGATTTTAGGTTGTGGAATGAGGCAGTGTTGCAATCCCCCTACCCCACCAATACTATCTTGGTATGCTCCTGTATTGAAGAAACCTATATAGAGTGGTTTATTTTTGTTATATTTAGGCAGATAGATAGCGTTCATATTTTGTTCGCTGTTGTAATAATCATCACCATCACAAGTGAGTCCTCCGAGGAGTACGCGTTCGTACTCATCATTCCAACGGTTGATAGGTAATAATACAAAACGTTTATTAATAGCCCAAGAATCGGGTAAAGTAGTAATGAAAGAGGAATTAATCATATTCCATTTCTCGCGGTCGTTTTGTTGTTTTTGGTACATTATCTCGTAGATAGCGCCTCCTGCCTCACCCACTGTAAAACTACCAAATTCAGTAAAAATGTTGGGTACGGGTACTTTTTCTTGGTCGCAAGTAATTTTTATCTGACGGATAATCTCATCAACCATATAGGCGTAGTCGTACTCAAAAGCTAACGAACTCTTGATAGGGAAACCTCCACCTATATTAAGGCTATCAAGTTCAGGAGCTACTTTTTTAAGTTGGATATAGACGCGCAAACACTTCAAGAGTTCATTCCAATAGTAGGCATTATCTTTAATACCTGTATTGATAAAGAAGTGCAACATTTTGAGGCGTACTTTAGGGTTATCCTTAATCTCTCGATTGTAGAAAGGTACAATATTTTTGTAGCCAATACCTAAACGACTGGTATAGAACTCAGAACGAGGGTCTTCTTCAGAAGCAATGCGAATACCAATATTGTATGAGCCTTTTATTTTTTCTTCAAACAAATTGATTTCCTCATAGTTATCAATGATAGGAATACAATTTTGATAGCCACGATTGATAAGATCGGCAATGCCATCAATATAAGCATCGCGTTTGAAGCCATTACACAAAATATAATTCTCTTTGGTAATCAATCCTTCGCTGATAAGGTTGTTGATAATGTTGATATCAAAAGCTGAAGAGGTTTCCATGTGGATATCATTCTTCAAAGCTTCTACCATTACGTGTTTGAAATGAGAACTTTTGGTGCAATAACAGTAGTTATAAGCCCCTTTGTATTTGTGTTTTTTAATAGCTTTTTCAAACCATTTTTTGGCACGTTGAATATTCTCGGATATTCTGGGTAGATACATAAATTTGAGGGGAGCTCCATACTTGCGTACAAGTTCCATCAAATCAATATTGTGAAAGCGAAGTTCATCGCCATCTAAAGTAAATTCATCTTGTGGAAAATAGTAGGTTTGGTCAATTAGGTCGATATATTTATTTTTCATTTGTACAGTGTAAATTAAATAATGAGTAATTTTCTATAAAAAAACATTTGAGGCAACCTTAATTTGTTACCTATTTATTACCTAACTACACCTGATTCAAATACGAAGTGGTGAAAGACTACTTTTAGCCTTAAATTTAATTTGTAGAGAATGAGTGCGTGCAGAGTGAAAATAACTTAAAAATAAAATGTTCATTTTCAACGACCAAAGGTTTTAGTAATTAAATTATCTTATACTTCAGAAATAGTATATTACTATTTGAGTGCAAAAATAATTATTATTTTTGAATTACAAACACATTGGATAGAAAAAAGTGAGGAATATTTTATAGTCTGGAACATTCATTTAGATATTTTTAAGGTTCAAGTTGTGGAATATACTCATTTTATAGAGGACAAAAATACCTCCAGAAAGGATAAAATTTCTTGGAGGTATTTTTTATAAAAACAAATACTATTTTGATTTTCCTTGATTTGCAACGCTGTTAATAGCAGCTGCAATTGCTTCTTGGTCACCTAAGTAATAGTGTTTGATAGGTTTTAAGTTAGCATCAAGTTCATACACCAAAGGTACCCCTGTAGGGATGTTAAGTTTAAGGATTTCATCCTCAGAAAGTCCATCGAGGTATTGAACTAATGAGCGCAAACTATTACCGTGAGCTGCAATGATCACACTTTTACCAGCTTTGATGTCAGGAGCTATCTCGTTGAACCATATAGGCAACATACGATCATAGCAATCTTTAAGGCTCTCTCCGGGAGTTTTTTCCTCTTTAGTAAGTGAGTTGTAACGACGGTCGTGTGAAGGGTGACGTTCATCGGATTCTTCGATAAATGGAGGGCGTACATCGTAAGAGCGACGCCATAAAAGTACTTGGTCTTCACCATATTTAGCAGCTGTTTCAGCTTTGTTTAAGCCTTGTAATGCTCCATAACTTTTCTCGTTGAGTCTCCAGCTTTTGTGAGTAGGTACCCAAAGGTCACCCATTGCTTCTAAAGCATTGTTCAAGGTTTTGATAGCTCTTTTAAGTACAGATGTGTAGGCAACATCGAATTTGAAACCTTCTTCTTTCATAACACGTCCTGCTTCACGAGCTTCTTGTACTCCTTGCTCAGTTAAATCTACATCTTGCCACCCTGTGAATAGGTTGAGCTTGTTCCATTCACTTTGTCCGTGGCGTAAAAGTACTACTTTATACATATATAATTCAATTAATTTTGTTTTTATTCGCCTTCATTTTTTCCACCTAAGCCTTTAAGGAAGTTACCTAATTGTTTTTTAGCTTCCTTTTTAGCCTCTTCTTTGGCTTTTTCTTTCACTTTAGTCATTGTGCTATCTCTGTTTTTCATCAGTCCACCAACAGTTTTTGTGATTTCGCCTGCTGTACCTGAACTGGTTTTACCTCCTAAAGCCTTTTGTAATGCGTCGGTGCCTTTAGCGGTAAGGTTGTTAATTTGGTTTTTAGCTATTTGGGTAGCCAAATCTTTTACTACGGTTTTGGCATCAGTGCTTACTTGAGGTTTTTTGAAAGTTCCACCTACGGTTGCTACCACAGGCAAGTTGGTTATTTTTTTCTGATTTTCAGGAGTGAGTTTTGACAACAAACCTTCAGCCTCTTTACCTAACATTTGAGGAGGAACATTGAAAGTGAGCTTATAATTCATCTGTTGGTCAAATCCGTGAGAACCTGCCACTTCTATGGCTACATCTTTATATTTGATAGTAAAAGGTTTAATTTTTACTTTTCCATCCTCAAAATCAACCGCTGCTTTTACATCTTTCAGGTTGAGATTGGCTAAATTTAATCCTGTAAACTGACTGTCTAAGGCTGAGAGTAGAGGAGAACCGTGGCTGTCAATCTTAGAGTCTATAAGCGCGGCAAATAGGTCGCCAGAGATACTGTTAATTTCAGGAGTTAAATCGTTTTTCAAATTACCTTTTACATTGATAACTGTATTCACTTTTCCTTGTACGGCTTTTGCAATAGGAGCTATCTTTTCGAGCATAGTAATTTGTGTAAAAGCATCGGATATGTTAAGGCGATTGAGGTTCAAGTCTACGTCAAAGGTAGGTATTTTTTCTTTGGTAGACACATCACCTGTAAGTGCTATATTCCCTCCAAAAATATCTGATTTTAAGTTTTCTAAAGCCACTTTTTGGTCTTTTATAATTAGCTTACCTGATACGTTGCTTAATTTTAAATTGTCGTATAACACCGTATTAGCTTTGGCAGTAAGTGCACAATCTAAGAAAGCGGGTACTTTTATAGCTGATTGAGCAGGAGCTTTAGCAGTTGTTTTAGGAGCTTCTTTAGTTTCTTGTTTAGGAGTTGCTGTTTCGGCAGTAGCAGGTTGCATAAAATCATTTACCACCAATTTGTTAGAAGAAAGGTTAAAGTTCCCTTTGAGGATTTCTTTTCTGAAAGCAAAACCATATAGATTATCGATTGTTCCTGTTAGATGCAAATCGGTTTCACCCGTACGGGCATCGAATTGAGACAGCCCAATGTGTGAAGGACTAAATGCTACATTCAAATTATCGATATGGAAAGGTTTTACGAACTCTTCTCCTGCGTATACAAATTGAGAAAGCGACAAATTACCCTGCGCTTTGATATTTTGGTAGTTTTTAGTTTCTACTGATTTCATATCCAACTGTGTAGCGATATCGGCACGAAGAATACCGGAGAACTTCTTATCCAACGAAATAGGATAAGCTTGTGATAAGTTAGCCAAATTGATAGTACCTTTTATCGCTAAATCAACAAATGGATTTACTACCATATTGCTCACATTGGCACGAGCTGAGAAGTGGTCTTGGTCGATACTCATTGTAAATTTATTGAGGTTTACTTTGGTATCATTAGTAATACCTGTAGCATTATTCACTTTGAGGTCGATAGTGATATCACGCACTGTTTTAGGGAGGTTTGGATATTTGAAAGAAGCATTATCAGCATACATTTCAAGACCAAAAGTAGGGATTTTATCACCTACCATATCTCCCTTAGCAAAGCCTTTGAGTGTGAGATTACCTGTAGTTTTTACATTTTCAATACTTTTAGCATACTCTTCAGGGATAAGAGCTAAGAAGTTTTGAAATGAATTAGTAGGGGTGCTAAAAGTAAGGTCGTAATGTTGTCCTTCCTCTAACAGTTGAATAAAACCATCAAATACTAAATCTAATCGATTTACGGTAGCTTTATTTTGTTTGAAAGTGTACTTTTGATTTTTTAGGTCGATGCCTAAAATAGCTTGAAGTGTAATGGGAACTTGTTTCATAAAAGTACTTTTATCCATTGCAAAAGTTACATTGGCTTTAGTTTGTGTATCTAAATCTAATACTTCTTCAGCAAAGTTACCTTTTCCGCTATGGTAGATGTCGGCTACTTCCATAAATAGGTTACCATCATCCATTTTGAAAGTGAATTTCAAATTCTCGATGTTGTATTGTTGAATATCAAGTTTAATAGGGGCAGATTCTTCTTCAGGTTTATCGGAAGGGATAGCGATATCAAAGTTACCAGCTCCTTCTTTATTGAGGTGAATGTATACAGAAGCATCTTTTACATTAGCTCCTAACAAATTGTAGTTACCCGCTAATAAATCTTTGATACTCAAAGTTACATCAATATGTTTAGCAGCAAAAAGGGTATCGCCTACAAAAGGCTCTTTATTTACTAATACAAAATTGTTGAGAGTAACGTGTGCCTTAGGAAAGTTTTTGAATAGACTGATATCTACATCTTGTAAAGCAATATTCGCTTTCAAATTCTCGTTTGCCATCTCAATCACCTTTTCTTTGATAGTATCTTTAAAGAAAAAAGGGATAGCAAGCATTGCAATAATGAGGAGTAAAAGTGAGATACCTCCCCATTTCAGTATTTTTTTAGCTATTTTCATTGTGTTTATGATTATGTTTTATAGAGGGCAAAGGTACAAAATAATTTTGAATTGTTACAATCGTTCTACAAATAAAACAGTATCGTCTACAGAAATTATTTTCACGATGGTGTTAGAAGGGAGGCGTTCACCGGTGGTCATAGCATCTAATTCGTGTATAGTACCGCGCACACTAATGGTTACTTTGCCTCTTCCCTGTTTGTATTCAGGAATAGGGATATAAACCTCGGCAGTTTTGCCTATGGTTTCAGAGAATTTGAAAGTATTATCTTCTGAAAGTTTCATCAGAGCTCTGATAATAAGGAAGAAAAGATATACAAACAAAGCTCCTACTATAGTAGCTAAGGCTATGAGTAAGAGCTGATTGTGTATAATTTTATAAAATGAAATACCAGTCCAGCTAAATCCTAACAAGAAGTTAATCAAATTGCGGAAAGAGAAAAGCTGGAAAGGTGTGTCGCCTCCGTTGAGATCACCGTCAAAATCGGCAGAAGTACCATCGGAGGCGTCACTTCCTATGAATGTAAGAATCATTTGAATGATAAAAATCACTGAAGTAGGAATTGCTATCATCCAAAATCCTTTTAAAAGAGTATCAAGGTTATTGAAAACTTCTAACATAGTATATTGTTTTTTATGGTTATTTATCGTATTGATTTAGGATCTACGCCTGTATTGATAATCGCTTGACGAATATCGGTAAAAGTTTTTAGATTTGCTTTTCCTTTTACAATATCGAAATTATTTCCTTTTTTAAGGAAATAAATAATATTTGATTGTCCACCAAAATAAGGAGGTTTAAGATTATCAATACTACCTCCTGTTCTTACAGCTGTAAAGAAAGCTACGTATTGTTTGACACGTTCTTCGATTTCGTTTTTATTTTGGTTAAAATCGTAAGATACCACTTCCCAGTCACTATTGCTTAGGCGTTTTGCATTGATTTTTACCTTATCTACCACACTTTCAGAGCAAGATGGAGAGTTGAAACGTTTCAAATCAGCAATAAACTCTTCGGTAAGGCTTACATTTGTAGCTTGAGGCCTTGCACCTGTTCTGATGTGTCTCACTACAGTTTTACCATCAGTTTTTTCTACTATAGTTGTAGTAGTTCTTTCGACAGGGGGAGTATTCTTAGGTTCAGGATTATTTTTAGGAGCTGCAACAGGTTTAGGTTCTCTTGTAGGTTCAGGTGCAGGAGTAGCTATTTCAACTACATTATCCTCCTGGTTTTCACGGTTTTTAGTTTGAGAAATAATTTGCTCTAAATCTTTTTGATAAGATTTCAACTCTGAAGCTCCACCTCTTAAATAAGGGCGTAACAAGCTATCAACTTGTTCGCTATTATAAGCAGAATAATCAAAATCTTTTAAGAAATTTTCCCATACAGCTTTTTCAAATTCAGGGCGCAATTTTTCGGTGAGGTAATTGCGTTTTTTTGCTTCGGCTAAGAAAAGAGTTCCTTTAGGGTCGGCATGAGTACTTTTCCAATTCTGCACTTCAGCAAGGAAGAAACGAGCTGGAGATACTACATCAATTTTAAGAGTATCTTTATTGCCTTCCTGTACCATTGTAGCTAATTTAGCAAGTTGTTCTTTATTGAACACAACAGTATCTTTTCCTTCTTCAGCAAAAGTAATTACCAATTTAGTTTCAGTTTCAGGTAAGCCTTTTTTGAGACGAATGTAAGTACTATCAATTTCATAATTATGTTCGTCTATGTTTGTTAAGAAATGGATATCTTCGATTTTGCTTTCCGATTTGAAAGCAATGTATGCCTTGGTAGGGTCTTTAAGCATAGGGAAAATAAACCAATAACCTATTCCCACTAATGCCAAAACAAACACCACTATAGATGCTATTTTGAGCCAGAAGAAGCGAGATTTGTGTATAGGTTCATTTTTATTGTCACTCACAGTAGCTAAGCTGTTGTTTATCACAGCAAGTTGATTTTTTGCTCTAGGACTTTCGGAAGCAAGCATTTGAGGATTGTGTACATTACCCTCGATTTCATAGTTTATTTCACCACTTTTAGAGATACTTATCACTCTTTTAGTTTCCTGATTTTCAAACTCAAAGTGATATAAGTGTTCAGGGAGAACTATCTCTATAGGCGAATCACTACGCAAAGAAGTGCTAAACACAATCCCGTTGATTTTCAATGCTACAGCTACTATTTTATTAGAAACGACTGTAAAGTGATATTGCTCAAAAGGTATAGTGAGAGGGATTCTCTCATCCACTACATAATTACTTCTAAAGACAATGCCATTATAGCTAATATTAAATATTTTTTGAGCCTCATCACCTTTGAAGAGGAAATAAAAGCCTTTGCTATCACTATGAGGTTTTATCTTGAAACTACCACTTTCTAAGGATAAGAAAGTGATGTATTTTTGGAAGTCGTACTGAGGAGTTTCTACATAGAGTTTGGTTTCCTTTTCTACAAAAGGAATAAATTCTAAGCTATAACTATTATTAGTACGCTTGATATATCCTTTTTTGATTGCTTTCTTAACGGTATCGTTATAGGAGAACATTTGGTAATACTTAGACTTCTCGAGGAGTAACTCTATAGTATCATCATCAGAGAAAATCTCGCTTTCATAAGTAGTACTCACATCTCTACCATTTCTCATAAAAGCCAGAACTTTGATTCTCTTGTCGGCAATAGTAAAGTGAGATGTACCACTATTATTAGTAGTTGCAGTTGTATTTTGCTGAGTTCTATATTCAGGAAAGAAAAGTTCTATACTATAAGCACGAGGATTCTCTACAAATTCTTTTCTCAAGAAAACAACGTCCTGAATATTATCGAACTCTGGGCGATAAGGCATATTGAAATACTTATCTACTTCATAAATATCACTATAAGGAAAAATTTTAGGAGTATATGGCATTTCTAAAGTACAAGGCTTAGGCTGAAGTTCTTCAGTAAGTTGTTTTTCATAGCCACGTAGGAGATTGAAATAAGGGAAGATATCTTCTTTTTCGTTGAGCAAAGGCGCACCATTCTCGTAATTGATATGTTCAGCGAAGTACATATCCATCAATAAGTTGAGTACTTGTCGTATTCCACGCCATTGCAAAGTGTGAGGAACATACAACGATATAGCAATATACACTCCTGTCTGACCATTTACTTCACGAGAAGAACGGTACTGGGTGTATATTTTGTAGTTTTGCGTAAATTGAAGTGTGTAGAAATCTACACGAGGAGTGTGGATACGAATAAAAGCACTAAGGTCTTTTAATCTATCTTTAACCTCTTTAAGTTGAAAATTAACTCCTTGAGAAGCTAATACTTTACAACCTTGTTTGTAGCCCCATATAGTTAGGCCGACTGTATTAATTTTTGATTCCATTGTAATAAGAAACTTGCTAAAAAACGAGGCAAAGGTATATATTATTTTTGAGAAAAAAAAATATATTTGTAAAAAAAATACCTACCAAAGATTTCACGTCTTTAATAGGTATCAAAAATTATAATTGATATGAACTATTTACTACTTATAATTTATTAGTTTTCAGCAGATTGCTCAGCTGGAGCCTCAGTTTTAGGTTCCTCCACTTTTTCAGCAGGTTTAGCTTCAACTTTGGCTACTTCTGCTACAATTTCGAATGGGAAATCAACGATTACTTCACGGTGTAAACGGATAGCTGCGCTGTATTTACCTGTACGTTTGATAGTGTTACCTGCGATAGAGATAAATTTTTTATCGATATCGTGACCAGCTTTAGCTAATTCTTGAGCAACATCAGCGTGATTAACAGAACCGAAGAGTTTATCACCTGCACCTACTTTGGCTACAATTTTCACTGCCAAGTTAGCAAGAGCTTTAGCAGTTTTCTTAGCTTCTTCGATGATGTGTTGCTCTTTATAAGCTTTTTGTTTTAAGTTTTCAGCTAATACCTTTTTTGCTGAGGGAGTAGCTAAAATTGCGAATCCTTGCGGAATGAGGTAATTACGACCATAGCCGTTTTTTACAGTAACGACATCGTCTTTAAAACCTAAATTATGTACGTCTTGTTTAAGTATAATTTCCATAGTTTCTACTCCTTGTTATTATTTTAATAAATCGGCTACATAAGGCATTAAAGCTAAGTGGCGAGCTCTTTTCACAGCGGTAGCCACTTTGCGTTGGAACTTCAATGAAGTACCAGTAAGGCGACGAGGTAGCAATTTACCTTGTTCGTTCACAAACTTCAAGAGGAAGTCAGCATCTTTGTAATCAATGTATTTAATACCTGATTTTTTAAAGCGACAATATTTCTTTTGTTTAGAAGTGTCGATGTTTAGTGGAGTGAGGTATTTGATATCTCCTTTTTTTTGTTCTACTGCCATTTTCTTACGCTTTTTTAGTGTTTAACTTAGCTCTTCTTTTTTCAGCCCACTCGATGGCGTGCTTGTCTAATTTCACAGTGAGGTAACGCATAACACGTTCGTCACGACGGAATTCCAATTCGAAAGCGTCGATTACTTCACCAGCTACTTTAAATTCAAAGAGGTGATAAAATCCGCTTTTTTTGTTTTGGATTGGGTAAGCTAATTTTTTCAAGCCCCAATTCTCTTTTGCTACAAATTCTGCCCCCCTTGAAGTAAGAAAATTTTCAAACTTTTCTACTGCTTCCTTTATCTGAGTTTCAGATAAAACGGGATTCAAAATGAAAACAGTTTCGTATTGATTCATAAAAATAAAATGATTAAATGATTTTTAATTCAGGGCGCAAAAGTAGTATATTTATTTGAAGTAACAAAATAAAATATATTTTTTTTGCAATAAATCAAATTAATTGACTGATAATAAATATATTAATATTCTATTTCTTTCTCTATTAACATCTCTCCCCTATATATTTTTTGGTAACGAATGAGTTGCTCCTCCTTGTAATAACCTATATAATAGGCACGTTCTTCTTGGTGTACCTCAGCATCCTGTTGGCTTACTTCATCATAGAGATAAGTAGGGTGGTCTGTAGCCTGTTTGTGTAGGTCAGAACAGCGAAGGAAATAACGTTGTACAATATTGTCCTTATACAAATAAAGTTTTTGTCCATTCATAGGGATTTCGGCAAAGACTCTTTCTTGTTCAACGGGGGTAATAGGTATTTTAGGCTCAAAAGGGGGATCAGCGTGGAAGGCATATTGAGGATCAATGTGTATTTCTGAGCTTTTTACTTTGAACACCTTACGCTCCCATTGGTTGCCTAATAAGAAATATTGGAAGCCGTCCTTTTCTCCGCAATATTCATAGGTGAGTAGGGATTGCAGGGGAAAGGCTTCGGTGGTTTTTCGCTCTTCTGGGGAACTTTTGCAAGAAAATAGGGCTAATAAAGAGGCTAATAAGGTCATTTTTTTCATTCTTTTCTACTAAATATATAGATGTCAGCTTCTTCAAAGTTCGGATATTCCTCTCCAAAGACTTCTCTTATTACACTCTTACCGAGGTAACGTTCTAAAGGTAAGTAAATATCCTTTGCATCTGTACAAACAAACTCTAAATAAGGCATTTTCAGCAAAGGAGAGGCATCCTTTATAGGGTTAAAACATATCTTTAAGTTCCGAAGGGTCTCTATACCTACCAAATCACTAAGGTCTTCTATCTTGTTTTGCTCTAAGTTCAATTCCTCTAAAGATAAATGCTTCAAAGGAGAAAGGTCTTTTACTTCATTGTGATACAAATATGAGGTGTTGAGCTTCTTGAGGGCTTTCAATGGAGATAAATCACTGATTTGGATCCTCTCTAATTGCAAATATTCAAGATTGGGCAGCCACGCCAAAGGAGATATATCTGTAATTTGGTTTCTATCCAACCAAAGTTCGGTAAGGTTTTGTAATCGTTGTATGTCCTCCAAAGAAATGAGCTTATTGCACGATAATCTTAATTCTTTTAGCTTAGAAAGTTCACAAAAAGGAGTTATATCCCCCCACTCCACTGTCATAAACTTCTACTTTTTCAAGTTTTTTATACTTGGCAAGAGGCGTATAATCTGTTGCCTTGACACTCAAATAGAGTTTTTGTAGTTTTTCCAAGGGTTGCAAGGCTTCCAAGTGAGTTATATTGTCCGATGGCAACTGTAATTCCTTTATATTGGGGAACATTTGCAAGTCGGCTAAGTCCTCCGAGTGCAAATCATCGTTATGAATGAGCATTTTGGTAATCAAAGGGGCGCCTTCTTCTTTGACCAACAACCTCCTCCCCTCTTTTACAAGAAGGTCAGCGTGTTTCTTTTTCAGATATTGCTTTACTTTTTGCTCTATGAGCTTGCTTTTAAAGGTAATGTAACTCATTTAGTTTAATTTCAATACTTCTTCAAAACTAAGTATCTCGTATTCTTCGTTCAAGTGATATTTTTCTTTGGTTTGCTTATACCAAACATCGTATTCTTCCTGAAAGCCATTAGTATCAGAGGGTGTTCCGTCCTGCCAATACATATTTCCTTTGGCTATCTCCATTGCGTTGTGATAGGTGAGCTCGTGCGTAATGCAAAATAGATTATCAAGATCTTTAGGTGGGGTTGTAAACAGGCTATTTTGAGCTAATTTTTCAGTAGCATCTTCCCTGCTAAGTCCTGCATAGTGCATCATATTGTGCTTAAGCCATTCGCAATAGGAATAGTGGTTATAAATCCAATAACATTGGTCTTCTGAGTCTTCATATACTATTCCATCACACAAGCCATTTTCGTGAGGTTCCGTTCCTATTTGTGCTAATCGTTTTTGTAAGGCATTCATTTAGTTGTTTTTCTAAAAGTAATTCCATAAAATTTGTTATTCCAGAACAATTCTGTTTTCTTTTCAGTCACTGACGCTGGGATACATTGTTCTATGGCGTTCAAATCAACCGTTTTGCCTTCAAAATAGGATTTAGAAAAGACGCTTTTCTTGTATTGGGTCTCCACAAAGTCGGCTGTCTCATCAGCGATAAGGAGTTTACTACCTGGTTTGGCAACTCGGAGCATTTCGTTCATAGCAAGGGCTTTATCGTTGAAAAAATTGACACCTCCGTTGTGAAAAACAATATCAAAAGTATTATCGGCAAAAGGCAATTCCTCGGCAGGGCACTGCACAAGGGTAAGGTTTGTTTTCTTTTGCCACTGCTTCTTACATCTTTTGAGCATTCCCATAGAAATATCGGCTCCTACAAGGTTTATTGTTTTCAAATCAATCCCTTGGGGTAGATAACGCAAGTCTGCCCCTGTACCTATGGAAACATAAAGCACAGAAATATTATTTTTCCATTCCAAACGGCTCATTAATTCCGTACGCAGGCGGTCAATGGCGTTTCCATACTTGATTTTTCCTATCCATTTTTCTCCAAAATCATAAAAGAAAGACATCCAATCGTACATTTTCATATACTTTTGATTGTCTCCACTGACAAAATGGTCATTCATACAGCAAAAAATACCATTTTCTCGTCTCACATCTTCTATTTTTATGTCTGATTTAAATATTTGAGATATATCTTTCATTGTATTTATATTTTTGAATTATCTTTTCTTAATCAAAATATCTCCTTCACAAAGCCAAATGGGTTTATTTTCTATCTTTAACTCCTCCCACCATTGTTTTTCTTCTGTTTCAGCATCATCTACAAGACGGAAATTAGAAAAATCTGTACGAGGCGGAGGCAACACAATAATATGCTCTATCTCTTTAGGTTCCAAATGATAAGTATCCGAAAGTTTTTTGAGGAACAATAGTTGTTCTAACTCCTTTTTATAGCTTAGAAGTGCTTGTTTCTCCTCTTGCAAAAGAGAAACTTCTTTAAGCTGATGAATTATTTTCTGAAGTTCGTCTTCTATAAGTTGTTTTACTGTTTTCATTATTATAATCCGTATTTAGTCCAGCCCCCATCGTGCCATTGACATTCGTCAATGTTCCACTCCCCCTCTTTTCTGATGATGAGAAAGCGAAACTGACAATTATGTCTGTCTTGAGTGTAGAGGTATATCTTATTCTTAGTAACCACCTCACTATCGATAATTTGATGTTCACCATAGGTGCCGCCTTTATCTAAAGAATAACTAATTCCTTCAGGGCGATAGCCTGCCCTACGCTTGTCGGTACAATACTTTTTGAAGAGGACTTTGCATTTTTCTCTTACCAAAAGATCGCCCTCTCGGGTATCGTCATTTTTGGTAGCGAAAGCCTCCCACTCGGTCATTGCCACAAAGAAATCTAAGAGTAATTGCTTTACTACAGGCAGATCATCGGTAGGAGTTGTCGTTGGTTTCTTCTTGCCTGCAGTGCGTTGGGCTTGTTCAAAGGCTTTTATCTGATCGGCGGTGAAAGGTTTATCAAGGTAGAAACTCACCTTGTTGTAATGTGCCGCAGCCATTAGCCCCTCAAAAGTAACCCGTGTTCTCTTTAGCGAAAGAGACTTTAGGCGTGGTACTTGTAGGACAATTTTTAGTGTCTCATCAGTTACGGGGCAACCGTCCAGCGAGATATGGTCAATAGGTTTGTCGACAAAGTACTTAAAGCCTTCGCCTGTAACTTGTTTGTTGCCCTCTAAGAAAAGGAGTTTTAGTTTGGGCAAAGTCGCTAAGTACTGGAGCGCCTCATCGGTAATCTCGGTATTGATAAAGCCCATATTGACCAACGACTTTACTTGCACGATCTGTTCAACCATCTCGTCGGTTAGGGCAACATCTTTGTAATGATGTCCTTTACAAAAGCGCTCCTCGGTTACTTCTTTGAGCGCGGTTTCTAAGGTAATGGGGCGTTTGTATGTTGCCATAATATTTTATTTTTCTTTTATAGCATTGTAGTAAAGAGCTTCATACATCGGTATAATTTTCTCTTCATCAAAACGTGCTGCTACTTTGCGGGCATTCTGTTTGAATTGTGCCAAGCGGTCTTTGTCACTCAAAATATAAATAGCTTTTTCAGCCATTGTTTGCACATCGCCTATTGGACATAAATAACCTGATACACCTTCTTCATTTACCTCCGATAAGCCTCCTGCATTACTTGATACTACGGGTACACCTGCAGCCATTGCCTCTAAGGCTGAAAGTCCAAAGCTTTCGGATTCTGAGGGGAGTAAAAACAAATCTGTAAAACATAATATACGGTCTATATCAGATGTATTTCCCAAGAAAAGCACCTTTTTCTTAATACCTAAATCCTTACATAGCTGGTCGGCTATCTCACGCTCAGGTCCGTCACCTACCATTATCAATTTGGCAGGAAGTTGTTGCTGAATGCCATAGAATACCCTTACCACATCGTCTACACGCTTCACTTTCCTAAAGTTGCTAATATGAGTTACAATTACCTCATCGGGAGTTGCCATTACTGTTCGTTTGCAAGGAGAAATAGATTCAGTTTTTTTTAAGGCAATAAAGTTTGAAATAACTTTTATATCTTTATTTACATTGAAAAGGCGCAATGTATCTCGTTTCAAACTCTCGGATACCGAGGTTACCACATCCGATTCGTTGATGCTAAACGTTACTGCTTCTTTATAAGTAGGGTGATTACCTACAAGAGTAATATCTGTGCCGTGTAAAGTGGTAATCATAGGCACTTCTATCCCTTCACGTTTGAGCATCTGCTTTGCCATATAGCCTGCATAAGCGTGTGGAATAGCGTAATGCACGTGCAAAATATCAATGTTGTAAGTCTTTACCACATAAGCCATTTTGCTTGATAACGCTAATTCGTAAGGTTGATAATGAAACAAGGGGTACTCCTCTACGTGTACTTCGTGAAAGTGAATGTTCATTTCCAAGAAGTCTAAACGCACAGGATAACTATAAGTAATAAAGTGTACCTGATGACCTTTACGGGCTAAGGCGAGTCCTAATTCGGTAGCAACAACACCGCTACCTCCAAAGGTAGGATAACACACTATGGCTATATTCATTTTTTGATGTATTAGATAGGCAAAAGTACTATTTTTCTGTTGGGTATAAAAAATATTAACAAAAAATTATATCTTTGCAGTTGAGTAACAAGTGATAAAATGAAAAAAACAGCTTCTTTTTTAAACACTCATAATGGAGATTTCCTTCTCATAGAAAGTGAAACTATTACAACTAATACAACTTTTTCTAATCTTAGAGAACGTTTTCCAAATAATGAAATATGGGAGGTAGGTACAGGATACTATTGGCTATATTTTTACAATTGTTCTTTTGAAGGAAAACTCTTTGATGTTTCACTTTGTTTTAAAGGTGAGCAACTTGAATGTTTATGTTTTGCGATGAACGAACGACAGACTTCGTGGGAAGATTGGAGTGAAGAATACGAATTGAAAACTGAAAAATATTACAAACAATGGCTCACAGCCCACATTGGTGATAATCACTCTTTTGATTGGGGAAAGATTGAGGCTCTTTATGACCGTAAAGGAGGGGGTACAGCTATTTGGTTAAGTTACAAAAGATGAAATATTCAAACAAATTAAGTCCTTATATAGAAGAAGCCTATAGCTTTTTTTTCTTATTCGATTGATAAACATTTATCAGTATGTGATTGTGACAATTGCATTACTCCTACTGAAATAGATAATTTATGCCGTATTCCCCTTAGGGAGCTCTCACTTCAACAAATTAGCACCTATGTAGAGCTATGTTAGTGAGTATAGTTAAGGCTATTGTAGAATTTCATTATTTTTTACCACGTATGCTTGAACTCCTTTGTGAGGGTAAAATATTTTATATAGACGAGGGATTATCGCTCTCTAAATGCTATTTTGAACGTCTTGACTTGTGGAAAGCTCCCGAAATAGATTTTTTAAAGCGGTTTTCTCTCGCTTTTTTTGAAGAAGTTCTCAGTGAAAGACACTCCGAAATCACCACGGCTGAAGATTGGTTGGTTTGTTTTGGATTAGCAGGATTGCCCATTCAACCTTTATTAGACTGCTGGATAGCTAATGCTTATAAAATAAATGCAATTCGTTATTTTGAAGAAATTTTTATGTATAGCTTACAAGCTAGAGGAATAGAGTATCATCATACCTATTTTAAGGACAAACATAGAGAACTGAATATACAAATTACAGAATGGCTTAACAACAGTAAAACATTAAAGATTTTTTATGAAGCTATAGAAAAATTATTATTATCAGATATAGTTTTAAATGAAAAGGTTGTATATCAACTTGAGAATATGTATAATATATTAGAATTTGAATTAAAAAATCGCTAATCATCAATTGATAATAATAAAAAATCCATTATAACACTTTATTTTGTTATAATGGATTTTTTTGCGGAGAGAGAGGGATTCGAACCCCCGGAGGTGTTACCCTCAACGGTTTTCAAGACCGCCGCATTCAACCGCTCTGCCATCTCTCCAATTGCACAATTGCTATTGTTATTTCAATTATGCGGGTGCAAAGATACAACTATTTTTATTACTTGCAAATTTTTGAGACAAAAAATTGCGATGTTTTTTTAACTTATTTTATAACTTATTGTTTTACAAGAAATACAAAAATAACTTTTTAATAATTAGTTATTCATTGTCGCTAAAAACTCTTCGTTATTTCGAGTTTGTTTGATTTGTTTTTCCATAAATTCCATTGCTTCTATAGGATTCATATCGGCTAAATATTTACGTAATACCCAGATGCGATTGAGCGTATTTTCGTCTAAAAGCAAATCGTCGCGACGAGTAGATGAAGCCATTAGATCAATAGCAGGGAACACACGGCGGTTGGCAATACGGCGGTCTAACTGCAATTCCATATTACCGGTTCCTTTAAACTCTTCAAAAATCACCTCATCCATTTTAGAACCTGTTTCGGTAAGTGCGGTAGCTATGATAGAAAGAGATCCTCCGTTTTCTATATTGCGAGCAGCCCCAAAGAAACGTTTGGGTTTGTGAAGTGCATTGGCATCTACCCCACCTGTAAGCACTTTACCTGAAGCAGGCTGCACAGTATTGTAAGCACGAGCCAAGCGTGTAATAGAATCTAACAAAATTACCACATCGTGACCACATTCTACTAATCGTTTGGCTTTTTCAAGAACTATATTGGCTATTTTCACATGTTCAGAGGCTTCTTTATCAAAGGTAGACGAAATAATTTCACCACGTACACTTCGTTGCATATCGGTTACTTCCTCAGGGCGTTCATCAATGAGAAGCACCATCAAATATACTTCAGGATGGTTTTTGCTAATAGCATTAGCTATATCCTTTAGTAACATTGTTTTCCCCGTTTTAGGTTGTGCTACAATCATCCCACGCTGTCCTTTTCCTATAGGCGCAAAAAGGTCGATGAGGCGTGTAGAAGGCGTTGCTCCTTTTCCTGCTAATTCAAATTTTTCAGTAGGAAAAAGTGGTGTAAGGTGTTCAAAGAGCACACGATCTCGTACCACTTGAGGATCTAAACCATTAATTTTGATTACTTTGAGAAGAGGATAGTATTTTTCACCATCTTTAGGTGGACGCACTTCACCGTGAACTGTATCACCTGTTTGTAAGCCAAACAAACGGATTTGAGAAGCTGATACATAGATATCATCGGGGGAAGCTAAGTAGTTATAATCAGACGAGCGCAAGAAACCATACCCTTCTGGAGTAATATCTAAAACTCCTTCGCAATCTACAATACTATCAAACTCAAAATCAGGAGCTCTATAACGATTCTTTTTCTCCTTATCGAAGTTTTCATTATTGATATTCAAATAGTTATTGCTGTTATTGTTTGCAATATTACCATTATTATTATTGTTATTGTTGTTATTATTTGAAAGAGGGAGTGTTTTAGATTGATTATTGTTAGTAGAAGAAGGGGTAGGAGAATTATTTTTTCGTTGAAAATTAGATTTAGTATCTGTTTTTATTTCTACCTTATTATCTTCTGCAGTTTCTTTATTTATTGTATTTTTAGACAAATTTTCTTGTTTAGAGCTTCCTACTTTTTGAGGGGCATCTATTTTTTTCTTTCGTTCTTTTTTAGATGGTGAATTAGTGTTTTCGGCTGTTGTAGCAGCATTTTTTTTAGGAAGTTCTTGAGAAGTTTGATTGGTTTGTTTTTCTTGAAAATCAATAATTTGATTAATAAGTTCAGGCTTGTTTAAGTAGCGATACTTAGGCACATTTAGCCCCTTTGCTATTTCCTGCAACTCAGGTAGCTTTTTAGATTTTAAATCTGTAATGTTAGACATTTTATAAAATAGTTGTTAATAAAGTAAATGATTTTTTTCAGTAGAATAAGATAGTGTTTTTCCTCTTTTTAAATTAAGATATTATTGAATAGAATTTTGTAGAGGAACTGAAAACGCGGCAAAGGTACGAAATATTTTTGATATACAAAATATTAATTTGCTAAATTGATAGATTATTTATATCTTTGCCGAATAATTTAGATTTTTAAACTAATCAAAGATGAGTAAAGGACCTATTTCTCAATTCATTGAGAAAAACTTTTTACACTTCAATGCAGCAGCTTTAGTAGATGCTGCTAAAGGGTATGAAACCCATATTACTGAAGGCGGAAAAATGCTCGTGGCACTTGCTGGAGCAATGAGTACGGCAGAATTAGGAATTTCACTTGCTGAGATGATTCGCGCAGGTAAGGTAGATATCATCTCGTGTACAGGAGCTAACCTTGAAGAGGATGTAATGAACCTTGTGGCACACTCTCATTACAAACGTGTACCTCACTATCGCGACCTCACTCCTGAGCAAGAAAGAGAACTCCTTGATGGTCATTACAACCGTGTAACTGATACTTGTATTCCTGAGGAAGAAGCTTTTCGTCGTTTACAAAAGCACTTGGAAGATGTATGGCACGCAGCCGAAAATAAAGGTGAACGCTATTTTCCTCACGAATTTTTATACCAAGTAGTAAAATCAGGAGTATTAGAGCAATATTACGAAATTGACCCTAAAAATTCTTGGATATTAGCAGCTGCCGAAAAGAATTTACCTATCGTTTGTCCAGGTTGGGAAGATTCAACCACTGGTAATATTTTTGCAGCCAATGTAATCAAAGGGAATTTAAAAGCCTCTACTGTGAAAACAGGTATTGAATATATGATTTACCTCACCGAATGGTATCGTGCAAATTCAGGAGGTAAAGGTGTAGGGTTCTTCCAAATAGGAGGTGGTATAGCAGGAGATTTTCCTATTTGTGTAGTACCTATGATGTATCAAGACTTAGAATGGGAAGGCGTACCTTTCTGGTCGTATTTCTGTCAGATTTCTGACTCAACTACTAGCTATGGCTCATACTCAGGAGCTGTGCCTAATGAGAAAATCACTTGGGGTAAATTAGATATTGACACCCCTAAATTTATTGTAGAATCAGATGCTACTATTGTAGCTCCACTTATTTTTGCCTATCTTCTTGGCAAATAAGAAATAGAAATAAGAGGTAAGATTTTATATTTCTTACCTCTTATCTTATATAAAAAACTTCTTTAGGCTGTTCTCTTCTTATAAAAATATACCCTTGATAATATACATCTATACAAGCGGTAACTTTTTCATTTTCTATAACTTTTTTCCATAAAGGTTCATTTTCTTTTCGGTGAATATTATTGATGATGAGAGTGCTATCGTTGTGCATATAATTCAGATAAAAATCCAAATTCTCTTTGGGATAATTGATAAAAATAAGATCGTAAGTCGTTGCAGTTTGTAATTCGGTTATAAGACTGCAATTTTCGTTTATATAGAGTCCCTTTTTATCTGTAAAAATAGTTTTTACTTTCAAATAACGAATAATCTTCAGCAATGAAATAAATTGTTTTTTAGATATAATTGATGAATAATCAGTAATTTCACTTGATTTTACCAACTGTTTATTGTACAAGCAACGAGTTACAAAGTTGTAGATAAAAGGAGAATGCACTCCGTGTTGATTCGTTGATTTTATAAAAAATTTTAAATAACTTATGAGCGACATATTTTTCTTTGTTTTACAAACACGGCAAAGATAAAGAAAATTCACGAGTTTATAAATTTACAATTGATTATTTTTTTGCGGATGTAAAATATTATTTGTACATTTGCAGACTATGAGAGAAATTTTATTTAAATATTTACCCGAAAACGCTGTAACTCCTTGTTTCGAACTCATTAAGGCAAACAATATTTATTTACGTATTGTAAACGAGCGAAAAACAAGGCACGGAGATTATCGGCAACTTCCTAACGGGCAACATCTCATTACAATGAATGCTTCTGCTAATAAATACCGCTTTTTGATAACCTTTATTCACGAAGTAGCACATTTGATAGCTTTTGAACGGTTTGGCAGACTTATCAAGCCACACGGTAATGAATGGAAATACACTTTCCAACAACTAATGAGACCTTTTATCACTCCAGAAATATTTCCTCAACAATTATTAGGCGTATTGCAACGACATTTTTTAAACCCTATGTCCAGCAGTGATGTTGACCCTGTGTTGGCTATAGCCCTCAAACAATTTGACACGAGTGAAAATGTAAGTTTTATTTATGAAATTCCAATAGGAAGTACTTTTCGTATCAAGGATGGACGTGTATTTCGCAAAGGGCAACGCCGTGTGAAATGTTATGATTGTATAGAAATAAGCTCTGGCAAAAAATACATCTTTCAACCTCACGCTGAAGTTGAACTTATTAAAAGTTAAAAAACTGAATTAAAATATTACAAATATATGGTGAACAATTATTATGCAGTGATTATGGCTGGCGGAGTAGGTTCGCGCTTTTGGCCTGTAAGTACTACTGAATACCCTAAACAATTCCACGATATGCTCGGCACAGGGCAAACACTCTTGCAACGCACCTATTCCCGCTTGCAGAAGTTTATCCCTCAGGAAAATATCCTCATTCTCACAAACGAGCGATACAAGGAAATTGTAGAAGAACAAATCCCTAATATATTGCCTAAAAACTTGGTATTAGAACCTTGTATGCGCAATACAGCTCCTTGCATACTCTATGCGGCAATGAAAGTGAACAAGCGTAACCCTAATGGAGTAATGATTGTAGCCCCCAGTGATGCGTGGATTGAAGACGAAAAGGCTTTTATGCACAATGTGATTACGTGTTTCAATGCTGCACAAAAGGCTAACAACATCCTCACTTTAGGAATCGTACCTACTTTCCCTAACACAGGTTATGGCTATATACAATACGACAAAGACGACAATACTAACATCAAGAAAGTAAATCAATTTCGTGAGAAACCCGATTATGCCACTGCCAAAGAGTTTTTAAAACAAGGTAATTTTTTATGGAATGCAGGTATTTTTATATGGAGTACCCAAACCGTACTCAACGCTTATAAAACCTATCAACCTGCTATGTATGAACTCTTTGAAAAAGGGGAAGACACTTATAATACCGAAAACGAAGTAGACTTTATAGCTAAAGCCTACCCTGAAGCTGAAAATATATCGGTAGACTACGCTATTTTAGAGCCTTCTACTAATATTTATGTACTCCCTGCTAATTTTGATTGGAATGACTTAGGATCTTGGGGCTCTTTACACGAGAAATCACCAAAAGATAGTGCTCAAAATGCCGTTATCAACGCAAGAGTATTACTCAAAGATGCTGAAAACAATATTATCCGCACTGAAGGAGCTAAATGTGTGGTAATAGATGGACTTAAAAACTACATTGTAGTAGATAGAGATGATGTGTTACTTATCTACCCCAAAGCAAAAGAACAAAATATTAAGGAAATAGTAAATGAAGTAAAAAGCAAATGGGACTTACATTAAACAAATTACTCATAGAGAAAGGATATATTGCTATTCCGCTTGAGTTTACTCTTACCCAACACCTTGTAGTGCAAGCTAAAATTAATGGTATTGAAGGACGTTTTATTTTAGACTCTGGAGCTTCTAATACTTGTGTAGGAATAGAGTGGATAACCTATTTCAATTTAGAAGCTGAAGCCTCAGAGATAAAAGCTGCTGGTGCAGGAGCAAGTGCTATGGAAACACAGGTCGCTATAAAAAATCACTTAGAAATAGGTTCATTAAGCATCCGTAGAGTTCCTTTAGTTTTATTTAATTTGACCCACGTAAACGAAGCATTACAACAATTTAACTTGCTTCCTGTACACGGTGTTATAGGAGCTGATTTACTACTGAAGAAAAAAGCTGTGATAGATTACTCAAAAAAAAAGTTATATTTACTTCGTTAAAACTTATAAAAAGAGGCTACCTGATTTTGTTTAGGTAGCCTTTTTTCTTCTATGATTTGATATGGGATTTTCTTACTTCATTGTCTCTAACTTCCCTTGTGATTTTAGCAGTTCAATTTCTGCCAACTTATAGTCTAACAAGGCAGTAGTATAGTTATTCTTAGCATCGGATAGAGAGCGTTCAGCTTCTAATAAATCAGTGAGAGAAGCTAACCCTTGTTGATAGTTGTTTTGAGTATTGAGTAACACCTCTTCAGCGAGTTTTACGTTTTCTTTTTGTGAATCAATAGTAAGGAGGTTGTTAGTGAGTTGGCTACGAGCATTTTCATAAGCCAAATCCATTGCCAAACGAGTATCTTTGAGTGTAGCTTCAAGCGCTTGACTTTCTATCTGAGCTTGACGTATTTTAGCACGTGTACCAAAACCTGAAAAAATAGGTATATTCACTCCTAAAGTGATAGCTGAATAATCAGAACCGTATACTTTATCTTTTTTACCGTAAAAAATTGGTGTTTTAGGTCCCATACTCAAATAACCATAAGTTGCTTGCAATGCTAATGATGGATAGAGCGCTGCACGTTGTACCTTTACATTAATATCTAAAAGTTGTTTTTGTTTCTCAAGTACT
Organism: Capnocytophaga genosp. AHN8471; assembly: GCF_016806945.1. NCBI lineage: Bacteria > Pseudomonadati > Bacteroidota > Flavobacteriia > Flavobacteriales > Flavobacteriaceae > Capnocytophaga > Capnocytophaga genosp. AHN8471. The sequence goes on from NZ_JAESPJ010000007.1 coordinate 47,843, forward strand.
TGTAACTCTATACGGTTATTGGTATTTCCTTTATCGAAAGCCAAATCATAATTAGCTTCAAATCCTTCTTTAGGCAATGTAATAGCCTCATTCATAGGCATACCAATCATATATTTAAGTGCATTTTCGGAAAGTTGTAATCCGTTAAGCGCTTGCTGGCGTGCCGATTTAAGATTGTTTACAGCTACTGTAGTACGATCGACATCTATTTTTTTAGATAAACCTGATTGGTTTAATCCTTTTACTACATTAGCTGTTTTCTCAGTAAGAGCTAAATTACTTTCTATATTTTCTAATGTTTGTCGGGTTTGGTATACTTGATAGTAAGCTTTGGCTACCTTTTCTATAATGTCATTTTCAGTAAGTTGTTGATTGAGCATATAGAACTCACGGGTAGTACGCGCTGCTTTTAGTCCCATAAATACCGATTGATTGAAGAGTACTTGGGTAAGTTTAGCTTCGGCATTAGCTGTCCATTTTTGTCCCATTTCCATTTTTAATGGTTCATCACTTGCGGGCATACCTGGAAAAGCAAAGGTACTAGCATCAATATAAGTAGCTTGTAGTTTATGATTATAGACCATACCTCCAGAAGCTGAAATATTAGGAAGTGCATTAGCACGTACTTCTTGTATTTGGTATTCGCTTTTCTTTACTTCTAAGCGAGCTTTTTCGGCATCAGCTTTATTTTCTAAAGCATAACGAATAGCATCTTTTAAAGTCAATTCTTTTTGTTGTGCAAAGCTCACAAAACTGAGGCACAACAAAGCACTCGTAATGATTTTTTTCATTGATATTTGTTTTTAGTCATTAGTTGTTAGCAACTGAAATTAGTTTATTTTTTTTTGCTTTCTTTCTTGTTCTAATACCCGTTCCAATTCTTTAAGTCCTTTTTCATTGACGAGTATTCTGAAAAAGTACTCTATAATAGTATAGATAGTTTCCCAGAAAGGAAATTCTCTTTCAGGAAAAGTGCGGGTTATAGAACGAAGACGTTGTACACTAGTATAAAAAATCTTATAAAAGTCTACATTAATATCTTTTCTAAAAAGACCTTCTTTCCATCCTTTTTCTAAGAGTTTATCTATAAAAAGTGCATCAGATTTAGCGAACTCACTTTCCATACGTTCGTATGTTTTAGGATAGTATTTTTGTAGTTCCCAGATAGGGCGATCGCTATTGATGTTGAAAACTTCCTGAACCTTTTTTTGGTTGCGGTATACATTTTCTATCACTGAACCTTCTCCTTGTACAAAAGTATCTGCATTTTTACAGCTCATTTCTAAAACGTAATCTAATGTAGCTTCTACCAAGTCGCTTTTAGAGGGAAAATGTTCGTAAAGTGTCTTTTTAGACATCCCCATTTTGTTAGCCAAATCGTCCATTGTAAAGGTTTTAAACCCGTACTGCATAAAGTCGTTTAAGGCTCTTTTCACGATTTCTTCTTTCATACGCTGTTTTCTCTAATTCGGGGGCAAAGGTATAACAAAAAAACTTAATAAACAAAAAAAGTTTCCTTTATTTTAGATAAGAAGTAAGAGGTAAGAGATAAGATTGGTTTATTTAAAGGCTTAAGAAGGTAAATCCTACGCCTACAACTGTTTGTTTATAATTATAATCGATGAGGGAATCGCCATAACCGTGAGATGCTTGCAACAAAATACGCAGGTCGCGACTCAGCGGATATACCCAATTCAGCTCTATGTGTCCGCGATTATGATTAAAATTTAAATTATTTCTCACTCGCAAATTAAAAACATTTTTACGGAATGGATAAGCAATGCCCAATTCACAACGTCCTATATAATTCTCAATATCGGGATTGTCATCTTCTCTTGCTTTTTCTGAAAAACGCCACCAGAAACGGCTATTAATCATTAAATCATTCCATAGGAAAATACCTGATAAAATAATTCTGTTCCAACTGCGGGAATGTGCCGCTTCTTTACCATTAGATTGGTGATTTACGGATAAGCCTATCATTTTCATTTTTAGGTTACCTGCTGAGAAGTTTAGCGGATAGGTAAAGATGAGTTCAGGTTCGTAATTCAGTTCCCTAAACGGACGTGAAAGCTCACCGTTGTACATCTGCCAATACGATTGCTGGGTGAAAGCGACCCACACATCGCCTTTACCAAAAGCGTCTTGCATAATTTTAGCTTTTAGGCTGACTTGGAATTTTGTTTCTACGTGTTGATAATCTCTCCATTCGGGGATGGGGCGGTCGGGGTTGAGACTTATGGGTTGCTCGGTAGGGACATCGGTATAGCGGAAGGGCATTATATACATAGGGAGGTATTCTACGAGTTTAAAAGTACCGCGTTGGTCTTCGCGCGGTCGAGTTCCCACATTTTTGACAAAGTACGTTCTAATTGTGCTTTTCTATGAGCTTTCTGTTCTGCTTTAGGGAGTTCTTGTAGAGAATCATTTATTGCTTCTTGGGCAAAAATGAAAGGTGATGCTGCTAAAAATAGTATAAATAAGGAGTGTTTCATTATTCTGTTCTTTGTTTTGCGGGTGCAAAGGTATGGATAAAAACTTTATAAACAAAAAAAGTTTTCTTAAATAAAAAAGAAGGTCACTTACTTTTTAAAACAAAATAACGCAGAGCGGAAACTCTGCGTTATTTCGAACATAAATTTTAATACAAAATGAAACAAATTCTCGTGATCACGACAGGATTCGAACCTGTGACCGTCTGCTTAGAAGGCAGATGCTCTATCCAGCTGAGCTACGTGACCCTATATTTCAAAAAAAATATTTCAAAAATGCTACTTAAAGGAACATTAATGAAATATTTTATTGTCGGGGCGGCAGGATTCGAACCTGCGACCTCCTGGTCCCAAACCAGGCGCGATGACCGGACTACGCTACGCCCCGAGAAACTTATCTAATGAGTACATTTAGATGCGGAGAGACTGGGACTCGAACCCAGGCGACGGTTACCCGCCGACAGATTAGCAATCTGCTCCGTTACCACTCCGGCACCTCTCCGTTTATGTATATGAACTTATTATTTCTGTTTTGCGGTTGCAAAGGTATAACGATTTTTCATTTCTTGCAAGTTTTTCGCAAACTTTTTTTAATATTTTTTATAAAATATTTATTAAACAGTTATTTATCAAATACATAGTATTTATATATTTTTATTTTAGAAAGAATATATCACTTATTTTTCTATACATTTCTTCTTCAAAAAATGCACTTCATCATTTATTTATACTAAATGTAACAATCAACAAAATATTAAAAAACTCCAAGCAATTGTATTACTTGGAGTTTTTAGATATTTGTTTAAATTTGTAAGTACTAATTAAATATCAATAGCTTCACCATAAGCAGCGGCTACAGCTTCTTTTACGCCTTCGCTCATAGTAGGGTGAGGGTGTACAGCTTTGATGATTTCGTGACCTGTAGTTTCTAATTTACGAGCTACTACAGCTTCAGCAATCATATCGGTAACGCCAGCACCAATCATATGGCAACCTAACCATTCACCATATTTAGCATCGAAGATTACTTTGATAAAACCTTCAGTAGTTCCTGCGGCATTAGCTTTACCAGAGGCTGTGAATGGGAATTTACCTACTTTTATTTCATAGCCTTTTTCTTTAGCTTGTTTCTCAGTAAGACCTACTGAAGCAATTTCAGGAGTACAGTAAGTACAACCAGGGATATTACCATAGTTAAGTGGTTCTACGTGCATTCCTTTAATCTTTTCAACGCAAATAATACCTTCGGCAGAAGCTACGTGTGCTAAGGCTTGACCTGGTACTACGTCACCAATAGCGTAATAACCAGGAACGTTAGTTTGATAGAATTCGTTTACTTGAATTTTGTCGCGTTCGGTTTTGATACCAACTGCTTCTAAACCAATATTTTCTATATTTGTTTTGATACCCACAGCAGAGAGTAAGATATCAGCTTCGAGTATTTCTTCACCTTTAGCGGTTTTTACGAATGCTTTTACTCCTTTACCTGAAGTATCTACTTTTGTTACCTCAGCAGAAGTCATAATATTAATACCTGATTTTTTGAGGCTCTTTTCGAGTTGTTTTGAAATATCCTCATCTTCTACAGGAACGATATTAGGCATAAACTCTACAATAGTTACTTCGGTACCCATAGCATTGTAGAAGTAAGCGAACTCAATACCAATAGCACCACTACCTACTACAATCATTTTTTTAGGTTGCTCAGGAAGAGTAAGTGCTTGACGATAACCGATAATTTTTTTACCGTCTTGAGGAAGTGCAGGTAACTCACGTGAACGAGCTCCAGTAGCGATAATGATATGGTCGGCACTATATTCAGTTACTTTACCGTCTTTATCTTTTACATCTACTTTTTTGCCAGGTTTAAGAGTACCATAGCCCATAATCACGTCTATTTTGTTCTTTTTCATTAAGAACTGTACCCCTTTGCTCATTGTAGAGGCTACATCGCGACTACGTTTGATAACAGCAGGAAAATCTTTGTCGAAAGAGCCATCTTTTACTTTGATACCATAGCTTTCAGCGTGTTTAAGATATTCAAACACTTGTGCTGATTTTAGCAAAGCTTTAGTAGGGATACAACCCCAGTTGAGGCAGATACCTCCGAGGTTTTCTTTTTCGATTACAGCGGTTTTGAAACCTAATTGAGAAGCGCGAATGGCAGTAACATAACCACCAGGACCACTTCCTAATACAATAACGTCGTATTTACTCATTTCTTTTAAAATTTATCAATTTTGATATTTAGGATACAAAGTTACGAATAATATTTTGATTAGTTGCTATATAAAGCACTTTTTTTCTTAGTTATTTTTTTAGTTGTTTGAAAAATAGTAGATTAAGAGTAATTTAGCTTTTGTAAAATTCAAAGTTATATTTTTAGTTATGCACCAGAATTGTATTTTTGTTTTATCGGATATTTCTACAAACCAATAGTTGTTTCATAACTATAGATTTTTAGTGAGTAACTCTACAATCTTATTATTAGGAAAAAATTCTTTTAAAACTACTTTCAGTACGGTATAGGCTGGGATAGCCACTACCATTCCTACCATACCGAAAAGCGTACCACTGATAAGCGTGATGAGAAAAATCTCTAAGGCAGTAGATTTTACGGAGTTTGAAAATATAAGAGGTTGTGAGAAAACATTATCTATAAATTGTCCTACAATAAAGCCTATAAGTACATAGATAGTAGTAGGTAGACTTACCGTCATAAAATCGTTTTGCAGATTACTGCTCATTGTAAGGAGTGCCATTAATACAAAGCCTATCATTGGCCCTACGTAAGGAATAAGGTTGAGCAATGCACAAAGTAGTGCGATAATAAAGGCGTTCTCTACTCCAAAAATAAGCAATATAACAGTGTAAATCACAAAAAGTATGGTGATTTGAAGTATCAATCCTACAAAATAACGTGATAAGAGGTTGTTTATTTTGAAAATAGAGGTTTTGAGTTTTCGTTTTCTGTGAGTAGAAAAGGTAGAAAGAAGGGCTATAAGAATTTTTTCACCATCTTTCATAAAGAAAAAGCTAATAAAGAGTACTGAAAAGGCTCCCACTCCAAAATCACTAATAAAAGAGATAAAAGAATTAAGAAAGTTAGGAATGTCAATAAAATTTAACATTTCTTGTACTCCAAAAGAATAATCTTCTTTTTGAAGACCTACCTTACTGAGGGTTTGTTGAATAAGATTATCTATATTGGTTTTGAGCAAATCGATATTAAGCCCTGATAGATTCTTGCCTTGTGAAACAAGTAGTGGGATAAACAAGCTAAACACACTCAAGGCTAATAAGATAAAAATTGTCATTGTAAGGATAACACAGAGGGTACGGCTCTTTATATGCAATCGTTTATAAAAAAACTGAATAAGAGGTTTCCCCATTAATGTCAGTACCAATGATACAATAAGATAAATAATAATAGATTGTAGTAAATAGAGTGTATACAGCCCTAATACTACTAAAGCAATGATTCCTACGGCACGGAGTATGCCATTTGCTATTTCTTTTGAATTCATAATTAATTTATTGATAACCAAAATCCTCTCCGTCTTCATCTTGAAAAACGATAGGAGTTTGCTTTCTTATCCAATTTAAAAATTGAGTGAGGGTTCTTTCTATACTTAGGGGGTGTGCTGTGATTTCTATAAAAATATAGTCCTCTCGATCTAAAAAGATACGTACATTGTATGGCCAATCAGCTGGTGGAGGCTTACTCTCAATACCTTTTAGCCAATATTCGCCTTCTTTCATTAGATAGGAGCCTATTTGCTTTGGATGATATACATAAGTATCTAATGAAATAATCTGTTCTTTAATTTCCTCTTTATGCTTTTGATACCAAGTAGCATCTTCAAATATTACATATCCTTCGGCTGCCATAGTTAATGTGTAAAAAATGAAAAACTTACAATTTCTTTATTTGTCCAAGCTGATAGAATATCTATTTGGCAAATGGTATCATTTTCTTCTTTCCAAAAAGAAGAATGTATCTCACTAATATCTTCATTGAGATAATTCTCAAATGATAATGCAAAAACCTTTTCAAAAAGGTACTCATATATTATATTTTGATAGTCTTTTAACGCTAATAGTAAAGTTCCTTTCTGATAAGATACATCTACTATCTGTGCATCACTCCAATTATTTTTGAGGATATCAAGCTCCATAATTGCTAATAAAACTATAATAGGTTGCAAATATACTTCTTTTAGATTTATAGTTCCAAATTTTTAGTTAGTTTTTTATCTTTTACCATCTTACCTAACAAGCGAAGAATCAATGTTAAATTTGCTAATTTGCTAATTATCTCTTACCTTTGCGCGGTGATTTTAGATAAGCCGTTATGCAAATACCTAACACTTTCAATATCAATGTCAAAGCAAACATTTACCTCCCTATACACAGCGAAGAGGTTTTAGTTGAGGCTTTGCAACAACACAAAAATCCTTTTGTTTTAGGTGGAGGAAGCAATATGTTACTCACCCAAGATATCACACAACCTGTATTACATATTCTTCTAAAGGGTATTAGCATTGTAAAAGAAAATAACGATAATGTATGGATTAAAGCACAAGCAGGTGAAAACTGGCATCAGTTTGTGCAATATACTTTATCTCAAGGTTATGGTGGACTTGAAAACCTCTCACTTATCTATGGAAATGTAGGAACTACCCCTGTGCAAAACATTGGAGCCTATGGGGTTGAAATCAAAGATGTAATGGAGAGTTGCGAGGCTATCAATATTCACAGTTTACAAAAGCGAAATTTTACTAACGCTGAATGTAGTTTTGGCTATCGTGAATCTATCTTCAAAGGAAAAGAAAAAGGCAATTATATTATTACAGCAGTTACCTTTAAACTCACCAAACGCAATCATCTTTTGCATACCGAATATGGGGCTATCCAACAGCTACTCGCCGAAAGAAGGCTCTCCTCCCCTACTCCTAAACAACTCTCGGAAATAGTAATAAGTATACGCCAAAGCAAACTGCCTAATCCTGATACATTAGGGAACTGTGGTAGTTTTTTCAAAAATCCTATCATCTCAAAAACAAATTACGAAGAATTAAAAATTCAATATCCAGATATTCCTTCTTATTCTATTGATGAAACACAAGTGAAAGTGCCTGCTGGTTGGTTGATAGATCGCGCAGGGCTCAAAGGATATAGAAAGGGAGATGCAGGAGTACACAACTTGCAAGCCTTAGTGCTTGTGAACTATGGAAAAGCTACTGGCAAAGAAATTTTAGCTGTGGCTCATTATGTACAAGCAACTGTACTCAAGCAATTTGGCATCACTTTAGAATTTGAAGTAAATATTTTCTAATGAATATATCAATTGTCATACCACTACTCAATGAACAAGAATCATTGCCCGAACTTTATCAGTGGCTACATAAAGTACTTACTGAGCATAGTTATTCCTACGAAATTATTTTTGTAGATGACGGTAGTACTGATAATTCTTGGCAGGTGATTGAAGAATTATCGGCTAAAGATAGCAACATAAAGGGTATTCGCTTTTTGAGCAACTATGGTAAATCACAAGCACTACACGCTGGCTTTAAACAAGCACAAGGAGATGTGGTGATTACTATGGATGCCGACCTGCAGGACAGTCCTGATGAGATTCCTGCTCTTTACAATATGATTACCCAAGAAGGGTATGACCTCGTATCAGGATGGAAGAAAAAGCGTTACGATTCAGTTTTAACAAAGAACTTACCTTCTAAACTTTTCAACTGGGCAGCACGCAAAACCTCAGGTCTCACACTTCACGACTTTAATTGTGGGCTTAAAGCCTACAAACAAGAGGTTGTAAAGAATGTTGAAGTATCAGGAGAGATGCATCGCTATATTCCCGTATTAGCAAAGAATGCGGGGTTCAATCGTATTACTGAGAAAGTAGTGCAACATCAAGCTCGCAAATATGGTGTTACGAAATTTGGTATGAGTAGGTTTATCAACGGATTTTTAGACCTTATCACTATTAGTTTCTTGTCACATTTTGGCAAACGACCAATGCACTTTTTTGGAGCATTGGGGGTACTGATGTTCTTTATAGGTTTCTTATTCTCAGCTTACCTTGGAATTGATAAATTATTTATCAACCCTAATGGTCGCCTTATTGCTGATAGACCTCAGTTTTATCTTGCACTTACTACTATGCTTATTGGTACACAGTTATTTATTGCTGGTTTTTTAGGAGAAATCATCTTAAAGACTAAGAGTAATGAAGAGAGGTATAAAATTAGAGAAAAAACAAATAACAAATAACGAATTACAAGTTACGAAAAAATAGTAAATATAAACTTAAATAATATCAGAATGAATCATCAATTAAAAATATTCAATTCCTTAACAGGAGAGAAAGAAGTATTTGTACCCTTACACGAAAATAATGTAGGGATGTACGTATGTGGACCTACCGTATATAGCAATGTCCACTTAGGTAATGTACGCACCTTTATGTCGTTTGATTTTGTGTATCGCACACTTAAATTTTTAGGCTACAAAGTGCGTTATGTACGTAATATCACAGATGCTGGTCACCTTACTGATGATGGAGATGTGAACAACGACCGTTTTGTGAAACAATCTCGTCTTGAAAAACTTGAACCTATGGAAATCGTACAAAAATACACCGTTGATTTTCACAAGGTTTTGGAGATATTCAACTTACTGCCTCCTACTATTGAACCTACTGCTACAGGACATATACTAGAACAAATACAACTTACCGAAAAACTACTAAAAGACGGCTTTGCTTACGAAAGCAATGGTTCTGTATACTTTGATGTACTTGAATACAACAAACGAGGGCTCAACTATGGAGAACTTTCTCGTCGTAACATAGAAGAACTCTTTGCTAATACTCGAGATTTAGATGGGCAAGGAGAAAAACGTAATCCTCAGGACTTTGCGCTTTGGAAAAAGGCTTCTCCAGCTCATATTATGCGCTGGGCATCGCCTTGGGGTGATGGTTTTCCTGGTTGGCACTTAGAATGTACCGTGATGAGTACTAAATATCTTGGCAATCAGTTTGATATTCACGGAGGAGGTATGGATTTGAAGTTCCCACACCACGAATGTGAAATTGCACAAGGGAAAGCAGGACACGGAGAAAGTCCCGTTCGTTATTGGATGCACGCTAATATGCTCACTATGAATGGACAACGTATGAGTAAATCTATTGGTAATTATATATTGCCAATGCAACTCATCAGTGGAGAGAATAGTTTCTTTGAAAAACCTTTTGCTCCTGCTGTGATACGCTTCTGCTTTATGCAAGCCCACTACCGCAGTGTGCTTGACATTTCTAATGAGGCAATGCTTGCTGCTGAAAAAGGCTTCTCAAGGCTTATGGAAGCTGTAAAAACATTGAATGAAATGTCTACCGATTTAGAACACCCAGGACCTCTTTCGTATGAAATTGATCAATGGAAACAAAAATGCTATGATGCCCTTTTAGACGATTTCAATTCACCTATACTTATAGCTCATCTTTTTGAAGCTGTAAAATGGATTAATGGTGATGAAAAGATTTCAGTAGCTGAACTCAATGAACTGAAAACTCTAATGAATGCTTTTGTTTTTGATGTTTTAGGTCTACAAAGTGAGCAACAAACTGCTAATAACAACGACAAACTCGATGGAGTGCTCCAATTGCTTATTAATATGCGAATGGAAGCTCGTGCTAATAAAGATTGGGCGCTTTCTGACAAGATTAGAGATGAACTTCTTGCAATGGGTATCCAACTCAAAGACGGTAAGGAAGGAACAAGTTACATTGTAAATTAAAAAGAAGAATCTTTAAGCTAACTGCTATGTACAAGTTATTCATACGTCCGTTACTTTTTAGTCTCGACCCCGAGAAGGCACATCATTTTACTTTCAAATATTTGAAGTTGATACACAAAATACCTTTTGTACCCTCTCTCATTCGGTCTATCTATCAAGTAGAGCATCCTTCTTTGCACCGAGAAGTTTTTGGATTACAGTTCAAAAACCCTGTGGGATTAGCAGCTGGGCTCGACAAGGACGCTACTTTATACCAAGAGTTATCCAACTTAGGCTTTGGTTTTATAGAAATAGGTACCATCACCCCTAAACCACAACCAGGAAACCCCAAAAAACGACTTTTTCGCCTTATAGATGATCAAGGTATTATCAATCGTATGGGGTTTAATAATGAAGGAGTAGCAGCAGCTGTAGAGAGACTCAAAAAAAACAAAGGTGTATTAATAGGAGGCAACATAGGGAAGAATAAAATTACTCCTAATGAGGAAGCTGTAAATGATTATCTCATTTGTTTTGAACAGCTTTTTAATTATGTGGATTATTTTGTAGTGAATGTGAGCTCTCCGAATACCCCTAACCTACGTTCGCTACAAGAGAAAGAACCTCTAAAGCAGTTACTAAACACCCTTCAAGAAAAGAATTCATCCAAAGAAAACCCCAAACCTATTCTCCTAAAAATTGCTCCAGATCTCACTGATGAACAGTTGTTAGACATCATAGAAATTGTAAAAGAAACACATATTGCTGGGGTAATTGCTACTAACACTACTATCAGTAGAGAAGGATTACACTCCGATAACAAGAAAGAAACTGGTGGACTTAGTGGGAAACCACTTCGTGAGCGCGCTACCGAAGTAATTCGCTTTTTGAGTGAAAAAAGTGGTAAAGCCTTTCCTATCATAGGTGTAGGAGGTATTTTTAGTGAAGAGGATGCTCTTGAAAAATTAGAAGCAGGAGCTTCATTAGTACAACTTTACACTGGATTTATCTACGAAGGAGCTGGACTTATAAAGCGCATTAATAAAAAACTTATAAAAAAGAACCACGCCTTATAAATGGGGCGTGGTTTTAATTAAACAATTGTTGAAGTGTGTAGTGTTGCGGTTACACGAAAATTTTCTATTTATTTTTCAATAAATCTCTAATTTCAGCCAATAGTTCTTCTTGAGTAGGACCTGCAGGAGCTGCTGGAGCTTCTTCTTCTTTTTTCTTCAATTTGTTAATACCTTTTACAAGCATAAACAATACAAAAGCTACAAACAAGAAATTGATCACAGCAGCAAGGAACTTACCATAAGCAACCCCATTCCAAATTAGTTTTTCTAATTCTTGAACTTGAGCAGCTTTAAGTGCTGGAGTCAATAACAAAGGAGTAATTACATCAGATACTAATGATGATACAATAGCACCAAAAGCAGCCCCAATGATAACCCCAATGGCTAAATCTACTACGTTGCCTTTTACTGCAAACTCTTTAAATTCTTTTAAAAATCCCATAATAATTCAATTTTTAAGTTAAAAAAAGATTTGTTTTTATTTCGGGGGCAAAAATAATATTTTTTTCTGAAATACAAAAAAGAAAAGGGACGAATTTCACAACTGTCCCTTTTCATCACTAACTAAAAAACTCAATCACTATGACGGTTAAGTATAACTTTTTAAACTGTCATACTAAATATTTTGGTGTTAGGCATTTTGCGCTGCAAATGCAAATCGAAAGCCATACAGATATTTCTAATAAAAGGTTTTCCTGCATCAGGGACTTCTATATGATTGCCTGCTATATGCAGTAAACCATCGTTTTGCATCTCCTGTAAGTGAGTTATTACTTCGTTTATTTTAGGAAATTGAAGTGCCTCATCATTCCAAGAGGTCTCAAACTGACACATTAGATTAAGAATGTGACGCCTGATAATCAAATCTTCTTTATTGAGAATATGCCCTTTACAAACAGGAATTTCATTCTTTTCAAGACGTGCATAATAGTCGTCTAAGTCTTTTTCATTCTGAGCAAAACCATACCAACTATCACTGATAGATGACATTCCTAAACCTATCATCACTTGAGTTTTAGAGGCGGTATACCCCATAAAATTACGATGTAATTGTTTGTTTTTGAATGCGTGATACATACTATCAGTAGGTAAAGCAAAGTGATCCATCCCTATTTCTATATAGCCTGCCTCAAGTAGATGCTGTTTACCCACTTCATACAATTGACGCTTCACTTCTCCTGTAGGTACATCTTCATCTTTAAAACCACGTTGCCCACTACCTTTTATCCAAGGTACATGTGCATAACTATAGAAAGCTATACGATCTGGACGAAGGGTATTACTCTTATCAATAGTAAAGAGTACATCGTCTAAGGTTTGAAACGGCAAACCAAAGATCAAATCGTGGCTTACAGAGGTATAGCCGATAGTTCTGGCTTGTTCGGTAACACGGTGTACATTTTCAAAAGGTTGAATGCGGTGAATGGCTTTTTGTACCTTAGGCGAATAATCTTGTACACCATAACTCACACGTTTGAAACCTAAATTGTAAAGTGTTTGTAAATGAGCTTCAGTGGTATTATTAGGATGCCCTTCAAAGCTAAACTCATAGCTTTTCACTCTATCAGCACGCTCAAAAATACCTTCTATCAATCGGCGTAATTGATAGGGTTGAAAAAAGGTAGGAGTACCACCTCCTAAATGTATCTCTTTAATACGAGGGCGTTCTTTCAAAAAATCAGTATACAATTGCCACTCTTTGAGTACTGCTTCTATATAAGGTATTTCCATTTCGTGACGTTTGGTAATACGCTTATGACAACCACAAAAAGTACAAAGGCTCTCACAAAAAGGTAAATGAATGTAGAGACTAATACCTTCAGTACTATTACTCTCAGAATATGATTTGGATAAACTCTCTAACCATTTTTCAGTGGAAAAAGTACTACTATCCCAATAAGGGACAGTAGGGTAGCTAGTATAGCGAGGACCTGCTACATTGTATTTTTGAATAAGAGATATTGGCATTTTTGTACAAAAAACGAGGCAAAGGTATAAAAAAAAGTGAAAAATGAAAAATGAAAAATGAAAAATAAATAGCATCAACAATATAATCTTCTGAAAACCAATACTTCATATAGATTTTTGTATTTCTCCAAAGAAGTTTCCAAACTCTTTTTCATATAAACTTTCATCCTTGCACAAATCATTGGCAGCATATTGCATTTTGGAAATAAATCCCGTACGCCTATCCATTTGATAGAGTATTGATGCTATTCCTTCAATAGTCTGATATTTTTCTAACCAATGTTCTGCTATGATATATTTGCTCAAATTCTGTGCTTTTTTACTTAACAAGAGTTGATGTTTTTGTAAAGAGTTGTAAAAACGTTGGGCATATTGTTCTAAAGATATAGTAGAATATTCTTTCCAATGTTTAGCAAGACAATAGTCGTAAAAAATATCTACCAGCACCCCTGCGTAATGGTTGTAAGTAGGCACCAATCGGTGTTTACTTTTCCGGAAAATGGCGTGTGCATCAGTGAAAGTATCTATTCTCCGATGTAATAAAATACCCCGTTGCATTGCTTCGGGGTATTGTAAGTATTCTTTGCCTCGTACGGTATCGGCGATAAAGTTGCCAATAGTGAGCAGTTCATTGCCTTCGCCTGAAAGGTAAATATGAGCCAAAAAATTCATTATAAATAATCTTTTACCTTAGAAAGTGCTTCGGTAATACCACTAGGGTTTTTACCTCCTGCGGTTGCAAAGAATGGCTGTCCGCCACCTCCTCCGTGAATGTATTTGCCCAGTTCTCGTACTATCTTACCAGCATCTAATCCTTTGGCTTGTGCCAATTCTTTATTGATATAGCATAACAAGAGTGCTTTACCTTCTTCGTGAGCTGAAGCAAAGAAAACAAAAGCATTTTTTACCTCACTACCTAATTCAAAAGCAAGGTCTTTAAGCGTTGCTACCTCAGCATCTACTTGTTTGATAAGACATTGAATACCATTAATTTCAGTAAATTCAGCTTTGAGATTAGCTTTGAGTTGTTTAGCTTGTTCTTTTTTCAGTTGTTCCAATTCTCTGTGCAAAGCCGCATTTTCTTCTTGTAAGTGCGTAATAGCTTTCACAGGGTCTTGTGTATTTTTAACTGTTTCTTTGATACGTTCTACCAGCTGTTCTTGTTCTGTAAAATACTTCATAGCTCCTCCACGGGTAATCGCTTCAATACGGCGAATACCTGCTGCTACTGCACCTTCTGAGATGATTTTGAAATACCAAATATCGCCTGTGTTCTTTACGTGAGTTCCTCCACAAAGCTCTTTGCTATCACCAAACTGAATCATACGGACACGGTCGCCGTACTTTTCACCAAAGAGTGCCATAGCGCCAGATTCTACCGCTTGTTGGATAGAAATATTTCGGTGTTCTTGCAAAGGAATTTTCTCAAAAATACGTTTGTTTACCAATTGTTCTACTTCTTTAAGTTCATCAGAAGTGAGTTTAGCAAAGTGAGAGAAGTCGAAGCGCAAAGCTTCAGGAGCTACACGTGAACCTTTTTGCTCTACGTGAGTACCTAATACTTCACGGAGGGCTTGGTGTAACAAGTGAGTTGCACTATGGTTAGCTTCTGCCATTTCACGTGCTACTGAATGTACTTCTGCTTTGAACGGGTCGTTGAGTTCTGTAGGAAGATGCTCGGCTATGTGAATGATGAGGTTGTTTTCTTTTTTAGTGTCTAAAATATAGATAAGTTCACCATTAGCAGCTTGTAATATACCTTTATCACCTACTTGCCCACCTCCTTCCGGATAGAAAGGAGTAGTGTTGAATACCAGCTGAAAATGAGTACCGTCTTTCTGACTTTCTACACGACGATATTTCACTAAACGCACTACAGCCTCTAAGGCGTCATACCCTATAAACTCTTCTTCATCGTCGTCACGAAGCACTACCCAATCATCAGTTTTTACTTGAGCAGCAGCACGCGAACGTTCTTTTTGCTTTTGTAATTGTACTTCAAACCCTTCTTCATCCATAGTGAGCCCTTTTTCAGAAAGAATGAGCGCAGTTAAATCTTTAGGAAAACCATAAGTATCATATAATTCAAAGGCTTTTCCACCCGATAGTTGCTTATCAGGGCTATTTTGAATCATCACATCAAGCATCAACAAACCTTGTTCAAGAGTACGCAAGAAAGAAGCCTCTTCTTCTTTTATAACACTCATAATCAGGAATTGCTGTTTCTCCAATTCGGGGAAAGTACCTCCCATTTGGTTAGAGAGTGTCTCTACTAATTTGTAGATAAACGGTTCTTTTTGGTTTAAGAAAGTAAAACCATAGCGAATAGCACGGCGCAAAATACGGCGTATCACATAACCAGCACCATTGTTAGAGGGCAACTGACCATCGGCTATGGCAAAAGCCACAGCCCTAATATGGTCTGAAATCACACGAATCGCAATATTTACTTGTTCTTGTTCAGGAGTCACACGGTCGCCTGAGGTATATCTACTTTGGGTAATCTCTTCCACTTTGTGAATGAGAGGGGTAAACACATCGGTATCGTAATTTGATTGTTTCTTCTGCAAAACCATACAGAGGCGTTCAAACCCCATACCTGTATCCACGTTGCGAGAAGGTAGTTTTTCGAGACTGCCGTCGGCTTTGCGGTTGAACTCCATAAACACATTATTCCAAATCTCAATTACCTGAGGGTGGTCGTTATTCACAAGGTCGCGACCTGGCACTTTGGCTTTTTCTTCATCTGAACGGATATCCACGTGAATTTCGGTACAAGGACCACAAGGACCTTGGTCTCCCATTTCCCAAAAGTTATCCTTCTTATTCCCAAGCAAGATATGATCTTCAGCAATCCGTTCTTTCCAAATATCGAATGCTTCTTGGTCAAAAGGCACACCGTCTTCTTCACTGCCTTCAAAAACGGTTACATAGAGGTTTTCTTTGGGAATTTTGTATATTTCGGTGAGCAATTCCCACGCCCAACTAATGGCTTCTCTTTTGAAGTAATCACCAAACGACCAATTGCCGAGCATCTCAAACATCGTGTGGTGATAGGTGTCGCGACCTACCTCTTCCAAATCGTTGTGCTTGCCCGATACACGCAAACATTTTTGAGTATCAGCCACACGTTTGTGTTTAGGTTTTGCGTGTCCTAAGAAAAACTCTTTAAACTGGTTCATACCTGCGTTAGTAAACATCAAGGTAGGGTCATTTTTGATTACCATAGGAGCTGAAGGAACAATGGTATGTCCTTTGCTTTCGAAGAATTTTAGGAATAGATTTCTTATTTCTTGTGAAGTCATATATTTTCGATTAACAGTTGATAATTAACTTTTTCAGGGCGCAAAAGTAACAATATTTTTTTCAATTAGCAAATTTGCTCATTTACTAATTATTCACTACTTTTGCCCTTATGATTCCAGAAAATATCCTACATACTTCTATAAGTCATCTACGCGGGGTGGGCACTCAGCGAGCTGAACTCCTGAAAACGGAACTCGGCATTTATGAGTATCAAGATTTGTTGAACCTCTTCCCCAATAGGTATATCGATCGAACTAAGTTCTACAAAATCAATGAGTTACAAAATAATAATGCTGAGGTACAACTTGTGGGTAAAATAGTAAATCTACGTACTGTAGAGTCAGCTCATCAAAAAGGCACCCGCCTTGTCGCTACCTTTGTAGACGAGACAGGGACTATGGAACTCGTGTGGTTCAAAGGGCTAAAATGGTTGCGTGATTCTCTAAAAATCAACGAGCCTTACGTTATTTTTGGCAAGTTGAATTTCTTTGGAGGAACTTTTTCTATGCCTCATCCCGAAATGGATTTACTCAGCGAGTTCAAAAAAACAGGACATAGCAGTATTCAGCCCGTTTATCCATCTACTGAAAAATTAGCTAAACGCAACATTACCAATAGAGTAATGCGCCAATTAGTACAAACCGTTTTTGAAGAAATAGGATATAATTTCACAGAGAATCTACCCGATACAATACTCACTGCTATGAATCTCATTTCTAAGCAAGAGGCGATGCGTAATATTCATTTTCCTACCAACCAATCCTTGCTTACCAAAGCCTCTATACGATTGAAATTTGAAGAACTCTTTTATATACAAGTACAATTAGTACGCAAAAATCTGTTACACAAACAGAAATTTCAAGGACAACCTTTCAAAAAAGTAGGTGATGCTTTTATGAACTTCTACAACCATCACCTCCCTTTTCCTCTCACCAATGCCCAAAAGCGAGTACTGAAAGAAATACGTGCTGATGTAGGCTCCAATGCCCAAATGAACCGTTTGTTACAAGGCGATGTTGGGTCTGGAAAAACAATTGTTGCTCTAATGACAATGCTTTTGGCAGTAGATAATCATTGTCAAGCTTGTTTAATGGCTCCTACCGAAATTCTCGCTAACCAGCATTACCAAACCATTAGTGAGTTGCTAAAAAACACTGGGGTAACCGTTGCTCTACTCACAGGCTCCTCTAAAACAAAAGAACGCAGAATATTAGATGAACAATTACAATCTGGTGAACTTTCTATTCTCATAGGCACTCACGCTCTATTAGAAGAGAAGGTACAATTTCAGAATTTAGGACTTGCTATTATTGATGAACAACACCGTTTTGGGGTAGAACAAAGAGCAAAACTATGGCGTAAAAATACTATTCCTCCCCATATTTTGGTAATGACAGCTACTCCCATTCCACGTACTTTAGCAATGAGCGTATATGGCGATTTAGATGTATCGGTAATTGATGAACTTCCTCCTGGGCGCAAACCTATCAAAACTTTACACCAATATGAAAACCGACGTGCAGAGACTTATGAATTTATCAAAAGAGAAATAGATAAAGGCAGGCAGGCTTATGTGGTATATCCTCTCATAGAAGAATCAGAAGCTTTAGATTTTAAAAATCTTACTGAAGGTTATGAGTATATCACAGCAAGTTTTCCATTACCAAAATACAAAGTATCGATTGTGCACGGGAAACTTAAACCTGCTGAAAAAGATGCTGAAATGGAGCGTTTCCTGCGCAATGAAACACAAATAATGGTAGCTACCACCGTAATAGAAGTAGGAGTAAATGTACCTAATGCTTCAGTAATGGTAATTGAAAGTGCCGAACGTTTTGGTCTTTCACAACTACACCAATTGCGCGGACGTGTAGGTCGTGGTAGTGAACAGAGTTATTGCATATTGCTCACAGGCAACAAAATGAGTAACGAAACTCGCATCCGTATGGAAACAATGGTACGCACTAATGATGGTTTTGAAATTGCTGAAGTAGATCTTAAACTGCGAGGTCCTGGCGACCTGATGGGAACTCAACAAAGTGGAGTGCTTGCCCTAAAAATAGCCGATCTCGTGAAAGACCAAGATATACTAAAAGCTGCTCGCTTTCAAGCTATCGACCTACTCAAAACTGACCCTAATTTAGAATTACCTCAAAACCAACGGGTTGCCTATACTCTTAATCAGTTACAACGACACAAGAATTTATGGACATATATTTCGTAATCCTACAAAATATATGAAAATATTCAGCATAAAAGAAACTACTGATAACTCATTTGAAGCACTAAAGAAATTCGAAAATAGTTTACCTTATTAAAAAGAAAATGAACAAAATAAAAATTTGGATAGGTACTTTTGAAGGTACTGATGAGGAGTTTCAATCTTATTTTGATGAAGATAATAACTGCCTTTTTTGTAAAGATATTAACGAAGAAGAATATGACCCCGACTTTATAGGTATCATTCCTTTATTTGATAGAGTTTTAGATGTAGAATTCTTAACAAAAGAAACACCTTTAGGAGCTAAAAGTAGAGCTTTATTGGTAGAAAAATGTAAAGAAATGAGTATTTATCAAGGGAATGCTGTTTTTTTCTATTCAGGAGATACTCGCGATATTGTAGAAGGTGAAATTTTTAACCAATTGGTATATGTAGGACAGTATGATTTGTAATAAGAAACCTATTAAAATAGAAGAAATTACAAGAGGAAATATTATATATCTTACAAAGGTAATTACTATAAAATTTTAGGAGAAGGATTGTTGTTATCAGCAAAAAAACATTTACAGTTATGTTATTTATCGCAATTCAATAGATAATACCCTCTCTTATATAGAACAAGAAGAAATATTACAAACTATTATAGATTATTTCTCTTACAAAGGACCACTAGTGTCCACTAAAAAATGATACTAATCAAAATTAAATAATAGCGGTTCGTTTGAACTATTTCGTTCTTTGTCATTATTGAATATAGTTTTGTCAAAAAGTTCTCTCAAAGGAGTTTTATCAGTCAACGAGATACTGAGTATCTGTAAGAGTTCATAAGTACTTCTCTTAAGTTTCATATCATGTTGTATGATAGCAACCAAACAGTAAGCTGATATAGCTGCATAGATTTGTATTCTTACAGCATTTTCTGTTGTTCCCCAGAATTTCTTAATTTTGAGATGTTGCTTGAGCCATTTAAAGAAAAGCTCAACTTGCCATCTGTTTTTATACAAATTTGCAATTTGTTGAGCCGTTAGATGTTTAGCATTGGTAAGATAGGTAAACTCTTTGTTTGACTCGTTATCCCAATAACGAATAAGCCTAAGAGATTCTGGATAGTATTGATGAGGATTGTATCCAGTCAATTCAATCTCTGCAGCAGACAATATGTTCTTAGGAAGTCGACATTTCCATTTAATACACTTATATTGAAGGTTTTTCTTGGATCTGATGACAAAGAAAGAGTCTAATGTTTTGATTTTATAGAGACGTTTGAAGTCGTTGTATCCTCTATCAAATACATAGTACGATCCTATCTCATAAGGAATTACATCCATAGCATTTACATCATTTACTTTGGCATTTGTAACATGAAAAAACGTTGGTGTTTGAGTCTCAATATCATAGAGGGTATGTATCTTGATGCCTCCCTTATATTTACGGAACTTAGCCCACCAAAATACATCTAAACATAAGTCTATAGTAGTTGAATCAAACGCATATATATTGCCTCCTAACTTGAAGATATCTACAGCTCGTTTACGTCTAGCTTCATTAACAAGGAAGTAAGCAAAATCCTCAAAGATATGATAGTCTCGGTTTTGATTTGCTTTTGCAAGATTACTCTTAGTTACATGTTTACCAAATCCAAGATGATAACTCTTTTTCTGATGAGCATTAATAGCTACTATCAGGTCACGAAGACTTTCACGATTACTAAGTTGACCAAACATGAGTGTAAGTAACTGATTCCAACAGCTGAAGAACTTGATATACTTATCACCCTCATACTTACGGACTAGATAATTAAAATGATTTCTGTTAAGAAATGAGACTAACTGAGCGAAAACAAATTTATCTTGATGCATATGCAGAATCTTATGATGCTCTGCAAAGGTATGAAATCAAATCCGTTGACTCAGAAATACTATATAACTAACTATATTTCAATTATTTCAAAGAACAATTATTAATTTTAAGTGGACAGCAGTGACAAAGGACAAAAAATAACAGTTGAATAGTGTAATGAATGTAGATAAATATACACCTTTTAAAGACTTTAGCTTCTATCTAATAGTAGCCCTCTTATTATTGCTCACTAGTTATATAACACTCTTTCCTTATCTGCTACAATATGAAGAAAGTAACCATCCCTCAAAAAGAGCAATCTTGAGCAATTCTATTTTTGAGATAGTTTTTTTCTCTTATAACTTCTTGGAAAAGATTACTATTTATGCTCTACCATTGGCTTTTATCACCTCTTTGTTTTCAATAGCAACATTACTATCAATTTTAACAAATCTGATAAAATATGTATACCATAAAAACAACTGATTTCTTTACAGATAAAGGCATAAATAAAGTCTTATATGATAAAACTCTTATTCAAACTATAGCCGATGTGTGGTCTGAAAACCAAAAAATTTTAGCTATCTACAATACTCATTACAAAATAGAATTTAGCTTTACTAAAAACAACATACTTCGTTATGTAATGATTGAAGAAATAACTCCTCAAGAGCAAAAACAGCCCTTTCAATGTGAATTTATTGACGATATAGATATTTTTAAAAAGAGTTTAAACGATATTAAAACACTTTTTAAACGAACTACTACTGATAACAACATTACTATAGACAAAGTCCTTATCCATTTTGAAGATGAAAAAGTAGATAGCTTGTACTATTTCCCTTATTCTGCAAGTACAACAAACACTGAAATTAGAACAACAGATGCACCACTGTAGGAGCTAATACAGCTGTAAAAATACCATTGAATATCATCCCTAAACTTGCGTATACAGCATATTTTTCACTGAGGTTAAACGCTGCCATTATACCCAGCGCGTGAGAAGCTGTACCTAAAGAAATTCCTTTTGCCATCGGACTCTTGATACGAAACCAATTGAGAAAAGTAATTCCAAAAATATTCCCCAAAAAGCCCGTAGTCATCACTGCCATCACGGTGATAGGCTCAATGCCGTGGAGCACACGCGATACTTCTAATGCAATAGGAGTTGTTACCGATTTTGGTGCTAAAGAAATAGCAATATCATTGGATAGTCCTAACCATTTAGCTGTTAAACATACTGTTATAATCCCCACTAAACTACCTGCAAACTGAGAAACTACTAACGGGATAAGTTGTTTTCTTATCTTAGAAAGTTGAAGATAAAGAGGTACCCCTAAGGCTACAATAGAAGGTTTGAGCCAAAAATCAATATACTGTCCAGCTTCTTCATATTTTTCAGGAGATATTTTAAAGATGATAAGATATGAAACTAATACTAAAACAGTAATGAGTACAGGGTTTAAGAATACTGAATTATATTTTTTTTGTAATAGCAATACCCCATAATAAAGGATAAAGGTAATACCTAATAAAACTACTTGATTTTCTGCGAGTGCTTTCATTTTATTTAAGACGTTTACGGAAAAATTGATATACGTGACCAGTAACTACAATCACTACTATAGTACTGATAATAATAGAAATAAAAATAGCTAAAAAGTTTTCACCTATCTGCTTGAAATAAGCCATAATACCTATGCTAGGAGGAACAAAAAAGAGACCTAAATTGGAAATTAGCAAATCGGAGAGAGCTTTAATCGATTGCAGTTTTATCCATCCGAGTTGTAAAAATAAGGTAAGAAAAAGCATTCCGATGATACTAGAAGGAAAAGGAATATGTGTAAGAGCTACAATCAATTCACCTATACCCAAACAGCCAAAAATAATAGCAAAATAACGTATTAACATAACTTGTTTCCATTAAAAAACGGTGGCAAAATTACAACTTCTTTTTTTAATGTGAATAAAAAAATGTAAAAAATTTGCATTATATACATTTTTATTACTACATTTGCAAGATTTTAAAAAGTGACTTATGAGCAATAACTACGACAAACCCCTTTTTTTAGAACAAGCTAACAACAGTTTAGCTGAAAGAGGAAGCGATCAATCTCTTCCTGCTTATGGACTCCCTGATGACGACAAGCCTAAAGGAGGCGGTGTTTTATCAAAAATACTCATCGCTATATTGGCTATTGCAACTGGTGGTTTAGGATATTACACCTATTCTCTCAATAAAGATAGACAAATTACTGAAAATGAGCTCACCTCACAAAAAAAACAAGTGATGAGTGATTTAAAATTACTGAGAGATAGCTACGACAAAGTTGTAATTGAAAACAAAGATGTAAAAGAAGATTTATTGCAAGCGCGCAATAAAATTGACCAATACATCGACTCTTTACAAAATATGAAAGTGAGTATCTCTTCTTTAGCTCGCTTCAAAAATCAAGCTTTCACTTTAGCTAAAGAACGCGACCTTTTGATAAGAAAGAATGACTCTTTAATGCGTGTGAACTCGGCTATCAAAAAAGATTTGGATAGTGTAAGCGTGAAATTAGATTTAGCAAGTGCTAAAGTAGACTCTCTCGCTCGTCAAACTAATCAACTTAAAAAGGTAGTGGAAACAGGGTCTGCTTTGCAAATTGGCAAACTCATTGCTGAAGCAGTGAAAGGCTCTAAAAATAAAACTACCGATAGAGGTAGAGCTGCCGATAAACTGAAAATATGCTTTACTGTAGGTGCTAATAAAATTGCTAAATCGGGATCAAGATACTTCTACATACAAGTAAATTCACCCTCTGGAACTATTTTAGGTAGCAATGAGAGTTTCTCTTCTGGATCAGAAAGTGTGAACTATAGCACTGCTACTCACTTTATTTACGACAACAAAAGTGTAGATATTTGTGACTTTATTGCCAAAGTAGGTAAAGAGTTTGAAAAAGGTACTTATAAAGTAACTGTTTACGACGATAAACTCAACCAAGTAGGTACTACTGATTTACTTCTGAAATAATACAACCTTTTATAAATTATGAAAACTATTAGTTTCTTTATATCATTACTAATTGGATTATTTCTTTATGCACAACCTCAAGATGTTTCAGTAGTGTTTCACGAACCTGCTAAACATTTTATCGAAAGTTTACCTATTGGCAACGGGCGCTTAGGAGCTATGCTTTTTGGCAAAACTGATATTGATAGAATTGTACTCAATGAAATCTCACTCTGGTCTGGAGGAACACAGGATGCTGATGATCCTGATGCTCATATACATCTAAAAACCATACAACAATTTCTATTAGACGGTAAAAATTTAGAAGCTCAATCCCTTTTGCAAAAACACTTTATCGCTAAAGGAAAAGGTTCTTGTAACGGTAATGGGGCAAATGGCAACTATGGTTGTTACCAAATATTAGGCGAGTTACAATTAGATTGGAAAACTAACCTCCCTATAGAAAACTATCAACGCATTCTTCGTTTAGACCAAGCTACTGCTTTTACTTCATTCAAGCGGGGTGATAACCATATTCAACAAATTGCTTTTGCTGATTTTAAAAATGACCTTATCTGGATAAGAATTACAGCTTCTCAGCCCTTAGATATGGATATTTTTCTAAATCGCAAAGAGAATGCTACAACATCTTATAAATCAAATAAAATCATACTCTCAGGTGCCCTCCCTAATAATGATATACAAGGAATGCAATTTGCTTCAGTAATAGATATTCAAACAGATGGAAATCTTCAAAATACAGCCTCTGCTACCTCTGTACAAAAAGCCAAAGAAATAGTATTTAAAATAAGTGCTGCAACCAATTATGATTTTACTAAAGGAGGGCTTACACAAGATGATGTACTACAAAAAGCTAATAATTATCTACAAAAAACAACCATTCCTTTTGATAATGCTATTATAGAAAGCCAAAAGGCTTATCAAGTACTTTTTAATCGTAATCGCTGGTATAGTGATGCTAATACTGACACAAGCTCCTTCAGCACTTTTGAGCGATTACAGCGATTTTACAAAGGTAAAAAAGATGCTTTACTACCTATATTGTATTACAATTTTGGTAGATATTTACTCATCTCTTCCTCTCGTGAAGGTCTCTTACCCGCTAATTTACAAGGCTTATGGGCTGAAGAGTACCAAACCCCTTGGAATGGCGATTACCATTTGAATATCAATCTACAAATGAACTATTGGTTA
Source organism: Capnocytophaga genosp. AHN8471 (assembly GCF_016806945.1). NCBI lineage: Bacteria > Pseudomonadati > Bacteroidota > Flavobacteriia > Flavobacteriales > Flavobacteriaceae > Capnocytophaga > Capnocytophaga genosp. AHN8471. The sequence goes on from NZ_JAESPJ010000007.1 coordinate 72,749, forward strand.
GCTGAAAGCACTAATCTTTCTGAACTCACAACACCTTTACATCAGTTTACTAAAAACTTAGTTGCTAACGGACGCAAAACTGCAAAAGCTTATTACGATGCTAAGGGCTGGGTGGCACACGTGATTAGCAACCCTTGGTTTTACACCTCCCCAGGTGAATCGGCTGAATGGGGTTCTACACTTACCGGAGGTGCGTGGCTATGTGAGCACATCTGGCAACATTACCTCTACACCCTCAACACTGATTTTTTAAAAGAATATTATCCCGTACTAAAAGAAGCAGCCGATTTTTTCCAAAGTTTGTTAATCAAAGACCCTAAAACAGGCTACTGGGTAACAGCTCCCTCTAACTCACCCGAAAATGCCTATATAATGCCCCAGCTAAAAGATGGCAAAAAGCAAATAGGTAACACTTGTATTGCCCCTACTATGGATATGCAAATAGTGCGAGAACTCTTTAGTAACACTCTACAAGCTGCCAAAATATTAGGTGTCGATAGTGATCTTTACTCTCAATGGCAAGAAATTATAACACATACTGTCCCTAATCGCATCGGTAGGAAAGGAGACCTCAACGAATGGTTAGATGATTGGAAAGACGCTGAACCCAATCATCGCCACGTATCACATCTCTATGGACTATACCCTTACGACGAGATTACCCCTTGGGATACACCAGCTTTAGCTAAAGCTGCTAAAAAAACACTCAAAATGCGAGGAGATAGAGGTACTGGTTGGTCACGTGCGTGGAAGATAAATTTCTGGGCGCGATTACAGGACGGCAATCACGCTCTAGTGTTATTACGACAATTGTTACATCCTGTAGATCCCAATAGTACCAGCGGACAAAATGGAGGTACTTACCCTAATCTCTTTTGTGCTCACCCTCCTTTTCAAATAGATGGCAATTTAGGAGGAGCAGCGGGTATTGCTGAGATGCTTTTGCAAAGTCACGGAAAGAATTATACCATTCGTTTTTTGCCAGCACTCCCGTCCCACCCCGATTGGGAAAAAGGTACTGTGGAAGGAATGAAAGCTCGCAATGGTTTTGAAGTGAGTTTTAATTGGAAAAAACACCGCTTAAAAACAGCTACTATCACCTCTCTCTATGGCGCTGATTGCAGTGTTTTACTTCCTGCAGGTAAAAGCATTTACTACAAACAAACTTTATTAATCCCCTCTAAAAAGAAATCACAAGTAGTGAGTTTCCCTACTGAAAAAGGTGCTACTTATAGTATTCTATAAAGCAAAAAAGGCTGTACAGCAATCCGCTATACAGCCTTTTTTGCAAACAAATTAATATGTTATGCTTCGCAACTACTACAGTTCACAAAGTTCATTATCATCTCTTTAGCTACTGATTGACTGCGTTGGTAGTACAAGCTTTTTACTCCTAACTTCCACGCTTCTATCATCACTTTATTCACATCTTTGATAGGCATCACCGATGGAATATTTAAGTTCAAACTCTGTGTTTGATCTATATACGCTTGGCGCTGTGCAGCCTGCGATATAATTTCCATAGGAGATATTTCTTTAAAAGTTTTAAACACGTTCTTCTCTTGTTGTGTAAGTTCTTGCAAGTGTTGTACCGAACCATTATTCAAACGAATGGAACGCCATACATCCTCGTTGTTAAGTCCTTTTTCTTCTAACAGTTGAGTGAGGTATTTGTTTTTGCGCATAAAGTTTCCTTTGGAAAGACCTACCTTATAGTAATTACTTGAATAAGGTTCAATACCAGGGGAAACTTGCCCTAAAATAGCTGAACTAGAAGTGGTAGGAGCAATTGCCATAGTAGTGGTATTACGTCTGCCATAACCTTTTAGCACTTCAGGTTCTCCGTAAATATGCGCCAATTCTTTAGTTGCTTTTTCTGCTTCCTCACGAATATATTTAAAAGCACGCGCATTGAATTGAGTAGCTTCAAAACTTTCAAAAGGTATCATATTGCGTTGCAAATATGAGTGATAACCTAATACTCCTAAGCCTAAAGCACGGTGGCGAATAGCAAAGTTGCGCGCTGCCTGCAAATAGTAATTCCCTTTTGTTTTCTCTATAAATTCTGAAAGTACAGCATCTAAGAAGAAAACTGCCAATTTCACTGCTTTAGTATCTTTCCACTCATCAAAAAGTTCTAAGTTCATTGATGAAAGACAACAGATAAACGATTCATCTTCACTTGAAGGCAGCATAATCTCACTACACAAATTACTTGAGCGGATAATCATATCTTTATCTTTGTACACCTGAGGGCGATTGCGATTAGCATTATCTGTAAAGATAATATAAGGCAAACCTTTTTGTTGGCGAGATTCTAATACCCGAGCCCACAAACGGCGTTTTTCTACATCTCCATCTATCATCTCCTGCATCCAATAATCAGGTACACAAATCCCGAAGAAAAGGTTTTGAATAGGGAACTCTACATCTTTAATCTGCAAAAACTCTTCAGCATCGGGGTGGTCGATATCGAGATAAGCCGCAAAAGCACCGCGTCTTACCCCTCCTTGTGACACCACATCCATAGCCGAGTCGAACAATTTCATAAAACTCACTGCTCCGCTTGATTTACCATTATCGGTAACTGCCGAACCGCGACTGCGCAATTCACCAAAATAACCAGAAGTCCCCCCTCCTATTTTGGTTTGCATAATCACCTCGCCGAGTTTGTGAGTAATTCCCTCAATGCTATCAGGCACGTGCACATTAAAGCACGAAATAGGTAAGCCGCGCTCAGTACCCATATTTGCCCAAATAGGAGATGAGAAACTAATCCAACCTTTGGTGATCATCTCTTTAAAAGCTGGTTGTAATTCAGGTTTGTACAAACGTTGTGCAGCGGCGCGTGTGATACGATCTATTGCTCCCTCCACACTCTCACCTTTTAATAAATAGCCTCTATTGAGGATTTGTTCAGACTCTTCGTTGAGCCACCAAATATCTTTTTCTTCGTTCATAACTTTTTATTTTCGGGCTGCAAAGTAACGGCTTTCTATTCGATTTTCACACCCTCTAACGAATAAGTTATTAACAAAGTTTTCAACAATCCATAAAAATCAGTGATTTTGAGTTGGGTATTTCAATTGAATGCTATACCTTTGCAGTCTCATTCTCACAAATATGAAAATAATCACTCTTACCACCGATTTTGGATTGCACGATTATTCAGTTGCTGCTGTGAAGGGCGCTCTCTACAGCAAGTGCCCTGATGCCACTATTGTAGATATTTCTCATTTCATCTCTCCTTTCAACATCTTAGAAACTTTTTATATCCTCCAAAATAGTTACATACACTTCCCTGAGGGCAGTATTCACATCATAGGGGTAGATACTGAACGCTCTGTTTCAAAAAAACACCTATTAATGTCACTCAACGGGCATTACTTTATAGGTGCTGATAATGGCATTTTCCACCTCCTTTCTGAAAATTATACTAATGTAGCATTGTATGAGTTTAATACCCAACCTCCTACCCCTCTTTTTTCTACACTTTATAGTTTTACTTCAATAGCCGAACAAATTTGCAAAAACACTCCTCTTAACCAAATAGGTACTCCTATTGAAAAGTGTAATCCTGTATCATATTTCAGGCCAGAAGTATCTACCGATGAAGCTTTCATTCACGGAATAATTATCTATATAGATCATTATGGTAATGCTGTGAGTAATATTTCGCGTTCTCTTTTTGAGGAAACAAGAAAAGGACGCAAATTTGAAGTTATATTCAACTTGTATTCTTTTAAAAAAGTATACAACAGCTACAGCGAAATGAACGATGATGGCAATATGATGATTCTCTTCAACGAATTGAATTTTCTACAATGTAGTATTTACAAAAGCGATACTCGTTCAGTAGGAGGAGCATCTTCTTTATTAGGTATCAATTGCCTTGATAGAGTAATTGTTCAATTCAAATAAAAAATATTTTTGGAAACTTTTTTTGTTTATTAAGTTTTTTATCGTACCTTTGCCCCCGATTTAGAACACTTAATATATTATTGTAAGAAAAATGAAAAAAGTAATTACTATAGTTGTAATAGTAGCCCTTATGGGATTAATGGCTTTCCGCCTATATTCTAACAAGCAAAAGAATGCTGAAGAAGTGGCTATCGTTGCCCAAAAAGAAGCCCAAGTAGCCGTACGTGCTGCCAAGGTAACAGAAGAAAAAGTAGCTGACCTTTTTACGTCCAATGGTACTTTTGTAGCTGAACAAGACCTAAATGTCTCTTCAGAAATGGGGGGGCAAGTAATAAAAATCTTCGTAAAAGAGGGTGATTTTGTGAGAGCAGGACAAGTATTGGCACAAACAAAAGCTGACAGAACTAATGTGCAGTTAGACAACGCTAAAGCAGCACTCGAAACAGCAAAATCGGACTTGAAACGCTTTGAAAGTGCTTTCCAAACGGGAGGTGTTACTGCTCAACAATTAGAGCAAGCGCGCTTGCAACTCAAAAATGCTCAAGCTAATTACAACTCAGCTGCTATTGCCTCAGGAGATACTGCAATCCGCAGTAAAATCAACGGGATTGTAACCAGCAAAGAAGTAGAAGAAGGAACGCTTGTAGCAGCAGGACAAACCCTCTTCAACGTGGTAAATATTGACAATCTGAAATTGAAAATTACGGTAGACGAAAATCAAGTAGGAGAACTAAAAGTGGGGGATGTTGTTAAAATTAAACCCAGCACTTCTTCTGAATTAGTAGAGGGAAAAATTACTTTTATTGCTCCCAAATCTAACAGTGCTCTCAAATTTCCTGTAGAAATATTAGTAGCTAACAAAGATAAAAAGCTAAAAGCGGGAATGTATGCGACTGCACAGTTTGGCAGTGGTAATGATGAGGTTACAGCTCTTGTGGTACCTCATTCTGCTTTCGTGGGTAGTATTAGCCAAAACAAAATTTTCAAAATTGTAAACAACAAAGCTGAAATGGTAAACGTGAAAAGTGGTCGTAACTTTGGTGATAAGGTAGAAATCATCAGCGGACTTACTGTTGGTGAAGAAGTGATTACCAGCGGTCAAATTAATATAGATAACGGAACACCTGTGAAAATAGTAGAGTAACTTACTATTTATCTTAATATTTGAATCTCTCCGTCTGTATCAAACCTAATCAGGCGTGAGGGATTTTTTATTTGGGTATCGTCTTGACGGTAAGGTACTACATAATCACATTGCGCAATAATTTGGGGATTAATGAGTTGATAATACAAAGGTGTTGGCTCTCCACTGATATTAGCAGAGGTAGAGACTATGGGTTTGCCAAAATCGGCAATCATCTGTTGGCAGAACACATCTTGCACGACCCTAATGGCTACTGTATTATCAGCAGCTATCACATTCTTAGCCAAATGCAAAGGGTGACTATAAATAATAGTGGTAGGCTCTTGCAAGGTTTGAAGATAAGCGAGCACCTTAGGAGGTATATCCGTTACATAGTGTTGTAACATCTCTGTATCACTCACTAAAATGATGAGGCTTTTACTCTCACTGCGTTGTTTTATTTGGAAAATCTTAGCTACCGCTTCAGGATTTGTAGCATCACACCCCAAGCCCCAAACTGTATCAGTAGGATACAGAATTATCTTCCCTGCCTTTAATATTTCAGTTATCAGATGGTTATTTGCCATTAGTTTTGTAATTTTGCCCGCAAATATATGTAAAAAAATGTATACCTCCATCATATCTTTCTTTAAAAGTTTTTCTTTCTTCAAAGGGTGCCTCAAAACCATTGCGGTGCTTATTCCCTTGGGGTTGGGCTATTGGTTCGACCTAATGGATATTGGCATACCTATAGCTTTGAGTGTGATTGCGATTTCGCCCAGTGATATTCCAGGAAATCAAAAACACCTTTACGGAGGTCTTTTGATAGCTACGCTATTAGCAATTCTCAGTTGTGTTTTAATAAATCTCACGGCTCCTTACGAGTACTTATTACTGCCTACCATATTTCTACTCACCTTCGGAAACGCTTATATTTCGTTATACGGACATCGCGCTACAATGGTAGCTTTCGCGGGATTATTTGAGATAGCCTCTACTTTAGCCCACTTGCAAACAGGGTGGGGTATTGTTTTATACAGCGGTTGTGTGCTATTAGGAGGTTTGTGGTACAGTGTATTAGTGTATATATTCCTAAAAATACGTCCGCGTTTGTACAGTGAACAGCTGTTAGGGAAGTGCTTTGCTCTTACGGCAGAGTTTTTTTCGGTAAGAGCTGATTTACTCATCGCCAAAGACAGAAGCGAGGGACTCAAAAAGCTCATCAACCTGCAAACAAGCCTCAACGAAAAATATGAAAAGCTCCGTGAAGCCGTACTTGATTCACGGAGCAAATCGGGTAAAACCGATTACCTGCAACGCCAATTTTTGATGTTTATAGAGCTAGTGGATATCTTCGAGCTAGCTTTAGCCAACCCCGTACAATATGAGAAAGTGGACAAGGTTTTTGCCGAGCATCGCGAATATTTACAAACTTATGTAGATTTCCTCAAAGAACTATCGAGACAGCTACAACAAATGTCCGAATACATTGGGTCACGCAAAAAGATACAATTAGACAACTGTTTAAAAGACTTATTAGCGCAAACCAAAGAGAAGAACGAAGCCTTGAAAGCACTTTCAGAAGTATCGGAAGAAGATAAAGAACGCGCTTTGCTGTTGCGAAATTTTTATATTTATATAGAAAGTCAATATCATTCTATTGAAAATATCCGACATATTTTTGAGAACTATTATAGCAACGATGCAGGGGTACGCGATGAGAGTACTTATCGCAAGTTTGTGAGTTACCAAAACTACTCGTGGCGACGGCTCAAAGACCATATATCTTTAAAATCTACCTTTTTTAGGCACGCAATGCGCCTATCTATAGTGGTATTTTTGAGTTACCTCATAGGTGATATATTCCCTATCAACAATGCCTACTGGATTATCCTTACCATTTTCATTATTATGCGCCCTGGTTTTGGGATTACCCAAGAGCGCTCACTCAGCAGAGTTTATGGCACTATGATTGGTGGGGTTGCCTCGTTTGCAGTGATTTACCTACTACCCTACCCTAGCTTGTACCTCTATGTCGCTATTTTGTGTATGCCTATTGCTTTTGGGTTGATTCAAGAGAACTATATGTACGCCTCTATATTCATCACTATCAGTGCGATATTTATTTTTGCACTGATTACACCTAATGTTTATAGCCTTATTTATGACCGCCTATTGGATACCGTTATAGGGGTTGGACTATCGTTTGCAGGTAATTATCTCATTTTGCCTACGTGGGAACACAATACTTATAGAGAAGCGGTTACCAAATCAGTAAAAGCTAATATTGGTTACTTACAGCGAGTAAAAGAGATTTTTAATACCGGAGAAGGGATTACCACTGCCTATAAAGTATCGCGCAAAGAAGCTGTGTTGGCACTTTCAAACCTAAATACCACCTTCCAACGAATGTTACAAGAGCCAAAGTTTATGCAGTACAAAAATCCATCAGTATACGGGATTATCGTGATACAGCAAGCCTTCTTAGCCTCTGTGGCTTCGTTTGGCATTAGGTTGAACAGCAAGAAAGTAACCTTCCCTAAAGCGGTATTCAACGAGGCAATTGAGAGTCTTATAGCAGCCTTGCAACACTGTTTGACGTTACTTGTTGAACCTATGGCTACTGTTCAAACCGATTATAAAACACCTATTGAGAAATTCAATCAAGCAATTAAAGAAATTATGGATACCTCTCAAAATACAAATAATTCTTTACCAATTTCAAGGCGTGAGATACAATTCTATGGAGAGCAGTTTAATTATTTATTTGGATTAGCAAAAAACTTAGAACAAAGTATAAAAACAATTAACAATTGATAATTATTAACGGAATTTAAAGATAATACGAGATTGAAAATAAGAAGGTATTGGTCTGCCTCTGTGTTGAGCTGGTATAAACTTAGGAAGTTTTTGAACTGCAAGAATAGTCTCTTTACGAGCATATTCAGTAGTACCTATACAATTAAGTACCTTCACAGATCCATCAGTGTTTACACAAAATTGAATAACAGCTTCTCCAGCATCCTCAAAAGGTCTTTCAAGATGTACTACCGATTGCAAATGCCTGTTATAGTATTCATTAAAACACTTATCTTCTTCAGATTCAGGAACAGCTTTACATTCCATAAATCTAACTTTTCGAGTAATCAATGGATAGTTACAAGCTGCCTTTTCAGATACTTCAAAAACAGAAGGATCAACTATAATATTATTAGATATTTTATCTTTTAATTGAGCATAATTTTTAAGACTCAAAAAACAACAACATAAACATATAAAGATTCTCATAGTAAAACATTTTTTAAAACTATGAACAAGGAATATGCCAAGAATTATACAATCATAAAGGAGAATATATGTACGAAAAAGTTGAAGCTATTGTAATATCAAACTTAAAATACAGTGATAACAGTCTCATTGTAAAGTGTTTTACTAAAACGCTTGGCACACGTAGTTATCTACAGCAAGGTATACTTTCTGCTAAAAAGAACAGCCAAACCATAGCACTTTTTCAACCTTTTACTCTCTTAGAGCTCGTTGCTACTCATAAGAGTAATGGTTCCTTAGGGCATATCAAAGAAGCAAAAGTAACTACCCCTTATCTCACTCTTCACACCGATATATACAAGAGTACTGTAAGCTTATTCCTCTCTGAAGTATGTGCTTATATATGTACCTCCGAAGCTCCTGATATAGAACTTTTTAACTACTTAGAAGAAAAACTCATCTATTTAGACCGCAATAATTTTTCGGCTAATTTTCATTTAAAATTCTTGCTTGACCTCAGCAAATATCTTGGTTTTTACCCCGATGATAGCGATTCATACCTTCCTTTTTTCAGTTTAGAAGAAGGCCATTTTACAACTACTGAAAATAATACAGCGGTTATTTCAGGAAATGCTCTTTCCTTGTTCAAAACACTTTTAGAAACAGATTATCCAACTCTAAATCAAATTAGAACTAACAAAAACGAACGCAATGCCTTATTGTATCTATTGCTAAAATACTACGAATGGCACTTTCCTAATTTTAAGAAAATAAAATCATTAGAAGTATTACAAGTACTTTTTTAAAATTCTTATCTGCGTTGATTTATAGATCTTTACAATAGACTATAAAAAGTTTGTATCACTAAAAAATTGTCAGTTTGTAAAAAAAGTAGTACTTTTGGAAAATTTTTAGTTTAAAGATTAAAACAATGAATGCAGAATCGCTTGCTATCAATAATATAGAAACTGAAGTAACTTTTACCAAAAAACCTGAATGGATACGCGTAAAGCTCCCTACTGGAAAAAAATACACCGAATTGAGAAGCGTGGTAGATCGCTATAATCTTCACACTATCTGTACTTCAGGTAGTTGCCCTAATATGGGAGAATGCTGGGGAGAAGGTACTGCTACCTTTATGATTTTAGGAAATATTTGTACTCGTTCTTGTGGATTTTGTGGTGTAAAAACTGGACGTCCTGAAAGTTTAGACTGGGAAGAACCTGAAAAAGTAGCACGCTCTATCAAGTTGATGAATATCAAGCACGCCGTACTCACTTCAGTAGACCGTGATGATTTAAAAGATATGGGAAGCATCATTTGGGCAGAAACCGTAAGAGCAGTACGCCGTATGAATCCTAATACTACTATGGAAACCCTCATCCCTGATTTTCAAGGAGTAGAACGTAATTTAAACCGCATTTTAGATGCTGCACCTGAAATTATCTCTCACAATATGGAAACTGTACGCCGATTAACGCGTGAGGTACGCATTCAAGCTAAGTACGACCGCAGTTTAGGAGTATTGCGCTATTTAAAAGAAAATGGCGCTAATCGTACCAAATCAGGAATTATGTTAGGGTTAGGAGAAAAAGAAGAAGAAGTGATAGAAACCCTTCATGACTTAAAAGAAGCTAAAGTAGATATTGTAACTATAGGTCAATATTTGCAACCCTCTAAAAAACACTTACCTGTGAAACGATTTATAACTCCTGAACAATTTGCTAAATACAAAGAAATAGGCTTAGAATTAGGATTCCGCCACATAGAGAGTGGAGCATTAGTTCGCTCGTCCTACCGTGCTCATAAACACTTATTATAATAATAGGTAATGATACAAACAAAAAAGGCTGCCCCTTTGAAAGGACAGCCTTTTGTTTATAATAATAACATATTCTCCTATGCGAGCATTGTTACAGGGTTCTCAATGTATGTTTTGAGAGTTTGTAAAAATTGAGCACCTGTAGCACCATCAATAGTACGGTGGTCGCAAGCAAGTGTTACTTGCATAGTATGACCTACTACTATTTGTCCATTTTTCACTACGGGTTTCTCTACAATTGCACCTACTGAAAGAATAGCTGAGTTAGGCTGATTGATAATAGAAGTAAATACATCTACACCAAACATACCTAAGTTAGACACAGTGAATGTGCTACCTTCCATTTCGGCAGGAGTCAATTTTTTGTTGCGTGCCTTACCAGCCAAGTCTTTTACCAAAGCACCTATTTGAGTAAGCGTTAAAGTATCCGTAAACCTGATAACAGGTACTACCAAGCCATCTTCAATAGCTACAGCCACCCCTACATTCACGTGTTTGTTGTAAAGGGTTGTATCGCCTTTCCAAGAAGTATTTACTTGAGGGTGTTTTTTAAGTGCCATTGCGCAGGCTTTCACTACCATATCGTTAAAAGATATTTTGGTGTCTGGTAAATTGTTGATTTGAGCACGAGATTCCATCGCGTTATCCATATCAATTTCTATTGCCAAATAGTAGTGAGGTGCAGTGAATTTAGACTCTGCCAAACGTTTCGCAATCGTTTTGCGCATTTGTGAGTTCTTCACTTCCTCAGTTACTTCTACACCTACAGGAATTACTGTTGGGATAGCTGGATTTGCTGAAGCTGTAGCAGGAGCTGCTGTCGCTTTAGCACTTGGAGTAAAGTTTTCTACGTCTTTCTTCACAATACGTCCGTTTTCTCCACTTCCTTTTACTTCAGTAAGGTTAATACCTTTATCTTGAGCAATTTTCTTAGCCAAAGGTGAAGCAAACACACGGTCGTTAGCATTAGCTACTGGAGCAACAGCTGGAGCTACTGTTTCAGTAGGTTTGCTTTCGGATTTAGGAGCTGCTGCTGGAGTACTAACCCCTCCTTGTAATGCTGCTAATACTGCATTCACATCAGTACCTGCAGGACCTATAATAGCCAACAATGAATCCACTGAAGCACTTTCTCCTTCTTTTAGACCTATATACAATAAGGTTCCTGAGTAGAAAGATTCAAATTCCATTGTAGCTTTATCAGTTTCAATTTCAGCTAAAATATCGCCTTCTTTTACTGTATCTCCTACTTTTTTAAGCCAAGAAGCTACAGTACCTTCTGTCATTGTATCGCTGAGTCGAGGCATTGTTACCACCTCTACACCTGCAGGCATAGCAACACCTGCAGCGGGAGTATTAGTTACCTCAGCAACAGGTTTTGCTTCTTCAGCTTTAGGAGCTGCTGCAGGAGCTCCACCTCCAATAAGTGCTGAGATATCTTCACCTTCTTTACCTATGATAGCCAAAAGTGTATCTACTTTGGCTCCTTCACCTTCTTGTAACCCTATATATAATAAGGTACCTGAGTGAAATGATTCAAACTCCATTGTAGCTTTATCAGTCTCAATTTCAGCTAAAATGTCGCCTTCGTTTACTTTATCGCCTACTTTTTTAAGCCACTTTGCAACAACACCTTCTTCCATAGTGTCGCTCAGGCGTGGCATAGTAATAATTTCTGCCATTTATGTTCTTGTATTTAATTAGTGTTTTTAGTTTATTTAAAGTCTACTTGGCAAGAAAGGATAATTTTCTTGTTCGTAAACCACATCGTACATAATGTGTTTTTCTGGATAAGGTGATTCTTCAGCGAATTTTTCACACTCTGCCACACGTTCTTTTACACGTTCATCGATAGCTTCTAATTCAGCATCGGTAGCGTATTTTTTCTCTTTGATAACAGCAAGTACATTGGTGATAGGATCTTGTTTTTTGTACTCTTCTACCTCTTCTTTAGTACGGTAGTGTTGTGCATCCGACATAGAGTGACCTCGATAACGATATGTACGGATATCAAGTAAAGTAGGACCATCGCCACGGCGAGCTCGTTCTATAGCTTCGTATACAGCTTCTGCTACGGTTTCAGGGTGCATACCATCTACCTCTTGGCTGGGCATTTCATAACCCAAACCAAGTTTCCAAATATTTACGTGGTTTGCAGTTCTTTCTACGGAAGTACCCATTGCATAGTGGTTGTTTTCTACGATGAAAACTACTGGCAATTTCCACAACATTGCCAAGTTAAGTGTTTCGTGGAAAGCTCCTTGTCGCACGGCACCATCTCCCATAAAAGTAAGAGTTACTGCTTCACGATTGAAGTATTTATCGGCAAAAGCTAAACCTGCTCCAAGAGCAATTTGTCCTCCTACGATACCGTGTCCACCATAAAAGCGGTGCTCTTTAGAAAAGATGTGCATAGAGCCTCCCAAACCGTGAGAAGTACCTGTACCTTTACCGTACAATTCAGCCATAATACGTTTAGGGTCTACACCCAAACCTATGGGATGCACGTGGCAACGGTAAGAAGTAATCATCTTGTCTTTGGTCAAATCCATTGCATGGAGGCAACCAGCAGCTACAGCTTCTTGTCCATTGTAGAGATGCAAGAAACCTCTTACTTTTTGTTGGATATAAACTGCGGCGAGTTTATCTTCAAATTTTCTCCAAAAAAGCATATCCTCGTACCATTTTAGGTACACTTCTTTATCAAATTTTTTCATTTGTTAATGTATATAAAAGTCGATTCGTTTTAAAAATATTTGCAAAGGTGCAAAAAAAAAATAACGTAACCAAAAAATATTTAAAAAAAATTTATACCTTTGTCCCATTAATTCAAATTTATAAACGTAATGAAGATAAAATTAACTTCCGCACTTTTGTTATTGATGACGATGATTTCTTGTAAATCAACGACTACCAATGAGGAGGGGAGTACTGCTAACTACGAAATAGTTCCAGCTCCCGAAATGATTACCACCCTTCAAGCTGATGTCGATAAACCCTTCGTTCTTACAGCTGATACCAAGCTCACTTATCCTGAAAATGATGCTGCTTTGCAACAGTACGCTGGGTTCCTGCAAGAGTACATCAAAAAACAGGCAGGAATAGAAGTGAAAGTAGCTCCTAACCAAAACAACGAAACTAACACTATTTCTCTATCACAAAACTACTCTAACGACAACAAAGAGGCTTACCAAGTAACAATTACTGCTAACAATATTACTATAAACGGAGCTTCTAAAGCTGGCACTTTCTATGGAATACAATTTTTGAGAAAATCAATCCCTGTACAAAAAGTAAATAAAATAACTTTCCCCGCTAAAAAAATCACCGATAAACCTTACTTTGCTTATCGCGGTGCTCATTTAGACAGCGCTCGCCACTTCTTTTCTGCGGACTCTGTGCGCATCTATATAGATATACTTGCTCTTCACAATATCAACAAATTTCATTGGCATCTCACTGATGATCAAGGTTGGCGTTTTGAATCTAAAAAATATCCTGAACTCACTGTGGTAGGTAGTACCCGTAGTCAAACAATGTTAGGTAAAGAATGGGATAAATTCGATGGCAAACCACACGGTGGTTTTTATACCCAACAAGAGATGAAAGAGCTTGTAAAATACGCTGCCGATCGCAATATTACTATCATCCCTGAAATCGATCTCCCTGGTCACATGGTAGCTGTTTTGGCAACTTATCCAAAATTAGGCTGTACTGGAGGCCCCTACAAAGTGAGAGAAACTTGGGGAGTTGCTGAAGATGTACTTTGTGCAGGTAACGACGAAACGTACGATTTTATCAAAAATATATTGGAAGAAGTAACCGATATATTTCCTTCTGAATACATTCATATCGGGGGAGATGAATGCCCTAAAAACAGTTGGAAAAAATGTCCTAAATGTCAAGCTAAAATAAAAGCTTTAGGTATCAAAGGCGACACAAAACACACTGCTGAAGAATATTTACAAAGCCACGTAATCAGCTTTGCTGAAGAAGTGTTAGCTAAAAAAGGTCGCAAGATGATTGGCTGGGACGAAATTCTCGAAGGTGGTTTAGCTCCTAATGCTACAGTGATGTCTTGGAGAGGTATTGGCGGTGCTATAGAAGCTGCCAAATCTAACCACGATGCTATTATGACCCCTATGTCATTCTGCTATTTTGATTTTTATCAAACGGATAAAACTGATAAAGAACCTATTGCTATAGGTAATTATCTTCCTGTAGAACGTGTATATTCTTTCAATCCTTATCCTGAAGCTCTGAATAAAGAGCAGCTAAAACATATTTTAGGAGTGCAAGCTAATATTTGGACAGAGTATATTAAAACTTTCAAACACGTTGAATATATGGCTTTGCCACGTATGGCTGCTTTAGCTGAAGTTCAATGGGTAGACCCTGCTAAACCTAAAGATTATCAAGGATTTTTACAACGCTTAATGCGCTTACTTTCTATCTATGATGTTGAAGGTTACACTTATGCTAAACATATTTTTGATCTTCGTGCAGAAGTAAAACCTGGTGTAGATGAAATCAATGTTACTCTCTCTTGTTTGCAAGATACTCCTATTTATTATACTACCGATGGTAGTGAGCCCACTAAAAATTCTAATATATACAAAGAACCTTTAAAACTCACTCAAAATACAAATTTGAAAGCCAAAGTATTTGGCAAAGAAGGTGAAAGTGAGTTTAATCAAGAGTTCTTTTTTAATAAAGCAACTGTACGTCCTATAGAGTTTTTGAGCAAACCCACTCAAAACTATGCTTATAATGGTGCTATTACCTTAGTAGATGGAAGAAAAGGAGGTACAAACTCTCGTTCTAGTGAATGGTTAGGTTTTAGTGAAGCTCCTTGTGAAGTACTTATTACCTTAAAAGATAATACTTTAGTAAAAGAAGTGAGTTTCAATGCTTTCATTGAAACTGGTGATTGGATTTATCCTCCTACTAATTTTGAAGTATGGGGCTCTAAGGATGGTAAAAACTACGTATTACTAGGCAAAGAAAGTTACGCTCTACCTAAAGAACATTTTAAAGAAATAAAAACTTATACTCTATCTTTCCCTGAAAAAGAAGTTACTTATCTAAAAGTAAAAATCAATGAAGTAAACAAGATTCCTGCTTTTCACGAAGGTGCTGCAGGCAAACCTGGTTTCCTTTTCATTGATGAAATACAAGTAAACTAAGTTTTTTATACTCATAAAAAGAAGCTGTCTGAATAGTTTTTAGGTAGCTTTTCTTTTTGTCACAAACAATCAAACTCTATAATTTTTCCCAAAAACCAAAAAAAACACCAACTTTACTTTCGTAACGGCACAATATTTGTACAATAGATAAACACTAAAAATAATTTATACTATGGAACAAAGAACATCTGTAGATATCAGTCAGATAAACGAAAAAATTGAGCGTGAAAGCGTATTCATTGATACTCTCACCAATGAAATGAATAAAGTAATTGTAGGGCAAAAGCATATGGTTAACGCCCTACTTATTGGTTTATTAGGTAAAGGGCATATCCTTTTAGAAGGAGTACCTGGATTAGCCAAAACGCTTTCTATCAACACTCTTGCTAAATCAGTACACGGGTCATTTAGTCGTATTCAGTTCACTCCCGATTTGCTACCTGCCGATGTGATAGGTACAATGACCTACAACATCAAACAAAATGAATTCTCCATTAAAAAAGGCCCTATCTTCGCAAATTTTGTCTTAGCCGACGAAATCAATCGTGCTCCTGCTAAAGTACAATCTGCCCTATTAGAGGCTATGCAAGAGCGACAAGTAACCATAGGTGACTCCACTTTTAAACTCGATGCTCCTTTTATGGTAATGGCCACTCAAAACCCTGTAGAGCAAGAAGGTACTTACCCACTCCCTGAAGCCCAAGTAGACCGTTTTATGCTCAAAACAGTTATCGACTATCCTAAATTAGACGAGGAACAACAGATTATGCGCGATAATCTTAGCAATAGTTATGCTGTAGTGAATCAAACGGTGAGTTTAGAGCAAATTCTCAAAGCTCAAACAGCAGTACGTGAAGTGTATATGGATGAAAAGATTGAAAAATACATCTTAAACATCATTTTTGCAACTCGTTATCCTGAAAAATATAATTTAGCTGAACTTAAGCCTCTTATTAGCTTTGGAGCATCACCTCGTGGTAGTATCAATTTAGCTATGGCTGCTAAATGTTATGCTTTCATCAAACGTCGTGGTTATGTAATTCCTGAAGATGTACGAGCTGTAGTGTTCGATGTATTGCGCCATCGTATTGGCATCACCTACGAAGCAGAGGCTGAGAATATTACCTCAGTAGAGATGATTCACAAAATAGTGAATACCATTGAAGTACCATAAAATATTAAATATTAATAATTAAACGTTAATAATTAATAAATGGCATACACATTAAAAATCAGTATTGAAGGCTCAAGAAAGCCTATAATATGGCGACGTGTGAAGGTGAATAATAACATCACTTTTGAAACACTACATTATATCATTCAAACCCTTTTCAACTGGGACAATGCGCATTTATATCAATTTTACAAATTTCCGAAAAACGACTCTCGTTTGTTTATCAAAACTGAAAAGGATATGGAGTTTGGGAGAGAAATGGGCTTTGTAGGTAATGAGGATGAGGACGATAACTTCGACCCTAATGACCCTATGTCTGTTTTCTTGCACTCACACCGAGATATTTACAAACTGGTGAACAAGCCCCTCCTTTCTGATATATTAAAAAAAGAAAAGGATTATATTATCTATGAGTATGATTTTGGTGATTCGTGGGAACACAAAATTGTGTTAGAAGCTATTGATGATGAAACTCTTATCTACCCTATATGTATCAAAGGAAAAGGTAAAACTCCCCCTGAAGATTGCGGCGGTATTTGGGGTTACCAAGCAATGCTTGAAGTATTTAAAGCTGGTAAACCTAAAACTGAAGTAAAAAATTACAAGGAATGGCTATCTTTCTGTGGTTACAGCTTCCCTTGGGACGAAAATGAGTTTGATATCAATGCCATCAATGAAACTCTCATTATTGATGCTCAAAATAATTACGAAGATTTTCAGTTGGACTTTCAATAATCCCTAACTACATAATTGCTAATTAATTTTGGATACTAAAGAATTATTAAAAAAAGTACGCAAGATAGAGATAAAAACGCGTAAACTCTCCGATAATATCTTCGGAGGGGAATATCACTCTACTTTTAAAGGTCGTGGTATGACTTTCAGTGAAGTTCGCCCCTATCAATTTGGTGACGACATTCGCAATATCGATTGGAATGTAACAGCTCGCTACAACGAGCCTTTCGTAAAAGTATTTGAAGAAGAACGCGAACTTACCCTTATGTTGATGATAGATGTGAGTGGTAGTGAGCTCTTTGGTACCGAACAGCAATTCAAAAGTGAACTCATCACTGAAATAGCAGCTACTTTAGCTTTTTCTGCCCTACAAAACAACGACAAAACAGGTTTGATTCTCTTCTCCGACCAAATAGAACTGTATATACCCCCTAAAAAAGGAAAATCTCACGTATTACGTATTATCAGAGAACTTATAGAGTTTCAACCCAAAAGTTTAAGAACAAATATTTCTGAGGCTCTACAATTTCTCAGCAGAGTGAGCAAGAAAAAAGCTATTGTGTTTATGCTCTCCGATTTTATGGACAAAGGTTATGAGAAACCTATACAAATAGCCGCTAAAAAGCACGATATTACAGGGATTCGAATTTACGACAAAAAAGAAACTGAATTACCTAATTTAGGCTACATAATGGTAAAAGATGCTGAAACAGGAACATTGATGCGTGTCAACACCTCTTCAGCTGCTGTGCAAAATGAGTACACCAAACAATATCGTGAAACGGTGAACTACTTTGAAGCTCTTTGGCAGAAATCGGGTGCTGGTGTAGTGAGTTGTAGAGACGATGAGAGTTACACCCAAAAACTATTAGGATACTTCAAAAATAGAGGTTAGGTCTTTAGCAATAAGCAATAGGTCTTAGAAATTTATAAAGATAAAGGACTAAAAAATGAAACGAATATTATATTTCATACTAATATTATTTGTATTGCCTACTCTTCACGCACAAGAAGTGAAAGTAGCAACTAGTACAAAAAACATAAAGATAGGAGAACAAATAGAGTATAAAATATCCGTACAAGCTCCTGCCGATGCAGTCGTGGTATTCCCTGAAGGTCAAACTTTTGGAGCTTTGGAAATGGTAAAAACTAATCCTACCGATACCTTAAAAGAGAAAGGTAAATTCCGTTTGGAAAAAGCCTATTACCTCACTCAATTCGACGAGGGTAAATACACCATTCCACAACAAAAAATACAGATTAGCCATAAAGATTTTTATACTGATTCACTACTCGTAGAAGTACATAATGTAGCCGTAGATACGCTCAAACAGCCTTTATATGACGCTAAACCTATTGCCGAAGTAACCTCTCCCTCCTCTTCTCACCTTTGGTTATGGATTGTTTTAGGTATAGTTACTCTTCTTTTAACTGCTGCCGCTTTATACTTTTTTGTATTTCGCAAGAAAAAACTATCTGCTGAAGAAGAACGTAAAAAACTACCTCCTTTTGAACGCGCTATTCAGGATTTAAAAGATTTACAGAACTCCAAATACCTTATAGAATCACAACATAAAGCCTATTACACACGCCTTACGGATATTGTAAAAGAATATTTGGAAGACGAGGTACATATTTTAGCTAAAGAAAGTACTACTGATGAACTCTTAGCTAAAATCAACAACTTACAAAAAACTGGAAAATTATACTTATCGACAGAAACTATCAATAATCTCAAACGTGTATTACAAAATGCCGATTTAGTGAAGTTTGCTAAGAGCAAACCTTCAGATAACAACGCTGAATACGACCGTGAAACTATTGAAAATGTAGTCATTAAAACTAAAGAAGCTATCCCTATTGTAGAAACAGAAGCTGAAACAAATCAAATAGCAGAAGAAGCGAAGGTTACACGCCCTAATAGAAAATTAAGTCGTTGGCAGAAACGCTTAATTATTGGTCTATGTTCATTAGTATTATTTCTCATTTTTATATTTGGCTACAATAAGATACGATTAAAATATTTCAGTATATATGCTCAATATAATAAAGTGGAGTGGGTAACAAGTGATTATGGCTATCCTATTACCGAGCTTACTACCCCCGAAGTACTCATTCGCAAGCAAATAGTAGATATAGTTGAGTATAAATCGATTATAGACAAACAATACACTTTCTATTACGGTAGTCTCAATTCACCACTCTATATAATGACTAATATCATTACCTTCAAGAAAGATGCCCAAAATACAGCATCTCAGCAAGAAGGACAAGACGGTGGACTTACTTTAGACCCCAAAAAAGTGAATGAAATTGTACTTTCACAATTGGATAAAGCCAAAGCAAAAAACATCACTACCTTAACGGAAGAATATACTTCTCCGAATGGAGCTAAGGGTATGAAAGTATTTGGTAAAATGAGTATCCCTAATGAAAAAGGTAAGTATTTTAATGCTTCGTATGAGCTCTATAGTTTTACTGAAAACAATGCACTCCAACAAGTACTTATTACCTACATCAACGAACCTAATGCTAATAAAATAGCTCAAAGGGTCATCAATTCTATAGTTTTTAAAACAGAATAATATGCTTAAAAATATTACATTTGCCAATCCTCAGTTCTTTTGGTTGCTGTTAGTTTTACCGCTAATGGTAGCTTGGTATGTGTATTGGAATAAAAAATCTAAACCAAATGTTACACTATCGTCTACCATCGCTTTTAGAAAGATAAGTTCGTGGAAGGATTACTTATACCATTCTCTTTTTGCTTTGCGTCTATTAGCCGTTGCCTTAATTACTATAGCTTTAGCACGCCCTCAAACACATTCTGAAAATGCACAAACTAAAATTACTGATGGGATAGATATTGTGATGGCAATAGATGTTTCATCAAGTATGCTTTCTCAAGACTTGAAACCTAACCGCTTTGAAGCCTTGAAAAAAGTAGCCTCTCAGTTTGTTAAAGATCGTCCTAATGACCGCATTGGATTGGTAGTATACGCTGGAGAAAGCTATACCAAAACACCTGTAACTACCGATAAGAGTATCATTCTTAACTCATTAGCTGAACTTACTTATGGACAAGTAGAAGATGGAACTGCTATAGGTATGGGGTTAGCAACTGCTGTAAATCGACTCAAAGAGAGCAAAGCTAAAAGTAGAGTGATTATCCTCCTTACCGATGGGGTAAACAACACTGGGGTAATCGACCCGCTTATCGCTGCCGAATTAGCTGCCGAATATGGTATCAAAGTATATACCGTAGGTATTGGTACTAATGGTATGGCGCTTTCGCCTTACGCTCTCAACCCCGATGGTAGCATAATGTACCG
Organism: Capnocytophaga genosp. AHN8471; assembly: GCF_016806945.1. Taxonomy (NCBI): domain Bacteria; kingdom Pseudomonadati; phylum Bacteroidota; class Flavobacteriia; order Flavobacteriales; family Flavobacteriaceae; genus Capnocytophaga; species Capnocytophaga genosp. AHN8471. The sequence continues at coordinate 93,309 of NZ_JAESPJ010000007.1, forward strand.
AATGCTACAAGTAGAAATAGATGAATCGTTGATGAAAAAAATTGCACAAATAACTCACGGACGTTATTTCCGCGCTACTAACAACCAAAAACTCCAACAAATTTACGACGAAATCAACAAATTAGAAACCTCTAAAATTGAAGAGTTTAAATACACTGAAGTAGACGAAAAATTCCGCTTATTAGTAATCATTGCTACTGTACTATTGTTACTTGAATTCCTTTTAAAACACACTGTTTTTAGGAATGAAATATAATACAAATGAAAAAAAAAGAAAAAGTAAAATTCATCATTGATACACTTGAAAGTATCTATCCTGAAATTACTATACCCCTACAACACAAAGACCCTTATACGCTACTGATAGCCGTACTCTTATCGGCACAAACTACCGATGCACGGGTGAACCAAATCACGCCTATTCTATTTAACAAAGCGGACAATCCGTATGATATGGTACTACTTTCGGTAGACGAAATACAGGAGATTATCAAACCCTTAGGGCTTGCCCCTATGAAATCTAAAGGTATTCACGGGCTTTCCCAAATACTCATAGACAAATACAACGGTGAAGTTCCTCAAACCTTTGAGGCTTTAGAGGCTCTCCCCTCAGTAGGACATAAAACTGCCAGCGTTGTTCTTGCACAAGCCTTTGGCATTCCGACCTTCCCCGTTGATACCCATATACACCGACTGATGCACCGCTGGAAGCTTTCCGACGGTAGTTCGGTAGTGCAAACTGAGAAAGATGCCAAACGACTTTTCCCCAAAGAAAAATGGAACAAACTGCACGTGCAAATCATCTTGTACGGACGTGAATACAGTCCGGCGAGAGGCTGGAATATGGAGAAAGATATTATAACCAAAACCATTATACAATCGAAAAAATGAATTTACAACAGCGAGACGAAAAACATTTGTGGCACCCGTATACCCAACATCAAACGGCTGCCAAACCTATCGGAATTGTGAAAGGGAAAGATGCTCTCCTTTGGGACGAGGACGGCAAAGAATACATAGATGCTATTGCCAGTTGGTGGGTAAACCCCTATGGGCATAGCAACGAGCGATTAGCCCAAGCTGCCTACAAACAACTCACCCAATTAGAGCACGTGCTCTTTGGTGGCTTTACACACCGACCTGCGGTAGAGCTTGCTGAAAAGCTCATCAGTATCCTGCCTAAAAACCAACAGAAAGTATTCTTCTCGGACAACGGTTCGACAGCAGTGGAAGTAGGTATCAAAATGGCGTTACAGTACTTTTTCAATAAAGGCGAGAAACGCTTTACGGTAGTTGCTTTTGAAGATGCATTTCACGGAGATACCTTTGCCGCTATGGCAGCTTCGGGTATTTCATTCTTTACTGATGCTTTTAAAGAACATTTGTTGAAAGTAGTGCGCATACCGTTACCCAAAAAAGGAAGCGATGAAGCTGCTAAAAAACTCAAAGAAGTGATTGCCGAACATCATCCTGCCGCCTTTATATTTGAAGCCTTAGTACAAGGAGCCTCAGGAATGCAAATCTATGAACCAGAAGCCTTAGACAAGCTGATTCATATCGCACAAGAAAATGGTGTGATTACCATTGCCGACGAGGTAATGACAGGCTTCGGACGTACAGGACGCACTTTTGCTTCGGACTATCTCACTCATAAACCCGATATTATGTGCTTATCGAAAGCTCTTACAGGAGGAACGATTCCGTTGGCGGTAACTACTGCTACCCAAGAGATATTCGACGGTTTTTACAGTGAAGACGTGAACAAAGCTCTTTTCCACGGACATACCTTTACGGCAAATCCCACGGGCTGTGCGATTGCCTTAGAAGCTATTCGCATATTGGAAAGTGACGAAATGCAAGCCAACTTAAAACGTATTGCACGCCGTCATCAGGAGTTTTTAGCCCGTATTGCGAAATATCCATCGGTAGAAAATGCACGTACCTTAGGTGTTATTTTGGCATTCGACCTCAAAACCTCTCAAAATACTGAATACTACGGCTCATTCAGAGATAAACTGTACAACTTCTTTATCTCAGAAGGCGTAATACTGCGTCCGGTAGGAAATATTATCTACATTTTGCCCCCTTACATCATTACAGATGCTCAATTAGACCGAGTGTACGATGTTTTAGAAGAAGCGATACAAAAGTTTTCTAATTTGTAAAAAACATAACCTTGCCAAAGATTTGATTATCTCTTTACAAGGTATATATCTTTAGCAAGGTCATTTTATTATCATTTGTTTAAGTGAAAAAAAAAGAGTACTTTTGCCGCTTAATTGTAACATTTTTTTCATACAATGAAATTTAAACTCTACTTTTTAATAGCTGCTCTTGCTATACTCCAAAGCTGTAAGAAAAATCCTGCTTCACACCCTGATTCATCACTGAGAGAAACTGGTGAAGAAATTTATGCCGAAGCTCTTACTATAGCAGTAGATACTACGGCTGCTACTTTTGAAAATCTTCCCATCTTGGACACTCACAACAAAAAAGGTATCCAATCTGAAACTTACACCTATTATATACAAAATGGTGGCAAAACACGTTGGCTCTACCAAGATATTCCTTCACGCCTATTTAAAGAGTATCTTTCTGTTTTAGACAGTGTTGCTAACGATGGCTTGGCACCTGAAACTTATAGGCGTACTGCTCTGAAAAAAGCAGTGGATAGTAGTTATGCTCACCAGTTATCCGATGATTACAAAGCTTCCTTAGACAAGGAAATTACTGCCTCGTTCTTATTGTTTACCAAACACCTTACCAGCGGTAGATTTACAAGAATTGCTTATGGCAAACACACTTGGATCAAGCCTAAATATGATGCTCAGAAAAATATTGACCTATTATTGTATATAGGTGATAAAACTTCTTTAGCAAGCGTTATTATACCACTGTTTCCTCAAAACAAGCAGTATGAGCAGATGAAAGCACTCTATCTACAACTCAAAAAACAAGCGGTAGATACTTTTATTACCATTGATTTTCCCGCAAAGGATTTTGTATATGGCTATACTTCCCCTATAGTGGTACATTTGCGCAATGGACTCAAACAGAAGGGTTTTTATGCTACTCCTGAAATTGAGGCTCAAATGGTAGATAGTACCCTTATCAAAACAGTACAACGTTTCCAAAAAAGCAACGGACTTACAGCTGATGGCTTGTTAGGAAAACAAACACTTTACTTCCTGAATATGAATAAAAGTCGTAAACGCGATTTGTTACAACTGAATATGGAACGTATGCGCGTGTTCAATAACGATTTAGGCGAACACTACGCTTTGGTGAACATCCCCGATTTCAAATTATTGCTCTTTCACAAGGACTCGTTACAATTTCAAACACGTGTAGTAGTAGGTAGAACAGAAACCCCTACACCTATTTTTACCGATACCATTCGCTATGTAGAATTCCGCCCTACGTGGTCGGTTCCACAAAGTATTATAAAAAAGGAAATGCTCCCACAGATTATATCACAAGCCGATCCCGAAAAATACCAAAAAAGAGGTTATACTATGTATGAAAAGGGCAAAAAGGTAGACCCTACTACCATTGATTGGACAGACCCTTCTGTACACAAACGCGGTTTCCACTTTGTAGAAGCTCCATCAGCCTATAACTCCTTGGGGTTAGTGAAGTTCATACTCACTAATGGTATGAGTATTTACCTGCACGACACTCCTTCTAAATATTTCTTTCAGCGTGATGATCGCGCCTTAAGTCACGGTTGTGTGCGTGTGCAAAACCCTAATGAATTAGCTTATCAGCTATTGAAAAATGAAGCTACTGAAACACCTTGGACTTTAGAAAAAGTAAATGAAGCTATGAATGGCAAGCGATCTCAATATCGCATTGCTTTAAAAACGAAGTACAAAATAAATATTCTTTACTACACCGCTTTTATAGATGAAAACGGCGAATTGACTTTAAAAAACGACATCTATGATCTCGATAACGAACAGTTAAAAGAAATAAAGCGATTTGAAAGTTAATCTTTCAAATCGCTTATTGCTTTTTTCAATTCTTCTGATGCCTCTACTAAAGGCAAACGCACATAAGGTTCGCACAAACCTTTAGCCGCTAACATAGCTTTAATTCCTATAGGATTTCCTTCTTTAAAAGCTAATGCTGTTCTAGGAAGCAATTTATATTGAAGTTTGTTAGCCTCAACTGTTTTTCCTTGTCGTCCTAAACGCACCATTTCTGAAAATTCTTTAGGATAAGCAATTCCTATCACAGAAATTGCTCCACTTCCTCCCATATACACCGCAGGCAAAGTAGTAGCATCGTCACCAGAGAGCAAAATAAAATCTTTAGGCATATCTTTGATGATATTCATATCGAGCAGCAAATTGCCCGATGCTTCTTTAATTGCTACAATATTCTCAAAATCATTTGCTAAACGCACGACAGTTTCAGTCGTCATCGATACTCCTGTACGTCCTGGTACATTATACAAAATAATAGGGAGTGTACTTTCTTTCGCAATGGCGGCAAAGTGTGCATATAAGCCGTTTTGCGAAGGCTTGTTGTAATAAGGTGTTACTGATAAAATTGCTACAAACGGAGACAAATCGGTCTGTTTGATTTCGTCAATTACATTTTGGGTATTGTTACCACCTATACCTAAAACTAAAGGCAAACGTCCTTTATTAGCCTTGATAATTGTCTCGCGTACGATGCGTTTTTCATCTTTAGTAAGCGTAGGGGCTTCACTGGTAGTACCTAAGGCTACTATAAATTCCACTCCGCCTTCGGTTACATAGTCCACAATGCGGGCAAGTGCTTCAGTATCCACCTGATTGTCTTTTGTAAAAGGTGTAATGAGAGCTACACCAGTTCCTGTTAGTTGGTTTGTCATAACTTCTTATTTATGAATAATGGTTCCTAATACTTTTTTTACTTCTTCAGTAAAAACTCTTTCTTCAGTAAGAGGGCAAGCAATAGTAATATCGTTATACTGCATATCAATTCCTTGAAACCCTATTCTCAATTTTGCTTTTATTGATGAGGATAGTAAGAGCAAGGGCAATTTAGGTTCATTGAAATAGTTGATGAGCAAATCATATTCCTGTTCTGCTAAACGATCAGCATGATAATTTCTCACCTTTCCTTGCCAATTAATTTCTTTATCTACTAAAAAAGGAACTCCATTAGCGTGAGTTTCTTCTGAAGTGTGCTTATATCCTAAAACAATATAGTTTTCAGGACGTATGGAATAGTATTTCATTAACTCTAACAGAGGGTTAACTTCCTTCACTACATCCATATCCACAATACAGCCTACTTTCACTAAGTCGCTGTCTAACCTTTTGTTATACTTTTCTAAGGCTTTAAAATTCTTGCGAATTTTATTTTTTAGGTAAAAATTCTTTATGATGTCCAAAATATATTGTAATTTTGCGTGTGATTGCAAAGGTAAAAATAATTTTTAAAATAAAAACATATTTATGAGAAAGTTTGATATAATGAAGCATTATTTTTTTGTATTATTTGTAACATTTGCCTTTTTAGCCTCTTGTACTCCTGCTAAATACACTGTTACAAAAGAGCGTAGCAAAAACATTCCCGTTACCGAATCTATATCACAAAAAACTGATATAGAAAATTTTATAAGTCCGTATAGAGAGCGTATCAAAGCAGAAATGTCTACCGTTTTAGCTGAAAATGCTCGTGATTTAGTAAAGGATAGGAAAACCACCTTGCTTAACACAGGAATCAGCAATTTTATGGCTGATGCTACCTTTGAAATTGTATCCGAGGCATACAAAAAGCGCACAGGCAAGGAGGTTGATTTTGTGATGCTCAACTGGGGAGGTATCCGCTCCGATTTGCCTAAAGGCACCATCACAATGGAATCAGCTTTTAATTTGATGCCTTTTGAAAATGAGGTAATTGTACTCACTATGCCAGGAACTAAAGTAAAAGAACTCGCTGATTACCTCATACAGCACCGTCTCCCCCACCCTCTTTCTAAACAAGTGTCGTTACAAATCACTAAGGATGGTAAAATCACGCACTTCACCATTAACGGAAAGCCTTTTGACCCTAACAAAACTTATGTAGTTGTCACTTCCGATTACCTATACAATGGAGGCGATGAAATGTACTTTTTTAAAGGCGCTTTAGACGCTGATAAAATAGGCTATAAACTCCGCAACGTACTTATCGATTACTTCAAAAAAATAGATATTTTAAACGCTACTGAAGACCATCGTTTCGAATATAAACCTTAATATATTATGGAAAGAAGAACTTTTTTAAAACATATAGGCGCTTCCTCTCTATTGGTAGGGATGGGAGGATTGGGTTCCTTATCAATGAAACCCGCTAATACCAAGCAAATTACTATCTTGCACACTAACGATGTGCACAGCCATATCGACCCACTACCTGCTACCGACCCCTTTAATCCTAACAAAGGAGGGGTAGCACGCAGGGCTGCCCTCATAGACCAAATACGTCAAGAAAACCCTTATACTCTCCTCTTTGATGCAGGAGATATTTTTCAAGGTACTCCTTATTTCAACTTCTACGGAGGTGAATTAGAGTTCAAACTGATGTCTATGCTCAAATACGACGCGGCAACTCTTGGCAATCACGATTTTGACAATGCACTCGAAGGCCTCTATGCTCAATTACCTCACGCTAAATTCGATTTTATCATCTCTAATTATGATTTTAGCAATACCATTTTAAACGGACATACACTCCCTTATAAAATTTACTATCTTAATGGTATCAAAATAGGTGTTTTTGGTATAGGAGTAGAGTTAGAAGGCTTAGTTAACAAACAGATGTACGGTGAAACTGTATATCTCAACCCTATAGAAATTGCCCAAGATATGGAACGCAAACTGCATAACGAAGAACATTGCGACCTCATTATCTGTCTTTCACACATAGGCTATGAGTACAAAGATAATCCTAATAAGGTGTGCGACCTAAAAGTGGCAGCACAAACATCGTATATCGATTTGATTATTGGCGGACATACACACACTTTCTTGCCAAAGCCTACTTTGGTAACCAATCGCCGTGAAAAAATAACTTTAGTAAACCAAGTGGGATGCTATGGTATCAATCTAGGGCGTATTGACTTCTTTTTTGAAGATGAAAAGCTGGTGAAAAATAAATCTGTTAGCATTGAAGTTTAATAAGTTAAAAAATATTTAGCAAAAAAGTTAGGCTTTTTTTTGCATATTCAAAAAACTTATGTACCTTTGCACCCGATTTAAAAAGCAAGCCTGAGTGGCGGAATTGGTAGACGCGCACGACTCAAACTCGTGTTCTTCGGAGTGAGGGTTCGATTCCCTCCTCAGGTACAACAAAAAAAGCTATCCTAATAGGATAGCTTTTTTTATAACAATTAACTTTCAATACAATGAATATCCATTTTATAGTAGCCCCCAGCACTCACTTGCGCCCCTTGATGATGGCTCTAAATGAACAGCACCACATCACTACCTTACCAGAAGAATTATCTTCTGAAACTCATTATGTAATTGCTGATCCTCACCTATCACCTACTCACCCCGATTTGTTATTGGCTCAAAACTTAGGGCTTTCACCTATATCACCTAATGCTTTTCTATACGAATATTTCAAAAATAAAACCCGTGTAGTACTCAGTGGTGATAAGGGTAAGAAAGAGTGTTTGGCACGTGTGCTACACACTATGGATTTTTATAACCAACCTTTGAGTTATTGTTTAGAAACTCCTATTAATGACAAACAAGTACATTTTGTAGATACCGAATTTGTTCTTTTTGAAGGAGGGGACAACAGTGCCGCACTACATCCTACCATTGCCCTCATCAGTGATATTAACAATGAAAAAGTAGAAGAATATCAAAACTTTATAGAATCGATTACTAAAGGAGGCATCCTTATTTACAATGAAGATGATGAAGCTCTCAAAACACTTGTAGAAAACAACGAGAGGGCGATACGTAAAATGGAGTACCGCACCCCTCTATTTGAAACGCACAATGGCGAAACTTTTCTTATTACTCCCGAAGGAGAATTGCCCTTAGGCGATACGTCGGCTACCCAAATAAGCTACATTGAGGCTGCCAAATGGGTATGCCAAAATATGGGCATTGATGAAGCCGATTTCTATGAAGCTATGGTGAGTTTCTAATCCTATTGGAGTTCATTAAGCACGGCTACTGTATGGCAGGCTACTACAGCTGCTGTTTCGGTACGCAAACGCGTATCACCCAATGATATAGGTATAAACGATTGTTGCAAAGCGGTGTTGAGTTCAGTTGTTGAAAAATCACCTTCAGGTCCTATTAGTACTGTGATACGCTCAGGGAACGGAGTGAGTGTTCGTGAGAACAACCGCTTCTCATTTTCGTAACAATGGGCTATATATTTAGCTGAAGTATCTGTCTTCATCACTTTAAAAAACTGAGTTGATGCAATAGGAGCATTGAGTTTAGGCAAATAACATTGCAGCGATTGTTTCATCGCCGAAAGAAGTATCTTCTCAAAACGCTCTACTTTAATAGTCGTACGCTCAGAATGTTCACAAATAATAGGTGTAATTTCATCTACCCCTATTTCAGTAGCTTTCTCTAAAAACCATTCGTAACGTTCATTCATTTTAGTAGGGGCTACTACCAAGTGTAAATAATAAGAACGCGGTGATTGGGTAGTGCATTTCAGTATTCTTACTTCACATTGTTTAGGAGACGCAAAATCTAATTGTGCTTCAAAAAGTTGTCCCTTCCCGTTAGTAATATGTAACACATCACCCGCTTTTTTGCGTAATACCTTTACTATATGCTGGCTTTCTTCCTTATCAAAAAAGCAATTTGTACTATCTAATTGCAATGCTGGGTGATAAAATAATTGTATACTCATAGTTTAATTTTCTTAGAAATCATAAGCATTTTTCGGGGGCAAAGATACTACAAATTAAAAAAAAATACGTTTTTTATTTTGTAATTATAAAATTTAACTTACTTTCGCCCCGTGAAAAGTAATATTAATATGAAACGCGTAATAGTAGACTACAACAAACTAACCAATGAGATTCTCTCTATGTTAGTAGAAAAATACCCTGATGGGTATACTGATGCAGATGTAATTCGTTTTAAAAACGCCAAAAATGAGACCGTTGATGCCTTAGAAGTACGCACCGAGGACACTATCTATTTAGTGAAAGTAAGTACTCGTTTAGCCGATACAATGGAAAACTTCGACGAGGACGACGACTTTATGAACAATAATGACGATGAAATAGGGGTAGGCGGTTTAGACATCCCCGACGATTCTTCATTAGACGACGAATAAAAACACTTCAAGCGTATGATTTCCGCTTATATTCCTTACTCCAATATTCGGTTTTTCTCTACGCTCATCACCGATTATGTAGATGAGCAAGAAAAACTACGCCCTTTCTACAATCACTTTCCTTCAATAGCAGAATTTGAAAAGCAAATAACTGAAAAAGAAGCTAATTTCAGTCAAGAAAAACGCAATGTTTTAGTAAGTAGCTTAAAAGCACAATACGCCGAGCTAAAAACGACCCCTAAAGTACTCAAAAATATAGAACTTTTAGCTCAAAGTAATACGTTCACAGTTACTACAGGACATCAGTTGAGTCTTTTTACAGGGCATCTCTATTTTATCTTCAAGATAATTTCAGTAATTAATACTGTTAGACAGCTCACTGAAAAGTACCCCGATAAACATTTTGTTCCTGTGTATTGGATGGCTACAGAAGACCACGATTTTGAGGAAATCAACCATTTTCACCTCAGCAATCGCACCATCTGTTGGAATAGCGACCAAACAGGAGCAACGGGCAACTTTTCTACCAATACACTCGAAGCGGTATTTCAAACGTTTGATAGAGCAATAGGATTGGGTAAAAACGCTGATGAATTGCGAGCTCTCTTCCGCGATAGCTATCTAAAAAACAATAATTTAGCTGAAGCTACTCGCTATTTAGTAAATGCCCTATTTGAAGATTATGGAGTGGTGGTAATCGACGGTAACGACAAGGCTTTAAAAAAGGAATTTATTTCCTATATAAGGAATGATTTGTTACATAGTGTTGCTCATCGTGAAGTAACTAAAAGTATTGAGGCTTTACAAAAGGTGAATAGCACTTATCCTGTGCAAGTAAACCCACGTGAGGTGAATATGTTCTACCTCACCCCTAACGGCAGACACCGCATCATACGTACCACCGAAGGTTTTGAGGTACACGATACAAATATTCACTTCTCTAAAGAAGCTATTTTAGAAGAACTCAATACCTATCCTGAACGGTTTTCTCCTAACGTTATCTTGCGCCCTTTGTATCAAGAGGTGATATTGCCTAATTTGGCTTATATAGGTGGTGGTGGAGAAATAGCTTATTGGTTAGAATTAAAAGGATTTTTTAATACGGAAAAAGTACCCTTCCCCATACTGATGTTGCGCAATTCGGCAATGCTCGTTTCACAACGACAAGCTGAGAAAATTGAAAAACTACAGTTTTCTCTAAACGATTTATTCTTAAAACCAGAAGAGTTAAAAAATAAAAAAGTACGACAACTCAGTGAATTTCCTATAGATTTTACTCCTGAAAAGGAATTACTCCAACAGCAATTCACTCATCTATACCAATTAGCTGAACGTACTGACATTACCTTTAAGAATGCCGTAAAAGCCCAAGAAGTCCGACAGTTAAAAGGTTTAGAAAAACTTGAAAAACGACTTTTAAAAGCCCAAAAAAGGAAGTTTAGTGAGGAATTAGAGCGCACTACTATTTTGCAAAGTGAACTATTCCCTAATAACATCTTACAAGAACGTTTTGCTAACTTCACCGATTTCTATTTGCTGAAAGGTAAGGAATTCATCCCTGAATTAGTGAAAGACTTTAATCCCTTTGATTTTAGATTTGTAGTCATACAATACTAACAATATAAAAAAGACGCTCTTTAGCGTCTTTTTTTTGTTGTAAATAGGCATAAAAAAAGCTCCCTAATTTCTTAGAGAGCCTTTTTCACAATGCATATAAATACTACTACTAACTCCAAAATGAAGAAAATTTTTCAGTTTAGAAAAATGTTATTCTATTACCATTGAGTAATAAAGTCTTTTTCACAAGATTTGTTTTAATGAGTATCACACTTAAGGTGATGATGTTTAATTTAGCATTTTTCTGTTTAGTATATAGAAAAATCTGTGCCAAACTTTTTGTTTAATTCACTAAAACATTCAATACACTGACTATCAATAACTAAAATAAAAATTAACTATAACACTTATTTCAAAAGCCTATAACAAAACGTGTAATTATACACCTTTAAATGTGTAGTTGCACACTTTATTACACTATACTATTACCTTCGCCAAATAGTCTTGGGTATTAGGTCCTTCGTGAAACAATAAATCCAATATTGATAAGTTAGGAATAAACCCATATTTATCTGAGAATATTTGATGATATGGAGGCATTGTTATAGGGTATTCTTTTTTAGCGCTACTTAAAAAGCGATAGTCTTTTACTCCTTGAGGCTCGGCTTCATACACTTTTGTCTTATCAAAATTGATATGTACCAATAGGCACGCTAAAATAGTTTCAATAGTATCAAGGTTTACATCAAGTAAATAAGTATATTGTTTTTCAAAAATACGTGCCAAATCGTCCTCGTAATACTCAAAATAAGGTGATGTGCGATAAGCAGTTTCTAAGCTCTTCCAATGCAATCGTTGCCAAGGAAAATTATTTTCTACCTTTACATCTTTAAACAGCTGTCTGCCAGTATCCCCTCCTACGTGTTTGATAGGTAAATTAAGGGCTTGTTTACCATTCGCACCATAAATATAAGCCCTATTGCGCAAAGTTTGCTTCTGATAATTATCCGAAACTTCTAATACACAAGGGTTGTTCAATATCAAATGAAATTGAGCTATTGAAGGAAAATAAGTGGGGTGCAATAATACTTGTGTTACCATTTATTCTTTTTCTTTTTTCTTTTTCAGCAAACTATAAGCTAACCACAAACCGAGCAAAGCAAACACGATATAACGATACGATACGGGCTCTCCATCACCATTCACAGTGGTGAACAGACGATTCCAACGTATTTTCTTAAAGCCTGAAGCGTTTTGGTCTAAACTCATCCAAACGAGTACTGGTTTTCCTAATACGTGATCTTCAGGTACAAAGCCCCAAAAACGGCTATCTTCAGAATTATGGCGATTGTCACCCATCATCCAATAATAGTCTTGTTTAAAAGTATAGCTATTAGCTTTTTGTCCGTTGATATAAATCTCATTACCTTTTACTTCCAATTGGTTGTGTTCATACACGCTGATAATGCGTTTATACAAAGGTAAATTCTCAATAGTAAGTGTTACACTTTTTCCTTTAGCAGGGATGGTAATGGGACCATAATTATCCTCATTCCAAGGGAATGCAGGACTATGAGGGAAGATAGCCTTATTGTACACTCCCGCCTTATTCACATTGCGAGTTACAGATACAATATTAGGATTAGCAGCTAATGCTTTTGCCACATCGTCAGTAAGAGAAGAAAAAATATAGGTATCGTTATTGATAGGATAAGCGCGATCGGTCACACCAAATTGTTGGTACATAGCACTCCAAACTTCTTCTATAGAGTTAAACAAATTAGGCTGTGTTACCACTATATACGATGTTTGTAGTTTAGCACGTATAGGGTAAATTTCTTTTTTGCCATTGATCCATACATCACCATCTTTTATCTCAAGTACATCACCTGGGATAGCTACCGTGCGTTTCACATAGTTTGATTTCTTATCAATAGGTTTATCAACGTGAATACCCGAATTATCACGGAAGTATCTTACCGTATCAGTAGGCCAGTTGAATACAGTAATATCATTTCGTTGTACTTTTTGCAAAGCAGGCAAACGCAAATAAGGTAATTGTGGTGTTTTGATGTATGATTTTGTACCTATTATAGGAATAGAATCGTGTACCATAGGTAATGATAAAGGCGTCATAGGCACACGCACTCCGTAATGGAACTTGCTCACAAAGAGGAAATCACCTACTAAAAGTGTTTTTTCTAAGGAAGAAGTAGGAATCATATAAGGTTGTATGAAATAGGTGTGAATACCCGAAGCTGCTACCACAGCAAAGAGTACAGCACTTACCCACGACGATACATTTTTCTTGATTACCTCTACATCCTTACCTACATATTGTGTAGAGGGCAAATAAGTTACGTAAGCAGCAAACAAGCCTAAAGTCACTACTGAAAGCAAGGTATAGCGTTTTTTGCGATAGTTAAACACGTGTAACCACTCGTAGGTCATCACTACTACCATAATATTGCCTATTACAGGTAAGTACAACAAGAAGACCCACCACCACGGACGTGAGATGATACGCAAAAAAATGACAGTATTATAAAAAGGTACAAAGGCTTGCCACGCTCTGTAACCTGCTTTTTCATAACCTTTCCAAAAAAATAGCCCATTGATGAGCTGTGCAATAATTAAAATGTATAAATATATCATCTTTAATCTTTAATCGTTAATTATTAATTATTTAATTGTTTTAAAAATTCGGCTACACCATCTTTTGAGTGGTGTAATGTTATATGTTTGGCAACGGCTTTCACCTCATTGCGTGCATTATCTACTGCTACGCCACAGCCAACGCCTTCTAACATTTCTAAATCGTTGTAGTTATCGCCAAAAGCAATTGCTTCACTCAGCGACAAATGGTATATTTCGCTCAAAACTACTTTTACCCCTGTGAGTTTAGAAATACTGATATCTGATAATTCGATATAAGTTTCTTTTCCGCGATAAATTTGCATTACCTTAGTATATTTCTCATTTAATAGTTGGAACATACGCTCAATAAGAGTTTCTTCCCCCATTAGCATCAGTTTGTGAGCTCCGTGCCCTGCTTGTTGCCACGTTGTGAGCACTTCTCGGTTAGGACGTACTACAGGAGTTACTTTGGTAATAGTTTCTTCACGTTGTGCCCATTGATCGTATTGAGGTACATACCACTCATCGTTGTAATAAAAACTAATATGTATTTCTGAAGCAAACTCTTTTTCGTTGAGAGTAACCACCTCTTCCAATATCTGAAGAGGAATTGCTACTGAGTGCAGTACTTTTTCACCATTGAGCACTAATCCTCCATTATAAGCGATAAGAGGTAAACCTGCTATACCTAAATCTTTTTGTATGTGATACATTTGCTGAGGCATACGTGAAGATACTAAAATGAAAGGCATTTTGTCTTTCAGTTTTTTCACTTCGTGAATGGTATTTTGAGTAAGAGTACGTGAACCGCTTAAAAGAGTTCCATCAATATCAGAAAATATAATTTTATACATTCTTTAGTTATGAGTTAAAAAATTATGAGTTATGAGTTTGCAAAGATAATGCCTTTTTCTTAAAGAAAATAAGTTTCTTGCATTTTAGTTATGTAATATTGTTGCTTGAACTAGATAAAAATACTGATTACTATATTCTATAAACATCATTTTCAATTGTTAATTCCAAGTACATCACTCATCGTGAAGACTCCTTGTTTTCCTACAATCCACTCCGCTGCCATCACAGCGCCAAGAGCAAAACCATTGCGATTGTGAGCCGTATGTTTAATTTCTATAGTATCCACCTCACTGCTATAAGTGATGATGTGAGTACCAGGGGTATTATCAATGCGTTTGGCTACAATGGGGATTTCGTTTTCCGTAGCGGTATCTAAATGCCAGCCAGTTTTATCTGTCTCTGCGATGATACCTTCAGCCAAAGTTATTGCTGTACCACTAGGAGCATCGAGTTTTTGGGTATGATGGATTTCCTCAATAGCTACCTCATACTCCTTAAGTCCTGACATTAGTTTAGCTAAAGTTTTATTGAGAGCAAAAAATACATTCACCCCTATACTAAAATTAGATGCATACAAAAAAGCGGTTTGTTGTGCTTTACACAATGCCACCGCCTCGTTATATTGGGATAACCACCCTGTAGTACCTGCTACCACAGGTACTTTATGTGTCAAACTATTGCTGATATTTGCAAAAGCACTATTGGGCGTGCTGAACTCTATAGCTACATCGGCTATAGTAATGTCGTAAGGAGTTTCGGCATTATCTATTTTCAAAACAATCTCGTGACCACGCGCAACAGCTATTTGTTCAATGGTTTTACCCATTTTACCATATCCTAATAAAGCAATTTTCATATAATTAATAAATTAATAGTCAATGTTTTATTTTCTTATTTCTTATCAAATACAACTCTTTTTAAAAGTCGCAACTGATGTGTATAGTTTCTAAGTTCATTATTGAATATTCCTATATGATCCAAACGATCAATTCGCACTTTCCCAAAAGAATGAATAATTTTATTATCACCTAACAGAATTCCTACGTGGATGATATTTCCTTCTTCATCATCAAAAAAAGCCAAATCACCTGCCTCACATTCTTCTATAAAACTAATGAGTTCCCCGTATTTCGCTTGTTTCTCAGCAGTGCGAGGTAGATGTATATTATTGAGTTTAAACACCATCTGTACCAAACCTGAAGCATCTATGCCAAAAGGAGTTTTCCCTCCTGCCAAAAAAGGTACATTGAGATATTCTAAAGCGGTGGAAACTACCCCTTGATGAGGAGTTCTTTGGGTAGATTGAGAAGTGTGTAAAAGATGATTATGAGAGAAAGTTGCCCCTTTGGGTATGTGCAAAAAGAGATCATCTCCTGTTTTCAAACGGAGTTTAGTAAGCCATCGATGTGCGTATTTCTCTTTCTTCTTAAGACATTTTTTGTAGTCCTTATCCGAAATTTCTGTAAACTGACTGTTGTCTACCCAGCCTTCTACATTGTCGAATAACAAGCGCACATAGCTCCAATGTTCTTCTTTATCAATCACTTGCAGCAATTCACCGAATAGTAATTGCGTAATCATCTCGGCTCCTTCAAGGGGCTCTAAGCGTACTGGAACAACGCTCAAATGGCATATTCCATAAGGGGTTTCTAATATTTTCATACTCATCACGCGCGCAAAGGTACAAATTAATCAGCAATTAGCAAATAACAATGAACAAAACTTACACCTCACCCTCTCCTACCTTCCTTACAACAACTCTTTTTATAAAAAATCTCACTCCTCTTATCAAACCTATTATCTCATTCAATAAACACACAATTAACAAAGATTTAACACCAACCATTTGGTTAATACAAATGTTTAACTTACCTTTGCCCCCGAAATAGAATGACAATGAGTAACACTAAAGACACATCCACTGAAGATCGCATCAAAGCTGCTGCTCGCAAAGTCTTTCACCAGAAGGGTTATGCAGGCACTCGTACCCGTGATATTGCCGAGGAAGCAGGTATCAACCACGCGATGCTCAACTATTATTTCCGCAGTAAAGAAAAACTCTTTGAGATTGTAATGACCGAAACAATGGCGTATTTCTTTCAAGGAGTAGGTACTATCCTCAACGATGAGAGCACCTCTTTAGAAGAGAAAATAGAGCGCGTAGTGGCTAACTATATCGATTTGCTCTTGGAAGAACCTGAATTACCGACCTTTATGTTCAACGAGGTGCGTGCTAATCCCGAACCTTTTGTTGCCAATACCCCTATCCTTCAGGCGTTAGAGCACTCAGTCTTAGCCCGCCAATACGCCGAGGCAGTAGCGCAAGGACGAATCACCGAACCCAACCTTATGCATACCGTGCTCAACGTGATCAGTTTAGTGATATTCCCCTTCATCGCCCAGCCTATCTTTACCGCCCTGAGCAGAACCGACAAAGAGGTGTATAAAGCCCTAATGCTCCAGCGCAAAGCCCTTATCCCTCAATGGATTAAAGCGATATTATTCCTCCCCTAACCCCTCCCAAGAAGGAGAATGGGGGTAAACAATATATTTTTTATCTATACCCTAACCAAATGGTTAAACACACTGTATAACGTAAACAACATCTATATATGAGATTTATAGCATTACTTTTACTCTTCCCCATAATAGGTATCGCACAAGAAACGATTACCTTGGAGGATTATTATCACTTGGCGCGAGAGAATTATCCTACCGTCAAAAAGCTCGATTTGATAGCCAAAACCGAAGGCTATACCCTTGCTAATGCCAATCGTGCTTACCTCCCACAGGTCTCTATCTTGGGGCAAGCCACTTACCAGTCTGAAGTAACCGACCTCTCTAAAACCATTGTAGGAGCACTCCCACTGCCTCCTAACGTCTTTTTGCCTACGATTGACAAAGAGCAATACAAGGTCGTGGGCGAGGTAAGCCAACTCCTATACGGGGGTGGTACGATTCACAGTCAGAAGGCAGTCGCCAAAGCCCAGAGTGCTGTCCAAGCGCAAGCGGTCGAAACGCAGTTATACACCCTGAAAGAGCGTGTGAGCAACCTATATTTTGGAGTGCTCCTCATCGATGCCCAGTTATCGCAAAACCGCCTCAATATCGAAACGCTCGAGTCGCAACTTAAGAAGGCGGAAGTAGCCCTAAAAAACGGTACGACCCTTCCCAGTAATGTAGACGAGCTGAAAGCCGAAATCCTCCGTGTAAGAATGCAAACTACCGAGTACGAAGCTACCCAAGCTACCTACTTGCAAATGCTGTCTACTTTTATAGGCAAAGAGCTCACCAACGCTTCCCAGCTCGCACAGCCTGCGCCTCAATCCCAGTCTCAAACCCTAAGTACCGATATTTTTCGTCCTGAACTCAAAGGATTTCAGCTACAGGAATCGTTGCTTAAAGCGCAAGAAAAACAGCTCAATAGCGAATATATACCTAAGCTCAGTGCGTTTTTTCAAGGCGGTTACGGGCGTCCCACACTCAATATGCTCAGCAACCAAGCGGATTTCTACTACATCACAGGGCTCCGTTTGCAATGGAATCTAAGTCCGCTATACAACCTGTCAAGTAAGAGACACATTTTGCGCCTCAATCGCGAAAGTATCGCAACCGATCGTCAAGCCTTTTTACTCAACACAAAACTCGAACTCACTCAGCAGTCCGAGCAACTCAAAAAGCTACAAAAGCTGATAGAACAAGATGAAGCATCGGTAACTTTGCGCCACTCTGTCGCTAAATCTGCTGAAGTCCAGTTGGACAACGGGGTTATCACCACTCACGAATACTTGCAGAAAGTCAATGCTTGGCATCTTGCTCAGCAAACCCTTATCCTGCACCAAATACAACTCCTCCAAGCTCAAGAGAATCAAAAACTAATTACAGGACAATCCTCCCCCAACCCCTCCCAAGGAGGGGAGTTATAGTGAGGCTAACAATAAACAGAACAAGAATACCTTTTACTGAATAATAACCCAATAAAAAAAAATACCCCTATCGCCTTTCCGGCTTGCCCCCTCTCCCA
The DNA here is from genome assembly GCF_016806945.1 of Capnocytophaga genosp. AHN8471. NCBI lineage: Bacteria > Pseudomonadati > Bacteroidota > Flavobacteriia > Flavobacteriales > Flavobacteriaceae > Capnocytophaga > Capnocytophaga genosp. AHN8471. The sequence goes on from NZ_JAESPJ010000007.1 coordinate 111,685, forward strand.
AGGAGAGGGGGAACGGGGGTGAGGAACTAAAATGAAAAAGATAGCACTTATTACCACATTGATAGCTTTAATAGCTTGCAATAATAAGAACAAATTCGACGCTTCTGGCAATTTCGAAGCCGACGAAGTCATTGTTTCTGCCCAACAGACGGGGCAACTCATCGACTACGATGTAGAAGAAGGCAAAACTCTTACCGAAGGTCAAAAGGTCGGTCAGATAAACGTCGCTCTCCTCAAGATACAGAAAGAGCAGGTGGAAGCCACTATTGCCTCACTCAAAGAGAAAACCCAAAACCCTGCCGACCAGGTGGCACTCATTCGTAGCCAACTCGAAGTACAGCGCGCACAACTCGCCCAACAGGAACGTGAACTCACGCGTACACAAAACTTAGTGCGTGGTGGGGCTGCCACACAAAAGCAATTGGACGACCTCTCTGCCCTCATCGACCAGCTTCGCAAGCAGATAGCCGTAACCGAAAACCAACTCAAGGTCAGTCTCACCAACATCAACACCCAGAACCGCAACGTACTCAGCCAAGAAGCCCCCTTGCAAAAGAATGCCGAAGCCGTTCAAGAGCAAATCAATCAGGGTGAAATCATCAACCCTATTGCGGGCACTGTGCTTACTAACTACGCCCTAAAAGGAGAAATGCAGACGTTCGGAAAACCACTCTATAAGATTGCTAATACCGACGTACTAACCCTAAAAGCCTACATCACCGGCGACCAACTATCCCAAATCAAATTAGGACAGCAAGTTACCGTGCGCACCGATGCTGGAAAAGGCGAATACCGCACCTATCAAGGCGAAATTATCTGGATATCCCAAAAGAGCGAGTTCACCCCCAAAACGATACAAACAAAATCTGAACGCGCCAACCTCGTCTATGCTATCAAAGTAAAGGTTAAAAACGACGGCTTTTTAAAGATAGGAATGTACGGAGAAGTGTTATTCAAATAGTAAATTGAAAAATGAAAAAACGTCTTTTATACCTAAGTATTGCGTTTTTATGCACTGCCATACTCGCACTTATTATAGTAGCAATGCGCTCACTATACCCCGATTATTGCCTCTCAGCCCTTGGAATAATCCTATCCCAAGTCGTTTTTATCATAACTTATATCATATTTCCGCTATTTTTCATCTATTTGATAATAGCCGAAATCAACCTTAATTTTATGTACCAACACAGCCTTAGAAAGAGGCAACGTAAGCGCACAACCAGCTTCAACCTATCGCTCATCACCTTAGCACTCGTGCTCCTGAGCCTTCTCGCCCGCCTTTTCCTCTAAGATTAATAACACATAAATTGAATTAGTAACAATTATAAAAAAATATGATACGTAATTATTTTTACCTTGTAGTGGGAGTATTTTGCTTACTCTCTGCCGTTACACACGAAATGAACGGCTTTGCAACTGTTTTCCCTGCCTTGTCAAACACCAATATTGATGCTGAAAGTAGGATAACATTCAATTATCTTTGGCATATCATAGCTACCGAAAACATAGTAATGGGTATTGCTTTAGTATTAATGGCACTGCGCAAGAACGACAATGCAGGCAAGTTCCTTGCTTTCTTTGTAATGGCTTTACTAGTAGTGCGTTGGGCAAGTATTGCATTTAGTACCCTAACAAGCGATGGAGGTAACCTTACCAAAATACTTCCTGAAAGTGTTATAATGTGGCTACTTATATTCCTATTGTGGTTAGGAGCAAGAAAAAAAGAACAATAAAAAGAGATTTATATATGAACATCCGAGCCATCAACCCCAATGAATACCCCTTTTTAGACGATTTTCTGTATGATGCTATCTTTATCCCCGAAGGCGTAACGCCCCCGCTGGCGCGAGCCTATGGCTCGTGTCTATCAAGAATAGAGCTTGTAGCTCACATTCTTAGCACATTTTTTGTAGCTTACTAACAAATACAACCCTATGTTAAAGAAATACGAAAAAGTAATAGCAACGGTTTTCGCCCTGCTTACCATAGTTTTTATAGTAGTCTTTCTCACTAATGACTCCTTTTTTGAGTGGACTTTTGCACGACATCACAATATATTAAGCTGGTATGTGCGCCCACTCTTTATCGTGCCTATGGTGTATTTTGCTTTGAGAAAATCGTATGCAGGAGTGTCATTGAGTATCTTTTGCCTATTTACCAGTATGTTTTGGTTCCCCACTCCACAACAAACCGACCCTAAGGTACTCGGTTTCTTAGCCTACGAAATAGACTATCTCAAAGGCACGTGGGACACAAAAAAGATACTTTTCTCACTAAGTGTACCGCTCTTTTTCTATCTGCTGATAGTCTCAGCGTGGAAGAGAAAATGGTGCTTATTGCTCTACACCGTAGTGTTAGCTGCGTTTTTAAAACTGTTATGGAGCGTGGTGAGCAGTGGTGCAAGCGGTTGGTCAGTAGCCAAACCCGCTCTTGTAGGACTGGTAATATGCGTAGTATTTATTTTGATAACAAGAAGAAAAGACAAAAAATAAGGGAAAATCAGTGTCCATTTGCCTTTGAAAAGAGGTTAATCACCACCACCCCAGCGATGATAAGCAGGGAACCCAATACAAAAGGCAAGTCTATTTTGTTTTTGAAAACAAGAATACTCACAATGGCTGTCAGTACAATCCCTACCCCCGACCAGATAGCGTAGGCTACCCCCAGCGGAATATTCTTGAGAGCTAAGGATAAAAAGTAAAAACAAACACCATAAGACAACAGCGAGCCTACGGCAAACAACCACTTGGTAAACCCTTCCGATTTACCTAAAAGAGCGGTGGCTAAGACCTCTAAAACAATCGCTAAAGTGAGGTATAGGTAATGCATATAAGTATAGTATCTAAATTCGTGGCAAAAATATAACAATTTTACTGAAGATGAAATTAAAACTCATAGAACACATAAAGCTCACTAAAGAGCTCGTAGACCGAGAACACTTTTTCTCTGTGGGCTATTGCGAAGCAATCGAAACCCATTTGATGAAAGTACTTGTAAGTTGGGTAGCAGGCTATGAACGCTATTACCGCATAAGTGCCGATGATTACGCTTTGTTCGAAGAAGACCGTCCTGTATTCTATGAATTGTACAAAAACGAGCTCGGTGAGGATAACGAATGCTTTACACAGAAGTTTATGGGAGCGCAAGCTCTACGCGATTACGATGGTCGTAAGAACTTTCAGGCGTGTTATTCCTCAAAAGAAATGAACCCTTTTGGGCATTATGCCTATTACAACGGAGTACTATATGCTCAAATTCTCTGGGACAAAGGCACGATATACGTACCCCCTTATCAGAAAGTAAAAACCGCCAACGTCGATTGGGACTATCCCTTGAGAAAAGATTGTTACATAGAAAAAGACCCCGAAGGCAAAGACCTCTGCTTTTGCCTCAATAGCAATCTCATAAACTAACCTGTAAACAACATCATTATAATAATAAAAAAGATGAATGCACTAAAACAAGTAATAAAAGAATTAAATTTTACAGAAGACTTTCAGAAATTGATTCTTCATCAAATTAAGATACCTATCCTAGATACTTATAATCCTGTTTGGGAATATTGGTATCCTCACCCGCCTTGTTTAATACCTTTGTTCTTAGGTACAGGAGCAGAATATACCGGCTTGTTATACCATTTTTTCTGCGACAGAAAACAAATATTTGTAGATGATTCGCTGGAATGGAGTTATTTTAGCGAGAGGGCAAGCAATGAAAAACAATTTGTTACTCTGATGATTTTGGATATGTTAGAAATTGAAGAAGAGCTTACTGAGGAAATTGAACAATTTTGCAAAGACATTCATTACAGTGAAGATGATTTACAAAAGATAGTTACTTATTGGGACGAATACGGTTATGGCAAGGAACACACAAGTCCACTGGTATATTTTACCGATAGGGAAACTATAATACCTTTCGGTGATATAGAAAGAAGTGGATATGAAGGAGACTTTCCTGCCTCTATGAATCATATCGATACAGCGCTGTGTTATAATGCTTGTATCTTTGAAATAGAGGATATAAATCGTATAACAGACCTAAAAAATATCCCCAATTGGCTTAGAGAAGATACCGATAAAAAAGCATTGTTCTATAATTATCTATCCCAAAACAAGCTAAAAGAAGCGTGGTTTTCCCTAAACAGCAAGGGTTGGAAGCTGAAAGATGTAGCCGAAGCACTTATGCAATTAAGGAATAAAACAAATGATAAACTGTTTCACCTTATAGCCGATTACTGGGTTTACACGTATGAACTCTCGGATTGTGATGAAACAGAGGAATATTAAGAGCTAACTTTATTAGCATATTAAGTATATGACAAGTATAAAGAATCTCCCCCGCTGACGCGAACCTGTGGCTTGTGCCTATTAAGAACAGAGCTTGTAGCTCGTGCTTGTCTAAAATAGTAACAAATTAAAAATATTAAAAATGAACCCTATAAACTATCAGAAAATAAACCAACAGACCATTAATAACTGGATTGATAACGGTTGGGAGTGGGGGCAACCTATTTCCCATACCGAATTTGAGGAAGCTAAAAACGGTAATTTTGTCGTCAAACTTACTCCAACTAAAAGTGTACCTAAGAATTGGATAGTCGACTTGCGTGGTAAAAAAGTGTTAGGGCTCGCCAGCGGTGGCGGTCAGCAAATGCCCATTTTCACCGCTTTAGGTGCAGCGTGTACCGTATTAGACTATTCCGATAGGCAAATAGAACAAGAGAGAATGGTTGCCAAACGTGAGGGGTACCTCATTACACTCCTACAAGAAGATATGAGCAAACCCCTTCCTTTCGCCGACGATACCTTTGATATGATATTTCACCCTGTGTCCAATTGTTATATTGAAGAGGTAAAACCGCTCTGGAAAGAGTGCTACCGCGTGCTTAAAAAAGGAGGCGTACTGCTTTCAGGATTAGACACAGGTGTTAATTATCTATTTGATGAGGAAGAAAAAACACTGATAAATACTCTTCCCTTCAACCCATTAAAAAACGAAGAACACCTACGTCAGATGCAGAAAAGCAATGGTGGTATACAGTTTTCACACACTTTAGAAGAGCAAATTAACGGACAGTTAGAGGCGGGATTCACGCTCTTAAGCCTTTATGACGATACCAATGGCTATGGCAACCTACACGAACACAACGTCGCAAGCTATATTGCTACAAGAAGTATCAAGTAGCAATCTCATAGTATTTGCTAATTTTCACATTTGCTAATTTGCTAATTAATAAAATGACAAGTATCACTATACATAACCTCAGCAAGTCCTACGGCGATACCCACGCCGTGCAACACCTTTCCTTAGAGGTCGAGAAAGGCGAACTTTTCGGGCTCATCGGTCCCGATGGGGCAGGCAAAACCACCGTCTTTCGTATGCTCACCACCCTCCTCTTACCTGATGAGGGCACAGCAAGCATCGAGGGCTGGGATATTGTTAAGGATTATAAAGAAATCCGTAAGCACGTGGGCTATATGCCAGGGCGCTTCTCTCTGTACCAAGATCTTACTGTCGAGGAGAACCTCACCTTCTTCGCCACCGTTTTTGGTACGACTATCGCCGAGAATTACGACCTTATCAAAGATATTTATGAGCAGATAAAGCCGTTCAGTAACCGTCGCGCGGGCAAGCTCTCAGGGGGAATGAAGCAGAAGTTAGCCCTATGTTGCGCCCTCATTCACAAGCCCAAAGTCCTTTTGTTAGACGAACCCACCACGGGGGTAGATGTGGTTTCGCGCAAAGAGTTCTGGGAGATGCTGAAGAAACTAAAGGAGCAAGGCATCAGCATACTAGTTTCCACCCCTTATATGGACGAAGCCAGTCTGTGCGACCGCATAGCCTTAATACAATCAGGCAAGGTGCTTTCCACCAGCACCCCCGAGCAAATCATCGCCCAGTACCCCACCGCACTCTATGCTATCAAGGCTCCCGACCTATACGCACTGCTCCAGCACCTGCGCGAGCACCCCAACATTGATAGCTGTTACCCCTTTGGCGAGTACCTACACGTTACTCTCAAAGAAAATACCAACATTCCCATATTTGAGCAACAGCTGAAAAACACCTTCCCCCACCTCGAATGGAAAGCCATTACCCCCACCATCGAGGACAGTTTTATCCGCCTAATGGAAGAAAATTAAAGTATAATAATTCAATAAATAAACACCCCTAAGAAGTAATTCAAATCGCTTTTGCGGTATATGCTTCCCTCTCCTTGGGAGAGGGGTAGGGGGAGAGGAACACTATGAACGCAATACACTGTCATAACCTAACAAAGCAATTCGGCGATTTCAAAGCTGTGAACAACATTTCCCTAACTGTTGAAAAAGGTGAAATCTTCGGTTTTCTCGGTGCCAATGGTGCGGGGAAAACCACTGCTATACGCATCTTCTGCGGACTTTCGTACCCTACCTCGGGCGAGGCTACCGTAGCAGGTTTCGATGTCTATCGAGAGCAAGAGCAGATAAAAAAGCACATCGGCTATATGAGTCAGAAGTTCTCGTTGTATGACAACCTCACCGTGCAGGAAAACATCACCTTCTACGGAGGCGTCTATGGCTTGAGTCGCAAGGAAATCAAAACCCGAAGTACCGACCTTATCACCAAGCTCGGCTTGGAGGCTGAAGCCAACAAACTCGTAGGGTCGCTACCCCTGGGCTGGAAGCAGAAGCTCGCCTTCTCGGTGGCTATCTTCCACCGTCCCGAAATCGTATTCCTCGACGAGCCTACCGGTGGCGTAGACCCGATAACGCGCCGTCAGTTCTGGGATATGATATACGAAGCCTCCGCGCAGGGCATCACCGTATTCGTTACCACCCACTATATGGACGAAGCCGAGTACTGTCACCGCATCAGCATAATGGTAGACGGCAAAGTGGAAGCAATGGATACGCCCACTCGCCTTAAATCACAGTTTAATACCCATTCAATGGACGAGGTGTTCTACCAACTCGCCCGTAAAGCAAAACGTAATGAATAACCCCGTAGGGGCGAATGGCAATTCGCCCATCTATTAATATGAAACAGCTCATCGCCTTTATACGCAAGGAATTCTATCACGTATTCCGCGACCGTCGCACGTTATTGATACTCTTTGGTATCCCTATAGCGCAGATTATCCTTTTCGGTCAAGCCCTCAGCAGCGAGGTCAAGAATATTGGTATCGCTGTATTAGATGAGGCAAACAACACTTATAGCCAAGAAATCACACACCGCTTGCAGGCAAGTCCGTATTTTAAGCTGAAAGAGCCTCTGCTTCGTTACGACCAAGTAGAAGACCAATTCAAGCGTGGCACCATAAAAGCAGCGCTCATCTTCCCTCCTGATTTCGGAAAAGACCTCTACACCTCCAGTGGCACCTCGCTACAACTCATCACCGATGGGAGTGACCCCAATACGGCTAAAACAGTGCAGAACTACCTTTCGGCTATGGTAGCGAGCTATCAGCAAGAGCTGAACCCTGCTGTACAACTACCCTACCAGATAACCTTAGAAAACCGAATGCTGTACAACGAGGAGCAAAATGGCTCTATGAACTTCGTTCCTGGGGTGATTGCGCTCGTCTTTATGATAGTGAGCACTGCACTTACCTCGGTAGCGGTGGTGCGTGAAAAAGAGTTGGGTACTATGGAAATCCTTTTGGTATCGCCTTTCAAACCTATAATGATACTCATTGCCAAAGCCGTGCCTTACCTTATTCTCTCGCTCATCAACTTCACCGTAATACTCCTGCTATCGGTCTATATGCTTGATGTCCCGATACGTGGCAATCTGCTGTTGCTGTACGCCGAAAGCACTTTGTTTATCATCATCTGTTTGTCGTTGGGGCTACTCATATCCACCGTTACTGCTTCACAACAAACAGCTATGCTCATCGCTATGATGGGAATGATGCTCCCTACGGCTTTCTTTACCGGCTTTATGTTCCCCATAGAGAATATGCCTCTTATCTTTCAGGGAATATCCAAAGTCTTCCCCTCTAGTTACTACTACGCTATCGTAAAGAAAGTAATGCTCAAAGGATTGGATTTCACTTACGTATGGAAAGAAACGCTGATATTAATAGCAATGGCGGTAATTTTCTTAAGCCTTGCGATGAAGAAGTTTAAAATTAGATTAGGGTAATTTGTCAATTTGCCAATATGTCAATTAGCAGATGTTAAGTAATATATCTCAGACTTTGTCAAAGTCCAAAAACTTTGACAAAGTCTAAACAAAGTAATATAAAAGAAATGAAAGTATTAGGCTTTATACTACAAAAAGAATTTAAGCAGATATTCCGAGATAAGACCATCTTGGCAATGATGCTTGTGGCGCCTATGATGCAGCTGATTATACTGCCTTTGGTTGCCAATTTCGATGTGAAGAACATCAACCTTGTGTATATCGACCACGACCAGAGTACCTATTCTCACCAACTGATACAGAAGATTACTGCGTCAGGGTACTTTAAGCTCGTAGAGGCTCCTTTCTCTTACAAAGAAGGCATCGCCCTGATAGAAGACGGCAAAGCTGATGTAGTTTTGGAAGTCCCCGAAGGTTTTGAGCGCAACCTCGTACGCGAAGGAAAGCAGACACTTGGTCTCTCTATCGATGCGATTAATGGGAGCAAGTCGTCCTTAGGAGGGGCGTATTTACTTTCGGTGATACGCGACTTCAACACTCAGCTCGATGTAAATGTAAAAACACCTCAGCGCATAGGTAATGTAGCCAAAATAGGGGTGGAGAGCACCCATTGGTACAATCCCTATATGCAATACACGCGCTATATTGTCCCAGGTATTTTAGCTATATTACTCACTATTATCGGAGGTTTTCTTTCAGCTCTCAATGTAGTCAAAGAAAAGGAAATAGGCACTATCGAGCAGATTAATGTAACGCCTATCAAGAAGTGGCAGTTTATCTTAGGCAAGCTCATTCCCTTTTTGGTAGTGGGGCTCATTCTCTTCACCTTGGGGCTTACGGTAATGTATATAGTATACGGCATCTTCCCCGCAGGCAGTTTGCTCACCTTGTATGCCTTTGCGATAATGTACCTCATCGCGATTCTCGGCTTCGGACTCCTGGTCTCCACTTATGCTAATTCGCAGTTGCAAGCTATGTTTATCGCCTATTTCTTTATAATGATCTTCCTTCTGATGAGCGGTTTCCTCACCAGTGTAGACAGTATGCCGGAGTGGAGCCGACAGGTGAGCAATGCCATTCCAGTAACCCACTTTGTGAATGCAATGCGCCTTATTGTACTCAAAGGCAGTAGTTTTGCACAACTCAGTACTGAGTTCTTATATTTAGTAGGCTTTGCAATACTGCTGAACAGCTGGGCAATTTGGAACTATAAGAAAACGAGTTAAGATAGGAGGCAATGGCAATTCGCCAAGTTAGTAAGCAAATAGACAAAAATAGTAAAAAATGTTGCTATTTATCATTTTTTCATTATCTTTGTGCCTATATAAATAAGAATAAAAATAGTCTATTGTGAATACAAACCTAAAACTCATAACCCATAACTTAAAACGAATGATGCCCGCCATCGTTTGGGTGCAGCTCATTGTCTTGGGGTTCTTCTTTTTATGTTTGGCAGGGGTCTATTGGCTGGATCCTTTTATTTGGTCTCTGACCAAAATAGAACCCTTTACTGCCCTTTCCAAGGTAGCGAACCCGCCTTTGCTTTCCTTCTTGGATGCGCTTATAGGTCATAGGTTTCACTATTCTGTTATTGCGGCTTTCTTAGTAGGGGGGTTACTTATAGGGATAAGTATCCTCATAGGCGCGGTAGTGACGAAGATTCGTCAGCTGCTAAAGAAAGAGCCGCTACCCCTGACCGAGTGGATGAAGGATATCCTTCTTTTTGAGGGAATCTTCTTGGGAGTCTTGGCTGTAGGAGCGCTCTTCTGGACACTCTTTACCTCTTTTGACGACGCTCAAGATAGGGACAATTCCAGCTATATATTCTTTGCCTTGCTACCCATAACAGCCGTATTGTTTCTCTTAGGGCGCTTTCTTAGCAGAAAAGGGTATCGCCTTATGGGGATGAGCCTCTTAGGGCTCTTTGGCGTAGGCCTATTTTATGGACTGGGAGTGAGTATCTATCTCTTTTTCAAGGGAGAACTCAATACCGATTACGATTATTTTGATCTGCTGCGTCGTCCCTCCGCCCAAGTGGTTGATGAGAGCCAGTATGACGGTAGCTATATAGGGCAAGAGCACAAGACCTTTAGCGATACAGATACCGAAGATACTTACCAAAGAGAAGAAGTAAAAGCCCCTGAGTGGGATTTTGTAGCATTTAATAAGGATTCCCTACAAAAGCTCCTAAATAATGAAGCCTATAAAAAGGTATACGATCTAAATGAATTTTTCATCAAAGAAGATAGTTATCTCTATCCTATGAGTATCTATGCAAAGGGAGATACCCTATCCAGAAAACAGCCTACACTCTATCATCTTCAGCGCTATATAGACAGAGATAACAATAAGCTCCTTGCCTTTTGGTACTATTTTGGCGATAGTGTGATGGAGGCGATGTATCAAAGCGGGCAGTTAGGGGAAAATACCTATATGCACCGTACGCTCAATGGACAAATAGCAGACCTATTGAATGTCTATGAGTTACAAGGAGACAATGACCAACTCTATAAGGATATTCTTGATGTGATGAATCGGTCTTCCTATATAGAAGACCATATAAAAGGGCTTAAAAAGGTATTCAAGGAGTATGATATCCCAGAGTTTGAAAGAGACTTAACAGATAGTAACAGCCCCAGTGATGGTTACGTCCGCTGGGTCTATACCTTTTGGGCACGGCGCTTTAGTGAAGGTAATATTAACGCCACTCTTACAATACTTAGGTCAATGAATAGTGAATAGTAGCTAAATTAAAACTTTGGTCTCTGTAGAATTCAAATCACTATTGTTTGTGTAATCTTGCAGCTCGCTCGTATCTACTAAATTATTAAGAAATTATTTTTGCTTTTTGAGCGAGTTCTATTCGCTTTTGCTCAATACAATTTTGTAACATCTGAATATATCAATTTTAACTAAAATACTGTAGATGGGGTTGTGTGATAATCATTATTTATAGTAGGTGTAATTTATCTTGTATAAGTAAAGCACGTCCCCTTCTTTATCAACTGCTTTTTCTTCAATGGGATTTCCTTTCTCATCATATTTGTAAGTTTTATCCTCATAAAAATCAATTTTTCCGTCTTTTAGATAATTAATTTCTTGTGTTTTCAAACCTTTTTCATTATAAGAATAAGTTTCCCAACGGTCTACTACAGTTCCTTTGTAAAATTCTTTCTTTATTAGATTGTATTTACTATCATAAGTATATACATATTTTTCTTCGGCTTCATCATTATCACCAATACTCGCTTTTTCTAATAAATAACCATTAATATCTATCTTTTTAATATAATGTTCCTTTAATATCCCTTTTTCATTATATTTCTTTTGAATCTCTTGTTTCACTCCTTTCAAGTTTCCCTTTTTGTTCTCTGTCCAATAGTTATAGGTTTCATCATACTTTGAAGATTTCATTTCTTGCTGAGAATAATATGTAAACGAATACTCATTTTTCAATTTATTCTTGTAGAAAACCTGTTGAAGTGTCAAGTTTTTCTTATCATCATATTGGTAGGTGATATAAGATTGTTTCTTACCATTAATAAAAATATCTTTTCTCAAACACAACTTATTTTTATCATAGGTATAGACTACTTCTTCCTTATCTTTCACCTTTTTATATTTATTGATGTTTAGAACTGTCTCTTTTAGAATATTGTTATCCTTATCATATTCTTTTTTACTATTTCGAGATATATTATTGTTTTCTAATTCTCGATGTTCATTTATGACATTTCCATTTTTGTCATAAGTATACTGTAAATAAAGCATCATCTCGTAGTTTTTGCTAAAGACCTGAGATTCTATAATATTTCCAGCTCTATCAAAAGAACAAGATATTGCAGGTTCTATAGTGATAATAGAAGAACATTCTTCAAAATCTACTACCCCCCATTCGTCTAATTCTCCTTTTTCATCAGGAAGAAAATACTGATATTCTACAGATTTGATAATTCCTTTTAGGGAATTATCTATTAATTTGTTTTTATTTACTTGGGAATACCCAACAAATATAAAGAGATTTGCACATAAAAGTACCAACAAATTTCTTGTTTCCATATTTTTATACATATAATATAGTTTCTATAATCTATAGGTTGTTTCCAGACTTATACGAATATATAACCAAAACCCTATTACAGTTATTACAAGTAACATAATTGTAATCCAAAGCCCTTTCTTTGCCCATCTATAGAAAAAACTATAAAAGGCAAAGAACAATAAAGCTATAAGAAAAGGAATTATAATACAATTTTTGTAGAAGTATATCATATGGATATGCAAATTACTAAAATCAATATATCTCCAATCGGAAGGGTGTTTTATAATGGAGTAACAGAAATTGATAAGTAAGAGAATCAAACTTATAACAATTCCTACTGAGATACTTGGCTTCTTTTTCATAAATTCTAATTATTCTTTTTTATTTTTATCAAAAGTTATTTATTTTCTAACTTCTTTTTTTGATAAGTTTGGTAAGAAATAAGCAATAAGTCCCATTAGGGGTAGGAATGAGCAGAGTTTATAAACAAAATCGATATCGGTTATATCTATCAATTTGCCTAATACTGCCGAAGCCAATCCGCCCATACCAAAGGCAAAACCGTAGAAAAATCCTGAAATCATTCCTATTTTCTGGGGTAATAATTCTTGTGAATAGACTAAGATAGAAGCAAAAGCCGATGAGATGATGAAGCCTATCAGTACGATGAGTATTGCCGTAGTGGTAGCATCGGCATAAGGCAACCAAAGCGCAAATGGGGCTGCTCCTAAGATTGAAAACCAAATGATAAATTTTCTTCCTACTTTGTCACCCAAAAATCCTCCAATAAGTGAACCTGCTGCTACTGCTCCCAAAAAATAAAATAGGTATACTTGTGCCTCGGCATTGCTAAATCCGAACTTTTTAATGGTGTAAAACTGAAAGTAATTGTTGATAGCTGCTGTATAGAAGTTTTTAGAGAATACTAGCAACATCAATATAATCATAGAGTTGCGTATTTGCGCACGGGTGAGATTGGGCAGTACTACTGGTTTTTTAACCTTCTTTTTGAGTAATTTAAGCAAGATGCTGCGCCATTTGCCTATGAGAAGCAAAATGAACATTGCAAAAATAGAGAAGCTCGCAAACCATATCAAATTACCTTGATGACTCTCTTCTACAACTCTCCCGTCGATTACTTTTTTGCTCAACAATAGCAATATCACTAACAGAGGAGCTAAGGCTGTGCCAAAATTTCCTCCTAATTGAAAGATAGCTTGAGCAAATGAGCGCCTACCACCTGAGGCTAAAAAGGCTACTCTGGACGATTCGGGGTGAAATACCGATGAACCTACCCCTATAAACACTACCGAGCACAATATAGCTGCATAACTACTCGCCAATGATAAACTTACAATTCCTATAGTGGTAAACGCCATCCCTAATACTTGTGAGTAAGGTTTAGGGTGTTTATCGGTGTAGTTACCTACTAAAGGTTGTAATATAGAGGCTGAAAGTTGGTAACAGAGTGTAATTACCCCTACTTGTGTCATAGTGAGAGCATATTTGCTTTGTAGGGTGGGGTAAATAGACGGAATGACCCCTTGTATGAGGTCATTGAGTCCGTGTGCTAAAGCTATCAGTAGTAAAATGCGATATTGCGGTTTGTTTTCTTGATACATTTTAAGCGTAGAACAATTGTGTAAGCACTGAGTTAGCAAGGATAATCACTATACTCGTCCATACAAATGAAACCGTACTGGCTTTTCCAACATCTAAAGCGCCTCCCTTCATATAATAACCGTGATAGGACGGAATAGTAGCTAAGAAAAATGCAAAAACTACGGTTTTAGTGAAGGCATACACCATACTATAAGGTTTGAAGTCGTATTGCACTCCTTGTACAAATTCGGCAGAGGTGGTATAGCCACTCATCACCGCAGAAGCCCAACCTCCTAATACCCCTAAGTACATACCTAAGGCGATGAGGAAAGGCATTAACATTAGGGCTACTATTTTGGGGAATATCAAATAATTCACCGAGTTTACCCCCATAATATCAAGGGCGTCAATCTGTTCGGTTACGCGCATTGTACCTATGCTGGAAGTGATAAACGAACCAATTTTCCCTGCTAAAATTACTGCTGTAAAGGTAGGAGCAAACTCCAATACAATAGATTGACGAGTAGCGAAACCTATGAGGTATTTAGGGATAAAAGGGTTGTCGATATTCAAAGCGGTTTGTACAGCTACTACCCCTCCCACGAAGAAAGAGATAAAAGCTACGATACCTATAGATCCAAAGATGAGGTCGTCTATCTCACGCAATATGAGGTCTTTAGTAATCGACCAGCGGGTGCGTTTGCGAAAGACATCATAAAGCATTATAAAATAGCCTCCTACGGCTGCAATGTGTTTCATACGTTGTTTAAATAGCGTTTAATTAGTGTTTAAAGTGTCGTATTCCTGTGAATACCATTCCCATTTGGTGGGCATCACAATAGTCGATACTGGCTTGATCTTTAATAGAGCCACCAGGTTGTATTACTGAGCGAATTCCTTCGTTGTGAGCAATTTCCACGCAATCGGGGAAGGGGAAGAAGGCATCACTTGCCATTACGGCATTGTTGAGATCAAATTTGAATTCTTTAGCCTTTTCGATAGCTTGTTTGAGTGCATCAACGCGGCTGGTTTGTCCTGTACCACTGGCGATGAGCTGTTTGTTTTTAGCTAATACAATAGTATTCGATTTGGTGTTTTTACATATTTTAGAAGCGAAGAAAAGGTCGTCGAGCACTTCCGTTGAAGGCTTTACAGCAGTTACGTATTGTACATCAGCTATGCTATCAGTTTTGAGGTCTTTTTCCTGCACCAAATAGCCATTGAGACACGAACGCACACTTGTTGTAGGCATTTTGGCTTTCTTCTGTACTAAAATAATACGGTTTTTCTTCTGTTCGAGTATTTTTAGAGCTTCATCACTATAAGAAGGTGCAATGATTACCTCAAAAAACAGTGAGTGAATAGTTTCGGCAGTAGCCGAATCGATTTTTGTATTAGAAATAAGAATACCTCCAAAAGCTGAAACGGGGTCACCTGCGAGCGCATCTTTATAGGCTTCGTGTATCGTTTTGCGCGTTGCTACGCCACAAGCATTGTTGTGTTTTAGTATAGCAAAAGTAGGATCATCGCCTACAAATTCAGCCATTAGATTTATAGCAGCATCTACATCTAACAAGTTGTTGTATGAGAGTTCTTTGCCGTGTAATTTATCAAAAAGGGCATCGAAATTACCGTAAAATTCTCCTTTTTGGTGAGGATTTTCGCCATAGCGCAATACTTGTCCGTCGCACTCGTTGATAGCCAAAGTAGGAATTTCTTCGGTTTGGTTGAAGTAGTTGAAGATAGCAGTATCGTAGTGAGACGATACGCGGAAGGCTTTAGCAGCAAAGTGGCGGCGCTGTTCTAAAGTAGTGCTGCCGTGTTGTTCGTCTAAAATCTGCAAAAGGTCACTGTATTCATCAACTGAGGCTACACAAAGCACATCTTTATAGTTTTTAGCAGCAGCGCGGATGAGCGAAATACCACCTATATCAATTTTTTCAATAATTTCTTGTTCATTAGCACCGCTTGCCACTGTTTTTTCAAAAGGATATAAATCCACAATCACTATGTCAATTTGAGGGATAGCATATTGTTTCATTTCTTCAGTATCCTGCACATTGTCCTGACGGTTGAGGATGCCTCCAAAAATTTTAGGATGGAGCGTTTTCACACGTCCTCCAAAAATGGAGGGATAATCGGTAATACTTTCCACTGGAATCACTTCTACACCAAGTTTTTTGATAAAATCTTCAGTACCTCCAGTAGAGTAGATAGTAATACCTAAAGTTTTCATTCTGTGAATGATAGGTTCTAATCCTGTCTTGTCAAAAACAGATATTAAAGCAGATTTTGCTTGTTTTGTAGTGCTCATTTGAAAAAAAAGTTTTATTTTTGGCTACAAAAATACTACTTTTTACTAATACGAAGCAAACAAAAGAGATTAAAATTTGTTAATGAGCTAATTTGTTAATTAGCAGATTAGCAAATTGGCAAATTCTTAAATCAATCCTATATCCTATGAAGAAAGCAGTTTTATTTTGTGTTGTTCTGTGTTTTTCACTACAGGCTAAAGCGCAAGATAGTATCGTGTCTCACAATAATTTAGACTTTTATTTTAGAGGTGGTTTCTTAAGTGAGTGGTATAATGGAGCACCATCATCTCATTTTCAGTTAGACGAAGCGCGCTTGCATTTTTATGGCAATTACAACGAGTCGCTTTCGTATCACATTAGGTTTCGATTGAATAAGCCTTTTACTGCTACTTCTTTAGATAATGGAACTTTGGCATTAGATTTTGCTTTTTTGAGTTATCGTTTTGGAGCTTCTAAACGTTGGGAAGTAAGTTTAGGAAAACTGTATGCAATGGTAGGTTCTTATGAATTAGATATACACCCTTTATATGAGTTTGTATATGCCGATCATCTTGGGTATGTAGTTAGTCCTTTTATAGCAGGAATGAGGTTAGCAGTCTCACTTACCGATACTCAAAACATAGGGTTGCAATTGCATAATACACTCAATAATACTTTTGAAAAGCACCTGCAAAACAATGGTTTTAGCACAACTTCTTTTTCAGCGTCTAAAACACCTATAGGAGCCTATGCGTATTGGCAAGGCAAATTTGCTAAGGGTAAGTTCAATACTCATTATTCTTACAATATTTCGCAATTTGCCAACGGATATTACAGTCATTCCATCGCTTTGGGGCATCAGTATAAAAGTGATAGACACAACGCCTATTTAGACCTTATGTATGTCAAAATGGGGGCTGATTATCCGCTGTTGGGCTCTAAAATTATCAGCGATTACGAAGGATTGACAGCTGGTAACTACCTGATGCGTGAAGATATCACCTATAAAGGTATCGTAGGGCGGTATGAATACCTTTTTACCGATTGCTGGAGTATGGCTTTAAAAGCAGGCGCTGAGAGCGTAGCAAGTGGTAAAACACCACAAGGCAATTTGCGTTATAACTATATCTATTCATTAGCAGCTTTATACGCTCCTATCCCTACCCAAAATCTACATTTTTATGTAGCTTATGCAGGGAATACAATTCGCTATCCTTCTGAAATTTCCACAGAAAAAACACAATATCACAGCGTTTCGGCGGGGGCTTATTATAGTCTGCCGCTATTGAAAAATAAGACATTTAGAAATTAATGTAAAAAATACGATATGTTCATTTATCTACAACTATTAAAAGAGAGTTTTAACTTTGCTATCAAGTCACTGCGCGACAACAAGCTCCGCACTTTCCTATCGCTATTAGGTGTAACAGTGGGTATCTTTTCTATTATCTCGGTGTTAGCAGCGGTTGATTCACTCAATAGGAGCATTCAGGAGAGTCTTTCGGGTTTGGATAAGAATATGATTAACCTTTCCAAATATTCTTTTGCGCCCTCGTCTGTGCCTCAGTGGCAACGCTTGAGCTTTCCGCAAGTTACTTATCAGGAATACGAATTTCTCAAACGTGAATTACCTAATACCGAAGCAGTGGTGTACGAGTTATTCGGACTCAATTCGGCGGTGAAGTACGGCGGTAAAACTATTCCCTCAATGTCCGTGCAGGCTACCTCAGCGGGGGTGGAACAGATTAGCGACATTCGTATGGGCAAAGGGCGTTTTTACAACGATGCGGAAGCTAACGCAGGAACGGCAGTAACGATATTAGGCTATGAAGCTGCTGAACAACTTTTTGGAGAAGAAGATCCTCTCGATAAAGAAATACGCGTGTTTGGCAGGCGACTCACGGTTATTGGAGTACTGAAAAAATACGGAGAATTAAGTGGAGGTCCTGATAATAATGCCTATGTAACAGCTAATTTCGTCCGAAGTTTTATGAATACAGGTCCGCAAGGGATACCCAGTGGGGTTGTACTCAAACCTAAAAAAGGAGTGGATATGGCAGAATATGAAGCCGTATTGCGACAAAAATTCCGTACTTATCGCGGACTCAAACCTGAGGATATCGACAATTTTTTCCTCAACAAAATCTCATCGTTTACTGATATGATAGACGAAACCATTGGAATGATGAATGTAGTAGGTTGGATTATTGGGGGCTTTTCTATCTTGGTAGGGGGCTTTGGGATTGCCAATATTATGTTTGTGAGTGTGAAAGAACGCACCAACCTCATCGGGGTACAAAAGTCGTTAGGCGCTAAAAATCAGTTTATTTTATTTCAGTTTTTGTTTGAAGCAGTACTTTTGGCGATTATCGGTGGACTTTTTGGGTTGCTATTCGTATGGTTGCTCACCTTTGTAATCCCGAGTAGTGAAGAAGGTTTTACTTTTATACTATCGTTTAAAAATGTAGCCATAGGTTTGAGTATCTCGTTTGTAGTAGGCTTGCTTTCGGGCATCATTCCTGCTTCCTCAGCAGCGCGACTCAATCCTGTAGAAGCCATTCGCATGGGGTCATAATCGTGGCACGATGAGCTTTTTGTATTACAAATTTTGATTACTAAAAAATCTAAAAATGAAAACACTCTTAATCGCTTTATTTTCCATCACTTGTCTTTCAGCTCAAGAGTTTATAGGCAAAGATTGGGATATTGATAATTTCTTAGGAGAATTCCCTGATGTAACGGATGTTTATTTTCTAAAAAAACCACGCCAGAAAAATCCTTGTGTAGCTGATAATACGATTCTATTTCGCCCTGATGGTACTTTTTTTCCACCTTGTATAATAGATAAAGATCATTATGATGGTCAATACCAAATGGTGGGGGAAAACTATCTGAAGGTAGCTATTGGCAGTTACTACATTCATAAAGTATCTAATGATGAATTTTATCTTATCAAAAGTACAGGAAACCTCATTACCGATAAACAAAAGGCTAAAAATGCGGAGGCTTTAGCACGCTTTATGAAAATATATAGCCGAAATGGTAAATCGCCCAATCCTTCTTTCCAACTGAAAAGTGATGTACCTAAGGACGAGCGCATTGGCAAACTTGTACGCAAACTCTTTCACATTATCTCTTACGAAATCCTCAAAGGATACCCAAATGATTTTAGTACTCTTTACCTTGTGAAAGACTTGAAAACCAATACCTATTACTACCTGCGAGAGGAATATTATAAAGATAAAGTAACAGTTTATTACTTTACTGAAAAAGACTTAAAACAACGTGCTAAAGAACAGAAAAAACAACAATAATACAATGAAATATCTATTTTTGCTATTCTTTTTGCCATTTTACACTTTTTCGCAATCTAAGGGAGAGACTTATTACACTTATGTTATTAGAGACAAAAAAGAGCAAAGGAAAGTGATCAATAGCCCTCACCAACTTGTGTTAAAGCAAGATACCTTATGTATTGTAGAACCATTAATATTCGATCGAACTTATTGTTATCCTTATGTAAAAGAAGAGAAGAAAATACGCTTGCTTAACAACGGCAATAAATCTCAACCTGATAAAGTAGTAGGGATAAAGCTACATAACAACGAACTTGTAGCGCTCTTTCTCGATCACCCTATTGAAGTTGTCTCCAAAGATGAATTGCGACTAACGGGGGAAGACCGACCTTATTATTCCGAGAGTGCTATCAAAGCAGTATTTGGCAACGACTATCCCCGAATATGGAGCTTGTTCTATCTGAATGGCAAGTTACTCAGTGAAGATAATGAGGAAATAAAAAATCTATTGGAAAAATATGATAAAGGCAAATTCAAAGCCTACTATTCAGAAGGTGCTAAAGCTATAAAAAAATACGGACTCAAAGGCATTTGGGGAGTATTTGAAATTAATTGTAAAACAAAGAAGAGAAAACAATGATGAAAACACTTTTTATAACACTCAACTTTCTCTGGGTAGGAATACTTTCTGCTCAAGACCTTATAGGTGCCAAATGGAGGATTAACAATATATTAGGGGCTGATATTAATAAAGAGGATTTTTATATCCTTACACCCGAGTGGAGTTATGGCAATCACCTACAATTATCTACCGATGGAAATTTTGAATCGTGGTACTCAGCCCCGTGTGGAAATGATTGTTTTACTCGCTCTTACGGTACTTATAAAAAAATCAGTGAGGAATATATTAGTTTTCACATTCAAAAAGTGGAACGTTGGGGGTGGTGCCGTGATGAATGGGAGGTAGAAAAGAATGAGACTAATACTTATTATGTGTATAAAAAATCAGAAAGTGAAATCTATCTTCTCAAAACTACAGGCAACCATTCAAAAGATTTACAAAAAGCTACTTATGCAAAAGTATTAGCCGATAACATTAGGATAATCCCTAACAACAACTATAATAGTTTTGGAAATATTACGCTGCCTTCCAAACTGACTTGGCAACAACGTGCAGATAACTACACATCACAATACTTAAAACTCACGAACTATGAACTATGTGTTACAGGGAGTGAAGATTTTTTTATTTCAGTTCATTTAGTAAAAGATTTAGATAAAAACGCCTACTATTACATAGTAGAACGTCCTCTAAAAGAAGGTTATGGTTTATTTCATTATACTGAAGATCAAGTAAAAGAATTTAAAGATTACTATGAAAAACACTATGGTAAGAGAAAATGAGTCGCTACACTTTGGCAAAGTTTCATACTTTACCAAAGTTATTGCTCTAAAAATCAATTACTTTTAGAGTATGTTATGTAGGGGCGTTTTGCAAACGCCCATACAGATAGAACTTTTTCGGACACCTTCAGTAGAAAACCTTAATTGAGAAAATAAAAACATTATGGATTTAGAAAAATACATTAATCGCTCTAAAAGCAATGATAAAGAAATTTGGTTATATAATTTGTCAAATGATGAGACTTTGTTTGATGTTATTGATAACCTTCGCAGACAATATAATAAGTTTGAATATACTTTTGTTATTAATCAAGAGATTAGAATCACAGAAATAACAATTGATAGAGATGTAGATTTTTCAAATTGTATTTTTAAGAAAGATGTGGATTTTTCAGGTTGTACATTTAATAAAAAATTTTTACTTTCATATATTAAAAACAATCAAGAAAAAATAATTGCTAAAGCTTCTATATTTGAAAAGGGAGTAAACTTTTCTAAGGCTATTTTTAAAGAAGCTGTTAATTTTTCAGGTGCAAAATTTGGAATCAAGCAAGAGGACAATTTAAATGAGAATAATTCAGAGGTTAAATTTCTTTTTGAAAATGCTAAATTTCAAAAAGAAATAGACTTCTCTCAAGCTATTTTTTATGATACTATTTATTTTTCAGGAACAGAATTTTGTACTGATATAAAAGAGTATAAAAAAGAATCTATCAATTTTGAAAATGCTCATTTTCGTAAAAAAGTACGTTTTCACCATTGTAAGTTTTATAATACTGTTCGGTTTGAAAATACCTTATTCAATAAATTAGCAGACTTTTATAGTGCTCATTTTCATAAAGCGCAGCAGTTTCACTTTACAGATTTTTTGGATAGGGCAATTTTTTCAAATACAGAATTTGATCAAGAAGTTCAATTTCTACATTGCAAAGTTACTAAAGATTCATACGTAAGATTTGAAAGTGCTATTTTTAATAAAGGATTAGATATATCTCGTAGCAATTTCAATGATAAAGTTAATTTTTGGAATATTGAAATAGAAGAAGGAGATATATTTATATCTTCAAAGTATGCAGATGATTTTGAAGTTCACAAAAACGAAATTAATCCCGAGAAAAATATCCCTTCTGTTTATAAACAACTTCGTGAGACTTATCGCATTATAAAGGATAATTTGTACAAGCAAAATAATAAAATAGAAGGAGGAAATTTCTATAAAAAGGAAATGAATATTTATTTAAAAGAACTAAATAACATAATTAAAGATAAAAAAAGAAAAGAAAAATCTGATTCAACAAAGAAAAAAGTAGGTTCTAACCCATTTATTGTTTTAGGCTTCTATTTATCGGGAATTTTTACGTCCTTATATTTGTTTCTTTATTCTGTTAATTTTAATGATAAACATTGTTATGCTTCTTTTGTGTGCTTTTTTGTACTTTTTATTGTTTTTGCTTATAACAAATGGAATACAAAAGTTCCTATAAATAAGCTTCATAAAGTCAGAAAATTTTGGTATTGTTTTTTTCTTAGTTTATATATTGGAATATATCTTTTAACATTATACTATTTTCCAATGTATTTTTCCACAATATTTATTTTTGAGTATTCATTTTTGTTTATAATTGTATTATTGTCTTATTTATTTCTTGATAATGATAGAATATTATTATACTTTAATAAATATTCAAACAATTTTGGAACTAATTGGGCTTTAGGAGTTATTTTTACAATAGTTTCAAGTCTTGTTACATATATCTTAATTCTGCAACAAATTTTTAATGAATTAGAATTTCAATTAAATTTGGTAGGAATAGGAAACTTTTTAAGAGGATTAGTGAATGTGCTTAATGTAACAGAATGGAGAACTGTTCAATTTTTTGAAGAAACACCTACTAATTGGCAGTATATTATTCTCTTTATAGGTCGTATTTTGGTTGCCTATGGTATCTACCAAACCATTCAAGCCTTTAGAAAATTTGGTAAATCGTAACTTATTCTTTATCTTTGTCGCAACATTTGTTAATTATTAATTTAAAACAATATTTTAATGGAAACATTCACTTCACCAATTGGACTTATCGTTATTTTGGCGGTTGTCCTCTTTGTTACTATCTCATCGCTCGTGGCGCGCTACAAACGCTGTCCGTCCGACAAAATTCTCGTAATCTACGGTAAAACCGGTGGTTCATCTGCCAAGTGTATCCACGGGGGTGGTGCCTTTGTGTGGCCTGTAATTCAGGATTATGCCTATTTAGATTTGCGTCCGCTTTCTATTGAGGCAAACCTTACCAATGCGTTGAGCCGTCAGAATATTCGCGTAGATGTACCTTGTCGTTTTACAATTGCGATTTCTACTGAACACGAGAATATGAATGCAGCTGCCGAACGCCTCTTAGGGCTCTCACCTGAGCAAATTCAAGAGTTGGCAAAAGATATTCTTTTCGGTCAGTTGCGTTTGGTCATCGCTACTATGACTATTGAGGAAATCAATTCCGACCGCGATAAATTCCTCGAAAACATTTCTAAAAACGTAGATAGTGAGCTCAAAAAAATAGGTTTAAAACTCATCAACGTAAACGTAACCGATATCAAAGACGAGTCGGGTTATATTGAAGCTCTTGGTAAAGAAGCGGCTGCGAAAGCTATCAACGAGGCAAAAATTAGTGTGGCTGAACAAGAGAAAATAGGGGAAACTGGTAAAGCCCTTGCCGACCGTGAGAAAGATACCCAAATAGCCGAAACACACCGCGATAGAGATGTGAAAATCGCTATCACCCAAAAAGATAAAGAGATTAGCATCGCCGAGGCTAAGAAAGATGAAACTGTAGGGATTGCCGAAGCTAAGAAGTTTGAGTCTATTGGTAAAGCAGAAGCCGACCGTGATAGTCGTATCAAGATTTCAGAAGCCAATGCATTGGCTATCAGAGGGGAAAATGAGGCTAAAATTGCGATTGCTAACTCTGAAGCGCTACGTCGTGAAAAAGAAGCCGAATCGTTGCGTATTGCTATTTCGGCTGAAAAAGTACAACAAGCTAAAGCCTTAGAAGAAGCCTATTCAGCTGAAGAAAAAGCTGAAACTGCTCGTTCTGAACGCGAACGTGCTACCCAAGTGGCAAACATCATTGTCCCTGCTGAAATTGACAAACAGCGCGCTATTATCGAGGCACAAGCTGAAGCTGAACGCCTCCGCGAGAAAGCCAAAGGGGAAGCCGATGCTATTTATGCTAAAATGGAAGCTGAGGCAAAAGGTCTCTTCCAAATCCTTACCAAACAAGCTGAAGGTTATAAAGATGTGGTTAGTGCAGCAGGAGGCGACCCTACCAAAGCATTCCAATTGCTCCTTATTGAGAAGTTGCCTGAACTCGTTAAAACCCAAGTGGAAGCCGTTAAGAATATCAAAATCGATAAGATTACAGTATGGGATTCTGGCAAAGGTGAAGATGGCAATAACTCCACTGCCAATTTCGTATCGGGGATGATGAAAACTGTCCCACCTCTCAACGACCTCTTCAATATGGCAGGATTGAACCTCCCTACCTATTTGGCTAAAGAAGGAAAGCAAATTACGAATGACGAGGGACGAATTGCGAATGACGAGGGACGAATTGCGAATGACGAGAGACGAATTAAGAATGACGAGAAACAAAAAACGAATAATGCGTAGATGAAACAGTTTATTACCTATATTTTATTGTTTAGTTCAGCTTTTGTGTTAGCACAAAAAGCACAATTTGCTAATGCTAAACTCGATGCAGCTACAGTATATTTTAATTCAGCTGAACTTACTCATTATTTTAGCGCGAATCTCAACAAGGGCACTAATGAAATTGTAGTGAAAAACGTTGCTAATAGGCTGAATGAGAATACGCTTCGCATTGTAGCTCCCAAAAATGTAACGGTACTTTCAGCTCAATTTACCACTCAGTATACTACTGATGGTGACAACCTCTTGCCCAAATCGAAACAAGTGAAAGATAGTATCGACTTGCTGACTTCTCAAATCGATAAACTCAGCAACCAAATTGCTGCTGAAAAGCAGGTGGTAGAGCTCATCAAAGAAAACAAATCGGTGTTAGGAGGTGGTACCGGACTTAATGTAGCTGAGTACGCTAAGTTTCTCGACTATTCAAAGGATAAGATGACTACTTCTCTCGATAAAATAGATACGATGACTGATAAGCAAAACAAATTGCGTAGCATTCGTTACAATTTGGAACAACGTCTTAAAGGAGAAGTTACTAAAGAAGAGACGCTCTCCGATGGCAAATTGGTGTTGCAAGTAATGGTTGATGCTCCTGTTAAAGCTGATTTTAGTGTGAGTTATATTACCCCCAATGCGTCGTGGGTGCCTTTTTACGATCTGCGTGCCGATAATATCTCTCAACCTATCAATTTGGTGTATAAGGCGCAAGTGCGACAAAACACTGGGGTAGATTGGAAACATATCAAACTGAGTCTTTCTAGTGGTAATCCTAATCAGAATAATCAGTTTACGCTACTAAAAGCGTGGTATCTCTATTTTGGCAGGCGATATGATAGCGACTACGACTACGTGAGAGCTAATGCCTATCTTTCAGGAGCAGTAAAAAAAGAAGCAGTGGTAGAACAGATACAAGAAGAAGCTACTATTTCTGATTATACAAATCTAAACGAAAATCAACTCAATACCTCGTTTGAGATTACTACGCCTTATGATATACTCTCTAACAACAAAGAGCACAGTGTATCACTCAAAGAGCTTAAAATCAAAGCTAAATATGAGTATTACACTGCACCGCGCATAGATAATGGGGTGTATTTAGTAGCTTCGGTTGACGATTATTCGCAGTATAACCTGCTTACTGGTCAGGCAAATGTGATTTTTGAAGATATGTATGTAGGCAAAACACTGATAGACCCTAATCAAACCTCAGAGAGTATGCAACTCACTATGGGGAATGATAAGAAGATAAGTGTAAAACGCGAAAAAATAGCTGACAAATCGGCAACTAAGTTTATTTCCAGCTATAAAGAGCAGACTTTTACCTACGAAATTACCGTTAAGAACAATAAAAAAGAGGCTATAGACCTGAAACTAAAAGATCAATATCCACTTACCACTGATGATAAGATACAAATAGAACTCTTAGAAGCCTCAAAAGCTGAAGTGAATAAGGAAACGGGTATACTCACTTGGGATACCAACCTCAAAGCAGGTGAAACTAAAAAATTCCGCATTAGCTATAAGGTAAAATACCCTAAAAATGAAGTAATCGGAAATTTGTAATGACGAATGACGAAATACGAATGACAAGTTACAAAAAAGCAGTTGGATAAAATAAGTATCCAACTGCTTTTTAGTTATTAGGACTTTTCACTTTTCACTAAAAAAGTCCTTCTACTGACCAGTAGCGTTCTCCTGTGTCGTAATTTACAGTGAGGATACGCGCTTTAGGGTCTTTTTTGAGTACTTTAGCTACGGCAGCTAAAGCAGCACCTGTAGAGATACCTCCTAAAATACCTTCTTCTTTAGCCAATCGGCGAGCGTAATCAAAAGCTTCTTCTTTAGAGATAGGGATAACTTCATCTACTACAGCAGGGTTATAGTTATCGGGTATGAAGCCAGTGCCCAATCCTTGTAAGGCGTGAGGACCTGGAGCACCTCCACTCAACACCGCCGATTGATCGGGTTCTACAGCAATAGTTTTGAGGTTAGGGAAGTGTTGTTTGAGCACTTTTGACACCCCAGAGATATGTCCGCCAGTACCTACTCCTGTTACGAAATAGTCAAAACCTTCGGGGAAAGATTTTAGTATTTCCTGAGCAGTTGTTTTTTCGTGTACATCAGGATTAGCAGGGTTTTTAAACTGTTGAGGTACCCAATAGTTAGGTTTGCCTTCGGCTATTTCCAGAGCTTTAGCGACAGCTCCCCCCGTACCTTTTTCTTTAGGCGTGAGTACTACTTCAGCACCATAAGCGGCTACCAACTTGCGGCGTTCAATACTCATTGATTCAGGCATTACCACGATGAGTTTATAGCCCTTTACAGCCGCTACTAATGCCAAGCCCACTCCCGTGTTGCCAGAGGTAGGTTCTACAATTACACTATCTTTTTTGAGGATACCTTTAGCTTCGGCATCTTCAACCATAGCGAGCGCAATACGGTCTTTGATACTACCGCCAGGGTTCAAGCGCTCTAATTTGATAAATACGTTGGCATCATTGCCAAACAATCTGTTGATTTTCACCTCGGGAGTATGCCCGATGACTTCTAAAACATTTTTGTACGCCATTATATAAATTATTTATTAGTTACGTGTTTAGGAGTTAGAAATTAGGAATCAGGAGTTAGTTTGATGACGCATAGTGGATAGCATCTTTCCTATTTCTAATATTAAATCTTCTATTTCTTTATAAGATTGAACAAATCCTAGTTCTTTTGCAATAATTAATTGTGTTTCTAACTCACTTAGTGAACCTTGAGAAACACTTAAAAAGTATTGAAAGTGATTGCTACTATTCCTTCCCCAACCTTCAGCAATATTGGAGGGTATAGATACTGCGCAACGTCTGATTTGTGAAGTAAGACCGAATTTCTCTTCTGTAGGAAAATAGTAAGTTAGCTGATATATTAATTTTACTAACAAAATAGATTTTTGCCATACAATAAGCTCCTTAAAAGATTTTATTTTACTCATATTCTAATTTCTAACTTCTAATTTCTAATCAGATAACAAAATTAATCGGTTCTTCATATACTTCGTTGTCCTTCACAATAATCTGACTTTTGTGGAAAACCTTAGTAAAAGGTTCGATGCTATTGGTGAGCCATACATTCCCGCCGATGATACTATCGTGTCCTATTACGGTTTCACCACCTAAAATAGTAGCACCAGAGTATATCACCACATTATCCTGAATAGTAGGGTGGCGCTTGGTATGAGCCTTATCTACTGATACTGAGAGAGCCCCTAAGGTAACTCCTTGATATATCTTTACATAGTTGCCTATTACTGTAGTTTCTCCAATTACAATACCTGTACCGTGGTCAATCATAAAAGGGACTCCAATGCTTGCCCCTGGGTGAATGTCGATACCCGTTTTGCTATGAGCGTATTCAGTGAGCATACGCGGCAAGAGAGGTACTTTGCGCAAGCACAATTCGTGAGCAATGCGATATACCATAATAGCAAAGAAACCAGGGTAGGTGATTTGTACTTCTCTGATAGAAGTTGCTGCAGGGTCGCTATCGATAAAATACTGAGCATCTTCTCGCAATTGCTGATATATATTAGGCAAAATGCAATCGTAATAATCGGTTGTTTTTGCTTTTTGAGATTCATTTAACAGAAAATCGTCTACAATATTGATAAAATCCCAACGCAATTCCTCATAGCGGGCTTCTATACTCACTTTTGATAAGCAAGTGCGTTCGTCAATAAGAAATAAGAACTGAAAAAGGTCGTTTACAAAGCGTGTAATACGCTGTTTGCTTACGTGATGTTTGATGTTTTTACTTTCGTGATAGAGTTCATTGATGAGACTCTCAGTACAATTTATTTTTGTCATCGTTATAAAAAAATACCCCCACTACCTTTATAAAGCAGTGGGGGTTGTTATTTCGTTTGTTAAAATATAGTAACTGACATATCTTTAAGAAATAACGAGCCTTGCACTGCTCAAATTGAGTGTGCAACACATCGTCATTATATTTAAAGTGTACAATGTCATATAATATTGTTCTATTTGATGGGGCAAAGGTAAGAATATTTTTCTAACTACCAAATAAAAAGTGAAAAATTATTTCATTTTTTTTATTTTTCAGCAAAAAGAATTGCGTCCAAACGGCGTAGTGTTTCTTCTTTACCTATAACCTCTATAATATCGAATACGTGAGGACCTTTGAGTTCACCCACTAATGCTAAGCGCAATGGAGGCATTACTTGACCAAAGCCTAAGCCCTTTGTTTCCATATATTGCTTTACCGCCTCTTCTAAGGCAATTGAAGTAAAATTAGCAGTATTTTGGAGTACTTCAGCTACTTCTTTCACAATGGTAGGAGTTTGTTCTTTCCATTGTTTTTTAATTGCCTTTTCGTCGTATTGGGTAGGTGCTTCAAAGAAGAATTTGCTGAGTTCCCAGAAATCACTTACAAAGGAAGCGCGCTCTTTGATGAGCCCAACTACTTTTTCTACTGTAGCAATTGGGGCAGTTACACCTCTTTTGGTAAGGTCTTTTTGGAAAAGAGTCGCCAATTCGGCATTGGGTTTCATTTGCAAATATTGGTGGTTGAACCATTTGATTTTCTCAGGGTCGAAGCGAGCTCCAGCCTTGTGTACTTTTTCTAAATCAAATAGTTGAATGAGTTGTTCCATTGAGAAAATCTCCTCATCATTCCCTGGATTCCACCCTAAAAGTGCTAAAAAGTTGATAAGAGCTTCAGGAAAATAACCTTCTCCACTAAATCCTTTTAGCGTTTCGCCATTCTCTGTCCAATCCATTGGGAAGACAGGAAAACCGAGTTTGATACCATCGCGTTTGCTGAGTTTGCCATTCCCCACAGGTTTGAGGATAAGAGGCAAATGAGCAAAAGCAGGAGCTTGCCAACCAAAAGCGCGGTAGAGCATTAGGTGCAAAGCCATAGAAGGCAACCATTCTTCACCGCGTATTACGTGAGTAATTTCCATTAGGTGGTCGTCTACGATGTTTGCTAAGTGGTAAGTAGGCATTCCGTCACTTTTGAAGAGCACTTTGTCGTCTAAGGTACTCGTATCGATAGTTACTTCCCCACGAATCATATCGTTCATTTTCAACTGTTCGTTGTGGGGCATTTTGAAGCGAATTACGTACTCATCACCGCGTTGTAGGCGTTGTTGTACTTCTTCAGTACTCAGCGATAGAGAGTTTTGCAAAGTATCGCGTGTTTCCCAATTGTATATAAAGGTTTCCCCTTTGGCTTCAGCCTCTTTGCGCGCGTTATCCAATGCCTCGGCGGTATCGAAAGCGTAATACGCCCAACCATTCTCAATAAGAGCATCGGCGTATTGTTTGTAGAGCGGCTTGCGTTCACTTTGGCGGTAGGGAGCGTGTTTGCCCTCTTTGCCTATCCCCTCGTCGTAAGTAAGCCCTAACCAGTTCAGTGAGTTGATGATGTATTGCTCAGCGCCTGGTATATAGCGATTTTGGTCGGTATCTTCAATGCGAAGTAAGAAGTCGCCACCGTGTTTTTTGGCGAATAAATAATTGAATAAGGCGGTACGCACGCCTCCAATATGCAATGCTCCTGTAGGACTTGGAGCAAATCTAACTCTAACCATTTATTTTTATAATAATTTTAAATCTTTAATCACTTTAAAAGCAATATCCACGTGATATTCGGGGATTACGATAGTAAATTCATTGGCGGTGGAAATCACCTCGTTCATACTCACACCTTCCCACGCTAAGCGTTGGAAGATGAAATAATAAATACCTGGTACTGAGATGTTTTCTTCAGGTAATTTCACACTGATAGCCCCCAAATTAGTGAATTTGTGCAACAGTCGTTCTTTTTTAAAAATATCTTCTACAAGACTCTCCATTGTACTACTTACAATGAGATTGGTTTCGTTCACCCCACGAGTAGCGGCGTAGAATGCATCTTTGTTGTTTCGAATTTTTTGAAGCAATTCAGCTTGATTGTTCATAAAAGTATCCGATAACAAGAAAGTATAATCGGTAAGATTGGAGCGCACGATAATATCGCCTATATTCTTCAATATTTTTACGATACGATGCGTAGAGCGAAATTCCATATCAACCGATAATCGTTTGAGAGCCATTACTATAGCCCCATTACGCACTTCGCGTGTGGTGGTTTCGCTTTGTATATCTTTGCGAATCACCCTTGCGAGCGACGTGAGGTTGATAATCCCTTGAGAGAGGGCAGTTTGCAAAAAAGGTTTTGATTTGATGTATTGTTCAACGGCTGAGGCTACTGTTTTCATTTTGCTGAGGCTTAAATTTGTTACAAAAGTACTAAAAAAAATAATTCTATAACAATAAAGAGCAAAAAATTATATTTATTTAACATTCTTAAAAAGGATAAAAAGCATCCTCAATATAGTTGATAGTAAACTCAACATTGTTTTTTACAATTGAAATGATATCAAACTGTACCTCTAAATCTAAATCGGTTTTTTGTATATAGTAGTTGGTTGCTCTTACTAAAAGGTCGATTTTTTGTTGGTTCACAAACGATTCGGGTTCGCCATAAGCACTTGAATTACGGGTTTTTACCTCTACAATGTGCAAAATATTGTCCTTTCGAGAAATTATATCAATCTCGGCGTGACCGAATCTAAAATTGCGTTCTAAAATAGTATGACCATTTTCTATAAGGAAGTTTACAGCATCTTGCTCACCTTCTTTTCCAAAATCATTATGTGCTGCCATAGTTTAGGTGTTAGGTTTCAGGTATTAGGGTTTAGGTGAGGCAAAAGTAGCAACTAATTAGTAAATGAGCAAATTTGCTAATTAGAAAATTGGCAAATTAACTAATTATTATTATTTTTGCCCCATTGTTTTAATATTTTATTATGGATTATATGGCACCGCAGTGGATTGCGTTCCCTGCTTATACTGAATTTACGATAGGCTGGCGTATGGGCGCTGGCGAAGGTTATAAATGGGAGTTTTGGGACTGGTATGAGTCCCTTACCCCAGCACAACAAAAAGAGTACCAAACACTTTTTCCGTATCCTTGTTTTTGGCATTACAACAGATGGGAAGATGATGACCAAGATATAGATGACGAAGAGGATTATTACTACAAAGGAATTCCGGTTTGGCAACCCAAAGGCGCTTATAAATATTCTAAAGCAACCTTTATCAATTCGGCAAAGAAGCTCAAGTTTGTTTTCTTTTGGAAACCCAATGCAGAGGTAGTAGATGAATCTTGTTTTTCGCAATGGCAACCCTCACCTTTTTCTGTAGATGGTGATAAATATTATTGTGCTGAGCAGTATATGATGGCTGAAAAAGCGCGTTTGTTTGACGATGAACAGGTGAGGGAGGAAATAATGAACACTTCCGACCCTAAACTGATGAAAGCCTTAGGAAGGAAAGTGCGTAACTTTGACCCTCAGGTGTGGGACAAAGCTAAATATAGTATCGTACTGAATGGGAATTACTACAAATTCACTCAGAATAAGGAAATGATGGACTTTTTGCTCTCTACAGGCGATAAAATATTAGTAGAAGCAAGTCCGATGGATACCATTTGGGGGATAGGCTTGGGCAAAGACAATGAGAAAGCGCATAACATCGCCTCGTGGCGTGGCAAGAACTTGTTGGGATTTGCGCTAATGGAAGTAAGAGACGAGATTAGAAAAGTATATCAGAATGTACATTTGCTGAAAAATAGAAATGAATAGACTCAAAATCAATGTAGTTACACTAAAAGAAGATGAATACCTTATTCGCGATAGTATTCGTTTTGAAAATTGTAGTTATCTACAGCTTTTCATTGACGATGAGGATATAGCTACTTATCCTGATTTTGAAGATATACTGATAGTCCCCACTGAATTATACAAAAGTAGCTTACAAAGTGGTGAATATCTATTGTTTACTTGTGCTTGTGGTGTTGCAGACGATGGAGGATGGGCAACAATTAAGGTAACACATTCAGAAGCTATTGTTCAATGGGATTTTTTGAGAGACAAACCTTATTGTTTTAAGTTTTCTAAAGAAAATTACTTAAAAGAGGTTCAAGTTATCAATAAAGAAGACTATACTTTCATTCCTAAAGAGATTATTTTTCCTGAAATTTAGTCTTTAATATGAGTTTAATAAGAAAATGAGTTCTTTTTAGCTTTAACTTTGCCAAAGTCTAAAAACTTTGGCAAAGTGTAGCGATGCAAATACGATTTTGAGACTTTTTAAATAGTCTTTCTGTGATATAGAAACAATAAGTCTGAAGTAGAATATAGCTAAAAATAATATTAAAATGAATGAACGATACGAAAATATCAAGAAAATGAACGATATCCTCTTGCGATTGGAGGGTATTCTTAGCAAAGCTGAAACTCTTTTAGAAGAATGGAAAGCCATACAACCCGAGTATGAGGCTTTGGAGGCATATTACGACAGCCCTCAATGGCGAGAAGACTATTTCGATAGCAATGACGGCAAAATACCAGATGAGGTACCACAATGGGTACTCACCCAAGATGCTATTTTTGACGCTATAGGCACTCAGTTCGACCTTGCTGACGGTTTCCAACCGCTATTGGAGAGCATCAATGCTAGAAAGTGGAATGAGTAATTTCAAAACTTAAACATTTTAAAGTAGAAGAAAGGGGTAGTCATAGAGGTTCTACTATTGGGGGCGATTCCATATCTCATCTTAGTACTAGGGAAAAAGGGATCTTATTCTTCAAACTACAAGTAAACGGACAAACTTTTGCTCTTAAAAACAAAGAAAGTATATACAATCATAGAAATATAATGAAAGATAAGACCAGCTACTTTCGTATGTACGGAGGTATCTTAGAAAATTGTGGCGAATACGATGTATATACCCATCCATAGTTAGAATATGCTTTATTTATACCTGATAATGTCTTTTCTTATCGAGGTTATATTGTATTTATTATCAAAAACATGTTAGTGTAAAAAATATTTGTAAATTTGCACTACTAATAATGCGAATCAAGGTTTAAAATAAATTTTCAAAGAGTAATTCAGTAGCTATTTTTCCAAAGATATGGACAAAAAGACCTTTGCTAGAGCGCACTTTTCCAGCATATTGTATCTGAGTCTTTTCATTTAACCAATTAAAGAACGATTCAATAGGTTGTCTTATAGATGAAACAGCCTTATTATACAAAGATTCAAAAGCAAAATCTCTCTGTTTTAATACTTCTGACTTGTTCTTTTTCATTTTTATAGGTGTTATCATTTCACTATTATTTGATTTCAAAACTTCATTAACAGCAGCACTTTGATAAATCTTGTCAGCAATAAAACAAGTATCTGTTAGCTCTTGCCAATTTTCTTTGAAAACACTTAAATCATTTTCACTAGCTTTGGTAACAATATAATCTTTCAAATAAGGAAGAGTACTTTTTTGATAAGCTCCTAAGGCGTGTAGTTTCACACCATAATACCACATTTTTTTCGAGGAACAATAGCTTTTATCAGTAAAATCACGAGCTACTTTTCCTTTGCCATTTCCTTTACAAGTAACAATAGGACAAGAGTCTAAAATATTGATAGACATTTCTCTTTGCTCTGACATTCCTATTAAAATTTGTTCAATAGATATATGCTTAAAGACTTCGCTAAGTCTGTTTAAACGATTATTAAAGGCTTGATAAGAAGGTATTTTAGGGAACCAATCAAGCCAGTAATCTTTGATGAAATTATACATTTCTTTTATTTTGTACTTGTGTTCAACACCAGTGCAAAATAGATAAATTGTAATAACTTCTTGATCTGTAAATACAGGTTTGTTGTTATTGCTAAATCGCTGACAAAAATATTGTAAATAATTATCGTATTTTTGACATATTGTTAAATATATTTTTACTAATTTTGTCGCCGTAGTCTGATTTATCATTTATATCTGATTTTTTTTTTTTTTGACACCACAAAGATAGTGATTTATCAGACTACTTTTATTTTTTTCTACTTTTTCAACTCTTGACTTGCATTAGTAATAATCACTAAAGTAGTAGCAACTTTTTTGCCTATTCCTTTAATGGAAGTAAGTAGTTGAACTTGTTTTTCAAACTCTTCCTCAGTGATAGAAACAATGTCTTTTTCTAGATTATCGATGAGTTTATCTAAGTTGTCTATATTGTTTTTGAGCATATCAACAGCTAAATTATCTTTTTGAGGTGTAAAAATATTTATAGATTACTTAGGAATACCTGATGACAAGTAAACAAGAGCTCTAATAACAAAAAATCCAGTATAGCAACTCACTATACTGGATTTTTTTGTTTAATACACAATATCAACATCTCCTTTGCCTTCTCGCAGCACAACAGGTGCATCACCTGAGAGGTCGATGACGGTGGAGGCTACATTATCACCATAACCACCATCAATAACGATATCCACGCGGTTTTGCCATTTCTCGAAGATAAGCTCTGGGTCAGTGGTGTACTCAATCACATCATCGTCGTCGTAAATAGAGGTAGAGACTATAGGGTTACCTAACTTTTCTACAATAGTACGCGCAATAGTGTTATCGGGCACACGTATCCCTACGGTTTTCTTCTTTTTAAAATCCTTAGGAAGATTGTTATTTCCTTGCATAATAAAGGTATAAGGACCTGGTAAAGCGCGTTTCAACAGTTTGAAAGTGCTCGTATCTATCTGTTTTACATAGTCAGATAGATTTTTTAAATCGGAGCATACAAATGAAAAGTTTGCTTTTTCGAGTTTTACTCCTTTGATGCGAGCAATTTTCTCAAGGGCTTTGGTATTGGTAATATCACAGCCCAAACCGTAAACGGTATCAGTAGGATAGATAATGAGTCCGCCGTGACGAAGCACTTCCACTACCTTAGCAATCTCCTTTTCGTTGGGATTTTCGTTGTATAATTTAATAAAATCAGCCATTGTTCTAAATATTAGGGGTAATTCTAATAGTGGTAAATTTGCAATAAGAAATCAGTTTTCTCTCCTGATTTGTTACTTTTATTTCCCAAAGTTGAAGCGTACGTCCTGCATTCACACATACAGCTTTGGCGTAAAGGGTATCCCCTACTCTACCCGCTCTCAAGTGATTAGCACTGAGTTCAATACCTCGAATTTGTTCATCATCATTGCGGTAAAGTAAGTACGCCCCTATGCTGCCTGCTGTTTCTGCTAAAGCTAAAGTAGCCCCTCCGTGTAACACCCCATCTACCTGAGTAACTTTCTCGGTAACAGGCATCGTTATAGTAACACTATCTTCGGTTACTTCGGCAATTTCCATTTGCCAATCGCGCATCAAGTTGTTTGGAGGTAACGCCTGCCACTTCTGTAATAAAGTTTCTTTGTTGAGCATAGCATATCCTTTTTGTTACTTCAACCCACGTGCTTTGAGTAGAGGCTCAATAGCAGGAGCTTTCCCTCTGAAAGCTAAATACATTTTTTCGTAATCCATTGTATTTCCTTTGGAGAGTATCAAATCTCTAAAACGTTGTCCATTAGCACGAGTGAGTCCGCCGTTTTCTTCAAACCATTGGTAGGCATCGTGGCAAAGCATTTCTGTCCATTGGTAAGAGTAATAGCCTGCTCCATAGCCTCCGCCAAAAATATGAGCAAAGTAAGACGAACGGTATCTTGGAGGTACTTCTTTCACCCATAAGCCTGTTCTTTCAAGGGCTTTCTTCTCAAAATCACTTACATTATTGATGATAGTATCTGAAGGAATAGTATGCCATTGCAAGTCTAAATTGGCAGCAGCCAAAACTTCGGTAAAAGCATACCCCTCATTGAAGGTACTCGCTTTTTTTATCTTATCAATAAGTGCTTGTGGAATAGGTTGTTTGGTCTCGTAATGTACTGCATAGTTTTTAAGTACCTCAGGATACAAAGCCCAATGCTCATTGAATTGCGAAGGAAACTCCACAAAATCGCGTGCTACTGCTGTTCCTGATAAACTTGCATACTGTTGGTTAGCAAAGAAACCGTGCAATGCGTGACCAAACTCGTGGAAGAGCGTTGTAAGCTCGTCGTAAGTAAGTAAAGCAGGTTTACCTTCGGCAGGTTTCACATAGTTGCACACATTGTAAATAACAGGTTTAGTGCCTAATAACTTCGATTGGTTTACAAAGTTGCTCATCCACGCACCACCGCGTTTGCTTTCACGAGCAAAGAAATCGCCATAGAAGAGTCCTAATGGCGTACCGTCTTCTTCAAAAAGCTCATACACTATTACATCGGGGTGATATACGGGTATATCTTTGCGTTCTTTAAAGGTAATGCCATAAAGTTTGGTAGCTGCATAGAATACACCATTTTCAAGAGCATTTTTCAATTCAAAATAAGGTTTGATTTCATTCTCATCGAGGTCGTATTTAGCTTTGCGAACTTGTTCGGCATAAAAGTTCCAATCGTAAGGCTCTAAAGTAAAATTACCTCCCGTTTTAGTGATTTGTGCTTGTATTTCTTTAGCTTCTGCTTTGGCTTTACCTACTGAAGCGGGCACTAAATCTTTAAAGAATTGAGCAATAGCAACAGGTGTTTTAGCCATAGTGCGTTGCAAGCTCCATTCGGCATAGTTTTTAAAGCCCAAGAGTTCAGCTTTTTTAGCGCGTAGTAAAGCAATGCGTTTTAGGATATCATTAGTATTATGAGCTCCCCCATCGGTGCGATTCCAACTTGCTTCAAACAATTGTTTACGAGCGTTGCGGTCGGCTAATTCACTAAGGAGCGGTTGCTGGGTAGTATTCACAATCGCTACTTTCTGACCATTGATAGTTTGAGCAGCTGCCAACGAGCCTTCTAAAAGCGTTTGGTTGAAATCAGTTTCTAAAGAAGCTAACTCGCTGTTATATTTCTTTAGGGTTTCTTTATCAGTAGCTGATAGATTAGCACCTGCTACTACAAAATCTTCGTAGTAATTTTCTAACAATTTAAGCGATTCAGCATCTAATTTCAAGCTCTCACGTTTATCGTATAAGGCTTTGATACGCGCAAAGAGTTTTTCGTTCAGGTGAATGCCATCGGCGTGCTCGGCAAACTTAGGCGATAGTTCTTTTTGCAATACTTTTAAGGTATCATTAGTATTTGCCTCAGTTAAAGCATTGAATACCGCTGAAGCACGTTCCAATTCTACTCCACTTTTTTCTAAAGCGATAATCGTATTCTCAAAAGTAGGCGCTTCGTTGCTATTAGCGATAGCGACAATACGTTCGTTTTGCAAAGCCATTCCTTTGAGCAGGGCGAGACGGTAATGCTCGTCTTTAATTTTTGAGAAGTCGGGAGCACCATAAGGCAAAGTGCTTTCTACCAATAGCGGATTGTTATCTGTATTCTCTGTCATTTTTGAAGTCTTTGAGTCGTTGCAGGCTACCAAAGCAGTGAGCAATATAGCTGCTGAAAATAAAGGTAATTTCATAGTTTTTAGGTGATTATAAAAGGGGTGTTCGAGGAAAAAGTTCCTCAAACACCCCTTTTGAGGTTATATAGTAACTAAAATACTGTTATTTAGCAGTCAAACGTATGTCGATACGTCTGTTTTTAGCTTTGCACTCAGGAGTATCGTTAGCAGGACAAAGAGGGTGTTCTGCACCATAACCTTGAGCGCTCAATTGAGCTTTGTTAGCACCCAATGCTACCAATTTGTTTAGCACTGAATTAGCACGTCTTTCTGAAAGTTTTTTGTTACCTTCAACACTACCCGTATTATCAGTGTAACCTCCTAAACGAATAGCAGCTTTAGGATAAGCTTTCAAAATAGCTACAATGTTCTTTAATTGTTGTTCTGAACCTTCAGTAAGTTCATCGCTACCTGTTTTGAAGTAAGTTCTATCCAAAGTAATCCAGTTATCTTTGAACTGTTCTGGAGTAGTAAGTTTTTTATCTTCTATCAATTTCACGAGGTGTGCTTCAGATGAGTTCTTTCCTACTTCTAACATTGTATTGTCAAAAAGGCTCAATTGGAATAAATCACCTACATTGTACTCAAAGTCACCAT
Organism: Capnocytophaga genosp. AHN8471; assembly: GCF_016806945.1. Taxonomy (NCBI): domain Bacteria; kingdom Pseudomonadati; phylum Bacteroidota; class Flavobacteriia; order Flavobacteriales; family Flavobacteriaceae; genus Capnocytophaga; species Capnocytophaga genosp. AHN8471. Next base: position 150,115 of record NZ_JAESPJ010000007.1, read on the forward strand.
CGGCGTTAAGCTTACCTTCTTCAATAACTACTACTTCTTCCACAGGCATCACTCCCTCACCTTCCCCTTGACGAATTTGAGCTTCTATAGGAGTACCTGAAGCATCAGCGGTATGTCCACCCAAGATAGGAGCAATTACCAAACCTACCAAGCAAGTGAGTTTGATAAGGATATTCATTGAAGGGCCTGAAGTATCTTTGAATGGGTCACCTACAGTATCACCAGTAACGGCAGCTTTATGAGCGTCAGAACCTTTGTAAGTCATTTGTCCGTTGATTTCAACACCTGCTTCAAATGATTTTTTAGCATTGTCCCAAGCACCACCAGCGTTGTTTTGGAAGATAGCCCATACAACCCCTGATACAGCTACACCGGCCATATAAGCGCCAAGAGCTTCAGCACCCATCACAAAACCGATGATAATAGGAGTGATGATAGTAATTGCACCAGGTAACATCATTTCGCGCAAAGCAGCTTTAGTAGAAATATCTACACATCTGCCATACTCTGGAGTACCTTTACCTTCCATAATACCAGGAATTTCGCGGAATTGGCGACGTACTTCGTTCACCATATCCATAGCAGCTTTCCCTACTGATTGCATTGCCAAGGCTGAGAAAATTACTGGAATCATACCTCCGATAAACAAGGCTGCTAATACGTTTGCTTTGAAAATATTGATACCAGAAATGCCTGTAAAGGTCACATAAGCAGCGAACAAGGCTAAGGCGGTAAGAGCTGCTGAAGCAATGGCAAAGCCTTTACCTACCGCAGCAGTAGTATTACCTACTGAGTCTAAAATATCAGTACGCTGACGTACTTCTTTTGGTAATTCACTCATTTCGGCTACACCACCAGCGTTATCGGCAATAGGACCAAAAGCATCGATAGCCAATTGCATAGCTGTAGTTGCCATCATTGCTGATGCTGCAATCGCTACACCATAGAAGCCAGCTAAAGAGTAAGAACCCCAAATAGCTACAGCAAAAAGCAATACAGAACCAAAGGTAGATTTCATACCAGTTGCCAAACCTGCAATAATATTGGTAGCAGCTCCAGTAGATGAATTGCGTACGATATTCAATACCGGTTTTTTACCCAAAGCGGTAAAGTGTTCAGTAATAGCTGAAATGAGCAAGCCTACTGCCAAACCTACAATAGTTGCGTAGAATACATTGATACTTGCGATTTCTTTTACTCCTTCACCAAAGAAACTCATTTGGATAGTTTCGGGCAACATATATTTGATAAGGAAATAGCAAGCTACTAAAGTAAGTGCTAAAGCTACATAGTTACCTGTATTTAGTGAACTTTGTACTTGTTTTTCTTTAGCATCGTTGTTTTTGATACCTACACAGAAAGTACCAATAATTGAAGCAATGATACCTACACCAGCAATTACCAACGGCAATAAGATAGGGCCTAAACCACCGAAAGCATCGGTAAAAGCACCACCATTGGCAGTTGCTATGTCTTTAATCACATAGTTACCCAATACCATTGAAGCGAGTACAGTAGCCACATACGAACCGAACAAGTCAGCACCCATACCAGCTACGTCACCTACGTTATCACCTACGTTATCGGCAATAGTAGCAGGGTTACGAGGGTCGTCTTCAGGGATACCAGCTTCTACTTTTCCTACGAGGTCAGCCCCTACGTCGGCAGCTTTGGTGTAAATACCACCACCCACACGAGCAAAGAGCGCAATTGACTCAGCACCGAGTGAGAAACCTGCTAAGGCTTCGAGTACAAGAGTCATTTCGTCATAGAAAGGTTTGCCTCCTCCTACAAAAGTGTTTACAAAGAGAATAAAGAACAAGCTCAAGCCCAATACAGCCAAACCTGCTACTCCTAATCCCATTACAGTACCACCACCAAAAGATACTTTCAAAGCTTTTGGCAAGCTAGTGCGAGCTGCTTCGGTAGTGCGTACGTTAGCATTGGTAGCGATACGCATTCCGATATTTCCCGCTAAGGCAGAGAAGAAAGCTCCACACACAAAAGCTACTACAATAAGCCAGTGAGAAGTTTCTACCATACGAGAAACAATAAATAGAGCAATAGAAGCAATAATCACAAAAATACCTAAAATGCGGTACTCAGCATTGAGGAACGCCATTGCCCCTTCTTTGATACTTTTGGAAATACTTTGCATTCGATCGTTGCCTGTGGTTTGTTTGTTCACCCACGAAGCTTTCGCAATCATAAAGATAAGTCCAAGAATAGCAAGGACTAACGGTAAATATAACATCATTTTATCCATACAAATATTATAATTAGTTAAATTTAGGGCGTAAAAGTACGAAAGATAATTGTAACGAAAAAATAATAGTTAAAAAAACATTAATTTTTTTAGGAGTTAGGGAATAGAGATTAGGGGGATAGAGGATAGTTGTTGTGTCTTGAAATAGTTTTACATTAAAAAAGTAAATTTTTCATTCTCTTTATTCTACAAACAGATTGTGAATAAATAAGCTTACTTTTAAGGGCGTTTACAACCATAGGTTTTCCTACGTAACATACTCTAAAAGTAATTGATTTTCAGAGTAATCAACTTTGCCAAAGTTTCAGACTTTGGCAAAGTGTAGTGATGCAAAATTTGTAAACCAATTCTGATTTACTATAATAGAGAAAACATTTCGGTATTCTCGCAGATATAAACATCTTTTAGTTGGCAATCTATATAGCCCCATTTTTGCCAATTTTCCTTTAGCCAATCTGCTCTTAGTCCGAATTTGTAACCTTCTGGTATAGATTCTTTAGGGAAAAGCACGTAAGTTAATCCTGCTTTATAACCCGAAATTACCATTAAACCGTAACTATCACCTAATTCACACAATAGAAAATATACAACTTCTTCATAAGGATATACTCCTTTACATTTAAATATAGTTCCTCTTGGAATAGATGTTTCTTTATAATCTATCAATTTTTCCATTAATAACTATTGTAAGAAACCTATAAAAGTAGTCAAGATAAAGGCGTTGATAAAATCTATAAAGAACGCTCCTACCATTGGTACAATTAAAAAGGCTTTGTGTGAAGGTCCAAAACGCTCGGTAACCGACTGCATATTAGCTACTGCCGTAGGGGTAGCACCCAAACCGAAACCACAATGCCCTGCACAGAGTACCGCCGCATCGTAATTAGCCCCCATCAAGCGGAAAGTAACAAAATAGGCGTACGTACACATCACAAAAGTTTGTACCGCTAAGATGATAAACATCGGTAATGCTATGTCAAACAGTTGCCAGAGTTTTAAGTTAATTAGAGCAATTCCTAAAAAGAGACTTAATGAGGCATTCCCAAATACATCTATAGCACGATCGAACATATTCACTTTGAAGGCATTAGTAAGAATATTACGCAAGAATACCCCAAAGAATAAAGCCCATACAAATTGTGGAATAGTAAGTTTTTCAGGCAACCAAGCCGTTACCGTAGGAGATACCATTATAGCCGAAAACGACAGACAAGCGGCAAACAGCGCCATTGTTTCTATTGCCGATTTTGAAGTAATCAAACGCTGTTTACCCGCATTTTCAAATACTTCTACTACAGCATCAAGAGTATTGTCATTTTGTTTTTCTACAGGTTTTCTTCCTAAATTGTTCACCAATTTACGCGCTACAGGACCTCCTATGAGTCCGCCGAGTATCAACCCAAAAGTAGCCGAAGCCATACCGAGGCTTGTTGCCCCTTTAATACCATAGTCAGTCTCTAATATTTTGCCCCACGCCCCTGCTGTGCCGTGTCCGCCCGTAAGTGTGATAGAACCTGTAATCAAGCCCATAATAGGATTTTGTCCTAAACTTGTAGCTAATGTAACTCCTACTGTATTCTGTACTACAATAAACAGCGCTACTACTCCTAAGAAAATGATAAGTCCTTTACCACCAGCTTTTAGTCGGGAGAAATCAGCACTAAGCCCAATAGAAGAGAAGAAAAAGAGCATAAAAGCGTCTTGTAGGTTTGTATTGAAGTCTAACGAAATCTCGTATTTGATATACAACAGATAGATGATAACAGCAGCCAAGAGTCCGCCTGCTACAGGTTCAGGGATATTGAAATCACGCAAGATTTTTATTTTTGTTACTAATAAGCGTCCTACCAGTAATACAAGGGTAGCAATAATTAGGGTATAATAAGGGTCGATGATAATGGATTTCATTATGTTGGGTTTTAAAAAAGTTTTTTATTCTTTGAAAAGGACTTTATAAGCAAGCATTCCCACCCCTAAGTACAGTAAAAGGGTGGGAATGCCAAATTTAGAGGTTAAACTCATTGTTACTCCTCACTTTCTTTCATAGTGTGATATACATTTTGGACATCCTCGTCTTCTTCGATTTTTTCCAAAAGTTTCTCTACATCAGCCTGTTCTTCAGGGGTGAGTTCTTTGGTTACTTGTGGAATACGCTCAAATCCTGAGGATAAGATTTCAATACCTCGGCTTTCCAACTCTTTTTGGATAGCTCCAAAACTCTCAAAAGGAGCATAGATAAGGATTCCATCTTCATCTACAAACACTTCTTCAGCTCCAAAATCTATCATTTCGAGTTCCAACTCTTCAGGGTCTATACCTGTAGCATTGATACGGAAGTTACAAGTGTGGTCGAACATAAATTCTACAGAACCTGAGGTACCTAAAGTACCATTACACTTGTTGAAGTAACTACGAATATTCGCTACAGTGCGGTTATTGTTGTCGGTTGCGGTTTCGATAAGCAAAGCAATACCGTGAGGGGCATAGCCTTCAAAGAGTACTTCTTTATAGTTAGCAGTATCTTTTTCACTTGCTTTTTTAATAGCACGCTCAATATTTTCTTTGGGCATATTGGCGGCTTTGGCATTCTGTATTACGGCACGCAAGCGTGAGTTAGTTTCAGGGTGAGGTCCGCCTTCTTTTACTGCCATTACGATGTCTTTCCCTATGCGGGTAAATGTCTTTGCCATTGCAGCCCAACGTTTAAATTTACGGGCTTTTCTAAATTCAAATGCTCTTCCCATTTATATTACTTAGTTTTTAGTTATTAGTCGTTAGGGGTTAGGGGTTAGGGGTTAGGGGTTAGGGGTTAGGAGTTAGTTAGTTATAGTTTTTAGTTGTATTTTGTCGTTTTCAAAGTGCAAAGGAGTTTCAGGAAAATCGAGTTTGGTAAGGCGTTTCATCTCTTCAAATACCTTACAATCATCGTCGAGTAACAATCCATTGGCTTTAGTTTGCTTTACAGAGAGTACATCGGCATACAGAAAGTCGCCTTTGCGATTGATTTTAATATTTAGCAAAGGGGCAATTCCATTAGGACCTTGCAAGCTAAATCGTCCGTAGGTGTTGAAATTTCCCATACTATAAGCGATAAACTTACCGTTGTACACTTCTACAGCACGTGTTACGTGAGGGCCGTGCCCCAATACAATATCAGCACCTGCATCGATTACTGAGTGCGCAAATTTATAGACATTTCCTCTATTTTCACCAAAAAAGATCTCATTGGCACGTGGTACACGGGTACTTTTAGAGCCTTCAGCCCCTCCATGAAATGATACAATCACAATGTCTACTTGCGGGCGTAATTCCTTTACTAAATCAGTAGCTTGGTCGATATTGTTCACCGATAACATATTGCTATTAGGCGAGAAAGCACAAAAACCGTATTTCACTCCATCTTTCTCAAAGATAACCGATTTATTTTCTACGGGGCCTGCGTGATATATACCTACTTCATCTAATATTTTAGCTGTATTGTGTCGCCCTTTCTCACCAAAGTCATTAGCGTGGTTATTCGCAGTACTCATCAGGTTAAAACCTGCCTCTTTGATAATTTTGCCATAACGGTTAGGCATCCGGAAAGCGTAACAAGTACCTTCAGCTGAGTTTTTACATTTATCAGAAGTACCTGTATCAAGAATCGCTCCTTCTAAATTGCCGAATACAATATCTCCTTTTAAATAAGGTTTTACATATTTAAAGCTCTCAACAGCATCATCTTTTGGGAGATATCCTTCAGGAAATCCTGAACCTATCATCACATCACCTACTGCCACTATACTGAGAGTATCCTTAGTAGTGGCAACTGCAAGACTATCTGTTTGTGCCGAAATATAAGAAGTTATTATGAGAGCTATTGAGAAGAAATATTTTTTCATAGTAATATAGTTCTATTTTTCAGCAATTACTTGCACGCCTCCTTTTACCTTGTCGCCTAACTTTACTTTCACTTTAGTTCCCAAAGGCAAATACACATCTACACGTGACCCAAATTTAATAAATCCAGCATCCTCTCCTTGTACAGCGGTATCGCCTACTTTAGCGTAATTTACAATGCGTTTAGCCAAGGCTCCTGCTATTTGTCGGTATAACACTTCACCAAATACAGGATTATCAACCACTACAGTAGTACGTTCGTTTTCTTCTGAAGCCTTCGGGTGCCATGCTACTAAGTATTTACCTGGGTGATACTCACTATAAGTAATTTTACCCCCTAAAGCATAACGTGTTACGTGCACATTGATAGGCGACATAAAGATGGATACCTGCAAGCGTTTATCTTTGAAATACTCTTTTTCAAACACTTCTTCTATCACCACCACCTTGCCATCTACAGGGGCTATGATGTGTTGGTCATTTCGAGGTGTTATGCGTTTAGGATTTCTAAAAAACTGCAAAATAGCTACCAAAAATAGGAGAGCTACTACCTGAATGGATTTTTTAAGCCATAGTATATCAACGAAATAATGCGCTATTAGCGATACTCCTATCACTATAAATAGCGTTACGAGAATAATCTTAAAACCTTCTTTGTGAAACATTATTATTTATTTTAGGGGGCAAAGATAAGAAAAAATTGACAATTAGCAATTATCAATTACTAATTGTCAATCAAAAGGCTAATAGCTATGGATAACAACTCTTAGCTCTACACGTCGTGCTTCGGCAGGTGTAACCTGCGGGTCTATTCCTTTAAAAGCAGTTAGTATACGTTCGCTACTTATTCCTTTAGCTTTTAATATTTGAGCTACATTTACAGCACGTTGCATTGACAATACATTGTTATATGCAACACTTCCTACCTCACTTGCGTACCCTTCTAAAAGTATTGATAACTCGGGATGTGTTTTTAGCATTGTTACCATCTCATCTATAGTAATAGAGTCGTAAGTTAAGGGCTCTGACTTGTTATTAGCAAAATAAAGTACAGCTTTTTTATGTCCATACGCAGCTAACAACTGCTCCAATTCACTTCGTCTTTCAGCCGAAATTTGCTTAGGTACTCCTGTAGCTGTTACATTTTGTACCACTATAGGAGTTTGAGATGCTGTTGTAGGTGTAACTGTTGTTGCACGTGCATTTTTTGTAGCTATTCCTACTCCTGTATTGGCAGCCAAAGCCGCTAAAAGCAATTGTTGTTGCTTGCGTAACTGATCTACACTTTTCGACAATTGCGCCACCTGTTGTGCGATAGCAGTAGTACTACTTCCTGTTTGAGATACTGCCATAGGAGCCACTGTAGTGCGAGGCATTACACGAGAGGTAGTAGTACTTGCTGTGCGAGGTATTGCAGTGTTATGCGCGATAGCGGTGTTTGTAGCTGTACGCATTGCAGCAGTATTAGTTGCTGTACGTGCTACTGCAGTATTACTCGTTGTTCCTACTGCTACTGTTGAACTTTTGGTGGCAAATTTACTTTCATCAGCTACTGCCGAAGTGTAAGGCATCTCTTTTTGTTTATATTTTACAGCCGATAGCATACTGTCCAACTCCTTATCTCTGAGATTAGTGAGCTCTGCTCTCCCTATTTGTTCTAATAAGTATTGCAGTTCATCTACCGTCATTACTATCTCTGTTTTTGTTTTATTAGGGGCTACTTGTGCATACATACTATGTACACACAATAATAGCCCCCCTATAATGTAATAGATATACTTCATAGTTATTTTGATGCAGGTATTTCTATTTTCTCTTCTTGAATTTCACCTTTTGAATCTTGCATTTCCAAAAGAAGTTTTTCCAATCGGTCGATACGTTGTTCAGGACTTTTTACTTCTCCCTCTCTAATGCGTTTTACTACATCGTTTATTAGCTGTTGTAGTTCTTCAGGAGTCATACGCACTAAGCGCACTTGCTCTGAGGCAGGATAAGGCAAACGCTCAGCTACATAGGTGTTTCTAAGATTTTCCCACTGTTGTTTTTCTTTTAACAAACGGTTAGCATTTGCAGTATCACCATTTTGGTAAGCCATTTGTAGTTGCTTTTCAGTGGCAGTTATCTGGCTGTTGTAGTAAGCTAAGTTTCGTTTTTCAGGAGAAATAGTAGAAGCAACATTTGTTGTAGTTGTAGTTGTAGGAGTAGCAGCCCAAACTGTAGCCGCTTCAGCTGCTCCTAATTCCTGTTCATACAGTTCTTTTTCTACTGATTTAGCCAACTTAATTCTTACCCCTGCATTATAAAATACATTGCTTTGCAATTTATGTACTGAACTCAAGGCTGAAGATACATTCTCATTACGAGTAGTATACATTAAATTGGCTATTCCAAAAAGTTCGACACGCTTTCCTAAGGGTATTGCTAATCCTACACCTCCTTTGGCAAAAATACCTGAGGTATTGGTATTGCTGGCTACTTTGCCTACATAGTCATCGCCTACTTTCATATAGCCTACACCTATTTGCAAATAAGGAACTACTCCTTTGGCTACATTCAATCGGGCTAAGAAATCTCCCCCATATATTGATAGTTTATCAAAATCAGCAGAGAATTTCTCATCTTTCATAGCACGGTGATAGTAACCTCTAACACCTATGTACTCAGTGAAATCTACCCCCAATGCCAAACCTCCAAAGTAGGCATCACGCAAATTGCTATCATCGCTGAAGTTTAAGTAACCGAAAGTAGGTTCTATCACTACTTTAAAACCTTTTAGACTTGTATATACCTGGTCTAACTCGGTTAATTCATTAGGATTACGACCTCCTAAGTAAAGTTCTAAGCCTGCTCCTACACTCCACGCCAAATGACTTTTATCTTCTACATTATTGTTTATCCAACTATTGTAAGCCGATGTATTAACTTCTGTTGGTTTATAAAGTATATTTCTAGAGTCTAATGAAAAGTGAGTAGCTTTAGCTTCTACATTCAAAGTAAGACGGCGGGCAAGATTAAATTTAGAACCTATCCCTAAACCAAAATACACTTGATTTTGACTCAAATCATTAGCTTTGATAGTTTGCACACCTGAACCTAAAGTAACATAAGGCTGAAAAGAATAAGCCATTGGGATATTGCCTTTTAGCTCTCCACCCCAGCGATATATAGATACATCTTTAGCTTCAAATACATTGCTAATAGCAGCAGGAGCATCATAACCATCAAGAGTTGATTTCAGCCCTATTGAATGCTTATAAGAACCTAATAGTTCTAAATTTCTACCAAAACCAAAGCCTACATAACCTCCTGCCATAAAGCCATTAGTTACAGCTGTTTTCTTTGGCAACCACACATAGTCAGCAGTAGGTGCTACAGCAAAACTAATGTCCTTTACTTGTGCAACAGCCGAAACTGATAAAAGCACGAAAGCGCTAACGCTTAAAAAAGTTTTTCTCATTTCTTTTTAAATAATTTTTATAGTATGTTTTTTAGTTATAAAACCTAATTTTTAAATTTAGGTTAATTCTCAATTGCAAAAGTACAAACTAATTAGTTAATGAACAAATTTTCAAACTCTTAATTTGAAAAATATTTTGCTATTCAAAAAAAACTTCGTACTTTCGCAACCTAATTAATTTATTTCATCAAATCGCAATGAAAAAACTATTTATTTTGTCGTTAGCCTCTTTAGGCTTTGTAGCTTGTGGTGAACGAGCTGATTACATCGTGCTATCTGGTAAAATTGATAGCTATAACGGTCTGCCTCTGAAAATTACAGGAGGTGATTTCAAGTCCGATTTACATATCAATCAAGACGGGACTTTCCGCGATACTTTGAAAGTAGATACTAACTACTTCTATTACACTATTGGTAACCCTATGTACGGTGTTCAAGTGCCTGTTTATTTGGAAAAAGGAAAAGAAACAGCTGTGAATATCAACCTCAACAGCAATCCTATTGCAGCCACTTTCACTGGAGCTAATGTAGATATCAATAACTATTTACAAAAGAAAAATGCTCTTTACTTTCAAGTGCAAAACGGATTGGAAAAAACTTTTGCTCAAAAACCTGAAGACTTCAAAAAGAGTATTATAGCAATAGGACAACAATACCTCAACCTTCTCAATGGTGAAAAAGAACTCTCTAAAAAATTCGTAACTACAGAAGCTAAAGCCATCAATTATGAATTGCTTTATATGAAAAGCCTTTACGAGGGTGCTCACCAAGAACTTACTGGTGAAGAGGTAAAACTCCCTAAAGAAATAGCTGATGAATTGGCTCGTGTGGACTACGACCTCTCTCAAGACTTTGACATCTATGCTTATTACAAAGCTTTGGTTATAAGTAACTTCTATGAAAAATACCAAAGTGCTAAAGAGAATGAAAATCCTTGGGATAAAGTCATCAAATACTTTAAAACTCTCAAATCTGAAAACATCAAAAAAAGCCTTTCTCGTTCACTTATCAGCGGTATTTCAGTAGCAAATACTCCAGAAAACAACAAAAAGCTCGCTGAAATAGTAAAAGCTAATGTGAAAGATGCTGAAGGTGTTGCAGAAATTAACAAACGCTTAGCTAACCTCGAACGCCTAAAAGAAGGTAATCCTTTCCCTGCTTTTGAAGCGCAAGATATACAAGGCAACACTGTTAGTTCTGAAAGCCTCAAAGGCAAATTAGTTTACATTGATATTTGGGCTACTTGGTGCTTACCTTGCCGTAAAGAAATACCTGCGCTCAAAGCACTGCAAGAAGAGTATAAGGATAAAGATATCACTTTCGTAAGTCTTTCTGTTGATGATGATAAAGAGGCTTGGAAAAATGCAGTAACCACTGAAAAATTAACTGGTGTACAATTGCACAAAAACGTACAAATGTCACCTGATTTTGCTGAAAACTACGACCTTACAGGTATTCCACGTTTTATCTTGGTAAACAAAGACGGAAAACTTATCAGTATCAATGCTCCTCGTCCTTCTGAGGCTAAGATAAAAGAACTTATCAACGCAAATCTATAACAGAGACTTTTTTCATATTGATTGATAACTTTGCTAAGGCTATAAAAGGCTTTAGCAAAGTTTTTTTCTGATTAACTCATCGACAAATTCACAAATTAACTATGGCTCAATCTCTCATATTTGAAGAATACAACCTCCCTAATGGACTACACGTGATTCTTCACCCTAATAATGCCGCCCCTGTGGTAACTATAGGGGTAATGTATCACGTAGGTGCTAAAGACGAAGATCCTACCCGCACCGGCTTTGCTCACTTTTTTGAACACCTCCTCTTTGAAGGTACTCAAAATATTGCACGTGGCAAATGGTTTGATATTGTATCGGCAAATGGCGGGCATAACAATGCCTTTACAACACAAGACAAAACGTATTATTACGAAGTTTTTCCCTCTAACAACCTGCAATTAGGCTTGTGGATGGAAGCTGAGCGTATGCTCCACCCTGTTATCAATGAGATTGGAGTAAGTACTCAAAATTCAGTGGTAAAAGAAGAGAAAAACCAACGTATAGACAACGCTCCTTACGGTAGAATAATGTATCGTTCAGCTATCAATCCTTACCTTTTTAAAAAACACCCCTACTCCGGCACTGTGATTGGTGAAGTAGAGCATTTAGATGCTGCCAGCTTAGAAGAATTCATCGCTTTCAAAAAGAAATTCTACAATCCTAACAATGCGGTATTAGTAGTCGCTGGCGATTTTGATACCCCAACTACCAAAGAATGGATAGAGCAATACTTAGCAACAATTCCTAATACGGGCAATGTGATACAACGCACAAAAATAGAAGAAGCTCCTATCACTGAAACTATCGAGGTAACCGAATATGACCCTAACATTCAAATTCCTCTTAAACTATATGCCTATCGCACTCCTGCAATGACGGACAAAGATTCGTATACTATAGACTTGCTTTCTAATATCCTTACCGATGGTAAAAGTGCTCGCCTCTACAAAAAAATGATTGACGAACATCAAACTGCTTTACAGGTATTAGCATTTTCGGATGCTCAAGAAGATTATGGCGTTTATATAATGGGAGCGCTCCCTATGGACGGGGTGAGTTTAGAAACTTTAGCACAAGAAATGGATGAGGAAATTGAAAGACTACAAACTGAACTCATCAGTGAACGAGAATATGAAAAGTTACAGAACCAAATAGAGGCTAACTTTGTGGCTCAAAACAGCAATATGGAAGGAATTGCCCTTTCTTTAGCTGATAACTATACTTTCTATAAAGATACAAACCTCATCAACAAAGCAATAGACCACTACCGTGCTATTACTCGTGAGGATATTAGAGAGGCTGCTCGCAAGTATTTAGACAAAAAACAACGTTTAGACCTCAATTATTTACCTTCAGTTCAATAAGTAAACAAAAATGACACATATAGACCGCTCTATACAACCTACCCCAGGAGCTGCTCCTATTATCAATTTAGGAACTCCTATTACACATAGTCTTCCGAACGGACTTACGCTATTGATAGTAGAAAACCACCAACTTCCTCAAGTAGGCATCCGTCTCTCCTTAGACGAATGTCCAGAATTAGAAAAAGAAAAAAAGGGAATTTCCGACCTTATTTCACTAATGGCGGGCAATGGCTCTACCTCTATCAATAAAGACGATTTTAACGAGGAAATAGACTACCTCGCTGCAACACTCTCTATCGCTCCTAATAGTGCATACGCTCAAGTACTCTCTAAATATTTTCCGCGAGTATTAGCACTCATTGCTGATGCTGCCCTGCACCCTAACTTCACTGAGGAGGATATGGAAAAAGAAAAAGCGCGCATTATCCAAAGTATCCGCGCCAACGAAAGTAATGCTGAAGTGATTATGAAACGCGTACGGCAAACCTTGCGCTACAGTACGGCTCACCCTTACGGCGAATACATTACCGAAGCACACATCGCTGCCCTCACCTTAGACGATGTAACTAACTATTACCGCAAACGTTTTGTACCTAACAACGCCTATTTGGTTGTTACAGGTGATGTAAACCCCGAAGAGGTAATTACTTTAGTAAAACAACATTTCGCTGATTGGCAACCTTATTCAGAAGAAACTCCTGCTTTATATATCCCTGAGAATGTGAGTGAAACGCAAATCAACTTTATAGATTTGCCCAGCGCGGTACAATCGGAAATACAAGTTACAAACCTCATTGACCTCAAGATGTCTCACCCTGATTACTTCCCTCTGTTGGTAGCCAACAGTATTTTAGGTGGAGATTTTGGCAGTTATATCAATATGAATTTGCGGGAAGAACACGGCTATACTTATGGAGCTTTTTCTACTTTCAAAACGGATAAATGGACAAAAGGCAATTTTAGCATCAAGACCAAAGTAGGGAATGCCGTAACAGCACCTGCTATTAGGGAGATACTCAAAGAAGTGAAGCGCATACAAACTAGTGTAGTGAGTGAAGAAAAGTTGGCACAAGCCAAAGCACAGTACTTGGGTCAGTTTGTACTGGCTACCGAGCGTCCGCAGACGATTGCCAATTACGCTATCAATGTAAAAGTGCGTAACCTACCTGAAGATTTTTACAAGAACTATATCGCCAAGATTAATGCAGTAACTAAAGAAGATGTACAACGAGTTGCTAATAGTTATTTTCTATTAAAAAACTTCAGAATCATCATCGTAGGCAAAGGTAGTGACATAGCTGATGAACTTAAAAATATCAACTTCGATGGAAAGAAAATCCCTATGAAGGAGTTTGATAGCTATGGGAATGAGAAGTGAAAGGTGAAAAAAGAGGCTGTCCAAAAAGTTTAGTTTAAACTTTTAAGGACAGCCTCTTTTTTTTT
>NZ_JAESPJ010000052.1:0-633 GCF_016806945.1 Capnocytophaga genosp. AHN8471
GTCAAGCCATGGAAGCTGGGGGTACCTGAAGACGGTCACCGCAAGGAGCTGTTTAGGGTAAAACTAGTGACTGGGGCTAAGTCGTAACAAGGTAGCCGTACCGGAAGGTGCGGCTGGAACACCTCCTTTCTAGAGAAAACCGAAATTTAAAGACGAGTTACGAACGACGAATGACGAACATAAAGTTATTAAGAGTTCCTAACGATATAGGACACCCATTCTTTAAATCTTGCTGACAACAAAAACCGACTGATAATGATAGAGAACGATTAATACAGAGGCGTAATTCGTAATTCGTTCCTCGTAATTCGTAATTCGTAATTCGTCTCTCGTAATTCGTAATTCGTAATTCGTTCCTCGTCATTATAAAATAGTCTCATAGCTCAGCTGGTTAGAGCGCTACACTGATAATGTAGAGGTCGGCAGTTCGAGTCTGCCTGGGACTACAAGCTAAAGAAGGAAATTCTAGGAGCTGAAGAGAGACGAATAGCGTAAATCGTAATTCGTAATTCGTAACTCGTCATTAAGCACGGGGAATTAGCTCAGCTGGCTAGAGCACCTGCCTTGCACGCAGGGGGTCAAGGGTTCGAATCCCTTATTCTCCACAACAACCGTACATTGACATATTGGGAT
>NZ_JAESPJ010000053.1:0-946 GCF_016806945.1 Capnocytophaga genosp. AHN8471
GTATCATTACTCATTATGAGGAGTTGATGAAGTACGAGGGAGTGGTTACTGCTCAGAAGCTAAAAGCTACTTTTCTAGGCATAGGAGTAATGGAAGATTCCTTGCTAAAAGTCTATGAGAAGTTTAAAGAAGACTTTGCCCTGATGGTAGAAAAAGGTGTTAGAAGTTACAGTACGCTCAACAAATACGAGAATGTATACACTCATTTGAGCGAGTTTATCCAGTACAAATACCACAGAAGTGATATTTCTTTCAAAGAGCTTACAGAAGACTTTATCAACGATTTTGACTTTTACCTTAGAGTTAATAAAAGTCTTACTCACAACACAATATGGGTTTATATGATGCCCCTTTGTAAAATGGTAGAAATAGCTATAGACAAAGGTATCATCTATCGCAATCCTTTTAAGAATTATATAAGTTCTATGGAGGAGAAAGACAGAGGCTATTTGCTTAGAGAGGAAGTAGAAACTCTTTTACAATATCACCCTAAGAGTGCTTCTGCTGAATTAGTACGAGACCTATTTGTTTTTAGTTGCTTTACAGGTTTTTCGTATATTGATATCAAGCAGCTCAAGAAAAGTCACTTACAATCGTTCTTTGACGGCAACAAATGGCTTATCAAACGCCGTCAGAAATCCGATGTGCCTTGTAATGTTCGTCTGTTGGATATAGCCGAGAAAATTATTGAAAAATATGAGGGTACGACTCGTACAGAGGCACTATTTCCTACACCCTCCAATGCTAATTGCAACCTCCTGATTAAAAAGATGATGAAAGATTGTAACATCATTCGTGAAAAACCTATCTCCTTTCACTGGGCACGCCATACCTTTGGTACTCTGTTCTTAACAGAAGGGGTTCCCTTGGAAAGTGTTAGCAAGATGATGGGACATAAGAATATCAAAACCACCCAGATTTATGCTAAAATCACCAATGAGAAAAT
>NZ_JAESPJ010000054.1:0-2477 GCF_016806945.1 Capnocytophaga genosp. AHN8471
CGTCGTTATATACTCCTCCTTCTCACCTTGCTGAGCTTCACCCTGCAAGCTCAGCAATATCCTGTGGATGTACAAGTGTTTGTCACCCCACCCTATCCTCAGAGCCTCAGAGGGTATGCCGATACCTTTGAACAGAAAATACAAGCTCATTTCCTGCTCAAAGACCTCTCTACCGGCGGACGACCTTTTGCACTACGATTCTCGCTCGAAAACTTCCAAGGACAAACCATTGCACAAACTCCCGACTATATTACCCCCTATTTGGTAAACCTATCCCCTGGCGTACGACGCACGCTTACCAATATAGATTTCAAAACCCTACTGCGCTACGAGAATCTCTACGGTATCAATGAGGCGACTTATAACGGACTGCTTCCTGAAGGTACTTATTTTATTGGCTTATCGCTTTACGACGTAGCTACAGGTCGCCCTGTGTCCAACAAAGGGCGTGCGATGATACAAGTACGCCGCTACTCACCTCCTGTGCTTACGATGCCCCAAAAAGGAGAAGTCCTCACCAAAAAGAATGCCTTTCAAAATATTCTCTTCCAATGGATGCCTCGCGATATAGCCCCTTTTATGCAGTACGAGTTCACCCTCAAAGAAGTATGGGATTTAGCTTTAGTGCCCGAAGAGGCTTTTATGAGCGGCAGATTAATATACCAAACCAAAACCAATGCCCCTGCGTTACAGTATACCAATATGATGCCCATTCTATTGGAAAACAAACGCTATGTGTGGCAAGTACGCGCTCTTACTAACAATCCTGCCAATCCTAACGAACAATCGTACTTTAGAAATAACGGCAATTCCGAAACTTTTTACTTCGATTTAGTCTCTAATTGCGAAGCCCCACGAATGCTCACCGCGATGACCGAGGGCACCTCAGCACAATTGCGCTGGAGTGCTCAGGCGATGATGCCTAATCAGGAATACCCGTACAAGGTGATGTATCGCGAGAAAGGCAAGACGTGGAAATCGCAAAAGGTGAGTATGCCCTATGCCAAAGTTACAGGACTCAAACGCGGACGCACCTACATCTACAAAGTGGGCGTAGCTTGTGGTCTAAACACAGCCAATAGCACCTCAGTTTTTGGTGAAGATAGCTATGTGTATAGCACCGAACAAGAGTTTACCACCACCGAGCAGATAGACGAAAAGAGTCAAGTGCAATGTGGGGTAAAACCCGAAATACGCATCAAGAACACCGAGCCTTTACAGGATAACTTGTATCCTAACACCACCTTTAGGGCAGGTGATTTCCCCGTAACCGTTCTCAATGCTACAGGCAGCAATGGCGTATACTCAGGTGAAGGCTATGTGAAAGTGCCTTATTTGCAAGACACTAAAATAAAGGTAGTGTTCAACGGCATCAAGCTCAATACCGAACGCCAACTCATAGACGGAAAACTCGTAACCACTTATGATGAGACCGAGAGAAATGTACAGTTTATACAAGAAGGTATAGGTGAAGTCTTTGGAGATAAAGGCAAGAAAGACCAAAAAATACCTTTTGAGATAGAAAACGAAAACAATATACAAGTAGATAGCATCACTGGGCGCATCACCATTACCGGTAAGGTAGATCCTAAAACCGGCATAGCACCCAAAGTGACCTTACCTAAGGGCAGAGACTATGTAATCACCGATAGCCAAGGAAAAGTCTATCAGTTAGATGAGAGTGGCAAAGTAACTGCCAAAGGCACTCGTGAGCAAGGCACTCAGTTAGCCCAACAAGCCGGAAAAGGAGATAGCAAAAATCCGCCTATTAGCAACAAACATTTTAAGGTAGAATGGCTCTTCAACGATGAGTTAGCAAACGACACCACTGGAGAAATACCTTATAAAGCGCTTGTAAAAGGCAAAACCTCGAGCTTTGAACTGCGCATACAACCCGCCGATACTACCAAATACGATTTCTTCTTCCATACAGAAAATGGTGTAAAAGTAGAGGCTGAAAGCAAAGGTGAAGGACTATACAAAATCACTCGTAAGGGAGCTTTCGACTTTGCGCAGGAAGAATTATGGGTCGTTGCCAAAGAAAAGAAAGACAAAAAGGGCAAAAAAGAAGAACTCATTGGCAAATGTATTTTAGTACACCTCTCACCTAAAGAAGTAAATGTAGCTTTAGTGCCTACCCAAAGCGGACAAAACCTTCAAGAGGCAATCGCTCAAGTACAGCAAATTTATGAAAAAGTAGGGGTAACACTACATATCACCACTGAACCCCCTTTTGATATTAGCGACCAACTCAAAAACGGCACTTTGCCTACAGAAAACGAGTTTGGCGACCTTTCTACCTATAGCCCTGAACAAAATGCAGTCATCGCTAAATTTACAACCAACAGAAAGCCAAAAGACAACACATATTACATCTTTTTGGTAAACGACGGCACTGGCGATCACGGCTATATGCGATTAGGCGGGCAATATGGCTTTGTTTACAGCGCCAATGCCCGCACCATAGCCCACGAACT
>NZ_JAESPJ010000055.1:0-2082 GCF_016806945.1 Capnocytophaga genosp. AHN8471
CACCCAGAAGCCCGAAAGCGTAATAAACACCCTGCTCAGTGGCAAATTTTGGCATTTTAACAACAAAAAAAATATGAAGATAGACGCTATTATAGGAAATCCACCCTATCAGGTAATGGACGGAGGAGCTGGAGCAGAAGATGCAGCAGCTCCTATATATCATAAATTTGTGACATTAGCAAAACAACTCAGTAGTCAATTTATAAGTTTGATTATGCCTTCTAAATGGATGATTGGAGGGCGAAGTGAACTGATTCCTTTCTTAGAAGAAATGAAAAATGACCCTCATCTTGCTTATATAAAAGATTACCGAGATGACCGTTCCATATTCCCCACTGCTCACAATGATGGAGGAATTTGTTACTTTCTTTGGAATAGAAAAAAGACTAACAAAAACGTTGTTTACACCTATATTACAATGGAGGGGGAAGAAATTAAAGGAGGTAACCAATTACATAATAAATTCTTTGATTATGTAGTGCGAGACATAAGAGTTCTCCCTATTCTTGAGAAAATACATCAACATAATCCGTTAAAGTTCTCAACAATTGTGTCAAAAACACGCCCTTTCGGTCTTAGGAAAGACATTTTTAATAATCCTGATAAGTATCCTAAATCTTTATTAGCATTTGAATCTTTTAAAGATTCTGTAAAAGTCTTTGGCGTAAAAGGAAAAAAAGGAGGTGCTAAACGTATTTTCGGTTATATAACTAAAGAAGATATAACAGATAAATACAATGTTTTAAATAAATACAAGTTGTTTTTTACCACAACTTATTCATCGGATGCCGTAACTCCTCCTGAATACATAAAAGGCTATCCTAATGATATTTGCACGGAAACATTTCTCCTTGTAGGAATATTTCAAAAAGAAGATGAAATGAATAATTGTGCAAAGTATATGGAAACTTCTTTTTTTCGTTTTCTTTTATTCTTAGGACACGGAACAATGCAAGTTAATCAAAAGGTATTTTCACTTATCCCTCTACAAAACTTCACCTCTTCAAGCGATATTGATTGGTCGCAAACTATTGAAGCTATAGATAAACAACTTTATGCTAAATATAATCTTTCAGAAGATGAAGTAGCTTTTATTAAGCGAATGATTAAACCAATAGTTTAAAAAAAGTGTACAGCTCACCCGCTGTACGCTTTTTTGCTATTCTATAGGTCTTACCATTTTTTCAATATAAGCTATTTCCTCAGGAGTAAGCCTATATTTTTTATATAGTTTTTCATCTGTCCACGCCTCATCAAAGTTTTGTTGCGGAACAAATTGGTAAAACTCTTTGGTTGAGTGTTGGGTATTCTTTTTTAGTGTTAGACAAAAGTGTAGAAACTTCGTTTCTATATATTGCATTACATTCTCACATTGTTTTTTTGTAGCGAAAGGGCCTATTACTAAGTAGGTTTCTGTACAACAAGAGTTAGGCTCTGCATAAATAGGGGTTACTTTATCGGTCTTGCTATTGCCACTTCCTACAGCATAAGGAACAATTACTTTATGCTCTTTTATCCATTGCTGATTTTTTAATACTTCTTCTTTCTTAACGTACCCTATACCTCCATTCACATAGATTTTTACAGCTCCTTTAAAAGATTCTTTTTTACCTTTAAAATAGGTTCTTAATCCAAAAGGTTTTGCAGAACTTATGAGTTCACTAAAACTTTTTTCTTCCAGAGATTGTATTTTTCTAAAAATAGGAATAGCTTCGTTGTATCGAATAAATACATCGGCATTCTTTTCTTTAAGCGGACGTTTTAGTGCTGAGATACATTCACCATTTTCATAAGTTCTAATAAGGCAATCTCCTTTATATTCCCTGTCCCAAAGGAAATAGTTTACTCCTCCTTTGATTTCGATATTAGAGAATATCTCAGCAGCATTAGGGTAATCGTGTATAGCTTTAAAGTGTTTATTTTCAAGCATTGCTTCACGAAAGTCATCCAATCCCTTACCTCCTGCAAACCACCTGCTGGGAGTAATCAAACTAATATATTTTGGGCTGAGTTTTATAGCTTGCTGAATGAACAGTTGATAAACAGGTTTTGCGCTCGCTTGAGCTCCTCCGTCCATTACCT
>NZ_JAESPJ010000056.1:0-2981 GCF_016806945.1 Capnocytophaga genosp. AHN8471
ATAATATAAATTATACCTAATATGGCTACATTTGAACTCTCTCTAAAACCTCGCTTGATTTATATCTTTACCATTGCTGATGAAGCTCATAGCGACTGCGTAAAGATAGGAGAAACTACTTTTAACGGTGATGGATTGCCCGAGGCTAATAGCAAAGAACTAAACAATGCCGCTCATAACCGCATTAAGCAATATACCCAGACCGCTGGTATTAGTTACCAATTGTTACACACTGAACTCACTCTATTTTCTCGTGAGGGAAAGATAGGTCTCTTTAATGATAAGGAGGTTCACTCTGTATTAGAACGCTCTGGAGTAAAGAAAAAAGCTTTCAAAGGGGCTACTGAATGGTACTGTTGCGACCTTGCTACGGCTATAAAAGCTATTGCTGCCGTAAAACAAGGTAGAAAAAGTCTGAAAACGGAGGATATTAGTACTACTGAAAACCCTATCATTTTTCGACCCGAGCAAGCCGATGCTATAGAACGTACTGAAAAGCAGTTTAAAAAAGGGTCGCAGATGCTATGGAATGCTAAAATGCGCTTTGGCAAGACGCTCTGTGCCCTACAAGTGGCCAAAGACTTGCAAATGAAACGTACTCTTATCATTACCCACCGCCCAGTAGTAGATGCTGGTTGGTATGAGGATTTTAGGAAAATCTTCTATGATAGTCCTAATTATTACTATGGTTCTAGAGCTAAAGGAGAAAATGATTTTGCTTCATTGGAAAAACTTGCAAACGAAGGAGGTAATTATGTGTATTTTGCCTCAATGCAAGATATGCGGGGATCTAAAGAAGTAGGTGGTAAATTTGACAAAAACAATGAGCTTTTCTCTACTACTTGGGACTTTTTGATAGTAGATGAGGCACACGAAGGTACTCAAACTGAATTAGGACAATCCGTGATTATGCACCTAAAAGGTACAGGTACTAAAGTATTGCGCCTTTCGGGTACTCCTTTTAATCTGCTTGATGACCACAAGGAAGAGGAAATTTTTACGTGGGATTATGTGATGGAGCAAAAAGCTAAGATAGATTGGGAAATTACACACTTGGGAGATGCCAATCCTTATGCTTCCTTACCCGCTATTCATATCTACACCTACGATTTGGGCAGGCTGATGAGTGAGTATAGCGACGATGAAAAAGCGTTTAACTTCCGTGAGTTCTTCCGTACCCGAGAAGATGGTACTTTTGTACACGACAAGGATATTGACCGCTTTTTAACTTTGCTTTGTGATGACAGTGAGAGTTTTTACC
Organism: Capnocytophaga genosp. AHN8471; assembly: GCF_016806945.1. Lineage (NCBI taxonomy): Bacteria > Pseudomonadati > Bacteroidota > Flavobacteriia > Flavobacteriales > Flavobacteriaceae > Capnocytophaga > Capnocytophaga genosp. AHN8471. The sequence goes on from NZ_JAESPJ010000056.1 coordinate 1,262, forward strand.
CTTATGCTAACGATACTTTTCGCAAGATTTTCCGTCATACGCTCTGGATACTACCAGGGGTAAAAGCGGCACGAGCTCTAAGTACTAAATTGCAGCATCACCCTATATTTGGGGCTTTCAAAGTAGTGAATGTAGCAGGCGATGGCGATGAAGAAGAAGAAAGCAGAGATGCTTTGGATTTAGTGGAAAAAGCTATTGGCAAAGATTCTGACCAAACTTATACTATTACTCTATCGTGCGGCAGGCTTACTACAGGGGTGAGTATCAAGCCTTGGGCGGGGGTATTTATGATGGCAGGGGCTTATAGTACCTCAGCTGCGAGTTATATGCAAACAATCTTCCGTGTGCAAACACCTTACACCCATAATGGGCGTATGAAAACCGATTGTTATGCTTTTGATTTTGCTCCTGATCGCACCTTGCGCGTGCTTGCCGAAAGTGCTAAAGTATCGGCTAAAGCAGGTAAACAATCTGAAAAAGACCGTAAAATATTAGGCGATTTTTTGAACTTCTGCCCTATAATAGCTATTGAAGGTAGCCAAATGAAGCCCTATGACGTAAAAACAATGCTGGGGCAACTGAAGAGAGCGCAAATAGAAAAAGTAGTACAATGTGGTTTTGAAGATGGGGCACTCTATAATGATGAACTGCTGAAACTTACCGAAGTAGAACTCAAAGATTTTAGCGATTTGAAGGCTGCTATTGGGAAGACTAAAGCGATGCCACAATCGGGTGATATTGATATCAATAAACAGGGACTTACTAACGAACAATATGCCGAGAAAGAGCGGCTTGAGAAAAAGAAGAAAAAAGACCTTACTACTAAAGAGCAAGCGCGCTTAGAAGAACTTAAAGCCCTTGGTAGTCAGCGGCGGGAAGCAATAGCTATTTTACGAGGAATTTCTATTCGTATGCCCTTGTTGCTTTATGGAGCCGAAATAAAGGAAGATGAAGACAAAGAGCTTGCGCTTGATAATTTTGAAAATCTTGTAGACGACACCTCGTGGGAGGAGTTTATGCCACGTGGGGTAACTAAAGAAGTTTTTAGGCGTTTTAAGCGTTATTATGACCCAGATATTTTTCGAGAGGCGGGCAAGCGTATACGCGAAATGGCACGTATGGCAGATAAGTTTACCATAGAGGAGCGCATTAGTAGGATAGCAGCTATCTTTGCTACTTTTCGCAATCCTGATAAGGAAACAGTACTTACTCCTTGGCGGGTAGTGAATAGGCATCTGTCGGATTGCTTAGGAGGCTATTGTTTTATGGATGAGGATTTCGAGCAGCCCTTAGATGTGCCGCGCTATGTGACTCAACAAGGGGTAACAGAAGAAGTATTTACATCTAAGAGTGTAATTTTGGAAATCAACTCGAAGAGTGGGTTATACCCTTTGTATGCTGCTTATAATATCTACCGCTCTCGTATAGAAGAAGCTAAGAAAAAGTATGGAGAGGAGGTAGGTAGACAATTAGCCTTGCAATTATGGGATCTGACCCTTGAAGAGAATATATTGGTAGTATGTAAAACCCCAATGGCACGCAGTATAACCAAACGTACATTGGTAGGCTTTAGAGACACTGCTGTCCACGCCGAATACTACGGAGATCTTATTGAAAACCTCACCCAGAAGCCCGAAAGCGTAATAAACACCCTGCTCAGTGGCAAATTTTGGCATTTTAACAACAAAAAAAATATGAAGATAGACGCTATTATAGGAAA
>NZ_JAESPJ010000057.1:0-555 GCF_016806945.1 Capnocytophaga genosp. AHN8471
CCAGTCAGCAAAGAGGAGGGTTTCATCGGAGGTGTAGTCCATTAGGGAGGGGACATTACCTTGTTGTTTTTTCTTGAATGGGTGTGCTAGTTTAAATATTCCGTGACCCAATTCGTGGGCGAGGGTTCTTTCGGTTTGGTCGAATACAAAACCAAACTGTCCACCGAGTGCCATATAGCCTCCTTGCCCTGTACTGCTCTTGGCATTGGTAATAAACACGTAATAGGTATCGTTTGTTACCTTGCCTGTGGCTTTATAAGCATTGATAAGTGCCTGTTGCGACGGACTGTAATCGGTAAGGTCGCCAAATACATCTTTGGTTTCCAACACACCATTGGTCAAATAAGGTGTGATATCAAAAGGTGCTGTCCAAGTGATATCTAAAGTTACTCCTATCTTGCTATAAATAGATTTTACTCTATCTATATCCATAGAGATGTTTTCGGAAGTGGGTACAAGGATTACCTTGGCAGTTTTAGGAGAGAGGTGTACCAAGTTAAACACCCCTGCGATTTGATATTTCTTGCCCTGTTTGATAGTAGCTTGTACTTGTTC
>NZ_JAESPJ010000008.1:0-113240 GCF_016806945.1 Capnocytophaga genosp. AHN8471
AAATTCGTGAGATAATAAAAAAAAAAAGGACTTTTAAGCACTCCTAAATTCGTGAAAATTCGTGTAATTCGTGGGAAATTAAAAATATTTTGCTAATTGTTAAATAATTACTTATGCCGAACTCACGTTAAATTAGCAAGTAGCTTTTGCATTACAAAATTTGCTAATTATCACATTGACTAATTTTCTAATTAAATTCGTAAATAATTAAATAACAAAATATATGAGTATTATTGTAAGCGTGCACGCACGTCAGATTTTGGATTCAAGAGGAAATCCAACCGTAGAAGTAGATGTAGAAACTGAAAATGGTTTCCTTGGTAGAGCTGCTGTTCCTTCAGGAGCTTCAACAGGTGAATACGAAGCTGTTGAATTGCGCGACGGCGGTAAAGATTATATGGGTAAAGGCGTACTTAAAGCCGTTGCCAATGTAAACGATATCATCGCGGAAGAAATCGTAGGTATGGACGTTTTCGAACAAAACCTTATCGACAAAACAATGATCGAGCTCGACGGTACTCCTAACAAATCTAAATTAGGAGCTAACGCTATTCTTGGCGTATCATTAGCGGTTGCTCGCGCTGCTGCCGAAGAACTCGGTTTGCCTTTGTACCGCTATGTAGGTGGGGTAAGTGCTCACACTTTGCCTGTACCTATGATGAACATCATCAATGCTGGTGCTCACTCCGATGCACCTATCGCTTTCCAAGAGTTTATGATTATGCCTGTGAATGCTAAAGACTTTTCACACGCTATCCAAATGGGTTCAGAAGTATTCCACAACCTTAAAAAAGTATTACACGACAAAGGTCTCGGTACTGCTGTAGGTGATGAAGGTGGCTTTGCCCCTAACTTCAAAGACATCGAAGATGCACTCGATTCTATCAAAGAAGCTGTAAACAAAGCTGGTTACAAATGGGGTGAAGATATCAAAATCGCCTTAGACTGTGCTTCTTCTGAGTTCTACAAAGATGGTAAATACGACTATACTATCTTTGAAGGCGCTAAAGGTAAAGTGCGTACTTCAGCTGAACAAGCTGACTACTTGGCTGAATTGGTAGCTAAATACCCTATCATCTCTATCGAAGACGGTATGGATCAAAACGACTGGGATGGTTGGAAACTCCTTACTGACAAATTGGGCAAAAAAGTACAATTGGTAGGTGATGATTTGTTCGTTACTAACGTATCTATCCTTGAAAGAGGTATTGCTAAAGGTATTGCAAACTCTATCCTTATCAAAGTAAACCAAATCGGTACTTTGTCTGAAACTATCGCAGCCGTAGATATGGCTAACCGCGCTGGTTATACTGCCGTAATGTCTCACCGTTCAGGTGAAACTGAAGACAATACTATTGCCGACTTGGCTGTAGCTTTGAACACCGGACAAATCAAAACTGGTTCTGCTTCACGTTCCGACCGTATGGCGAAGTACAACCAATTACTCCGCATCGAAGAATCTTTAGGTTCAGTAGCTTACTATCCTAAAGAAAAAGCCTTCAATGTGAAGAACTAATAACCTCACAAAGAGACTGTCCAATAAGTTGCAAAATCGTATTTGCATCGCTACACTTTGCCAAAGTCTAAAACTTTGGCAAAGTGTATTATTCTGATAATCAATTATTTTTAGAGTGTGTTATGTAGGAAAACCAGCGATAGCTGGGTATGTGCTGCAAACGCCCACACCGATAAAACTTTTTGTACAACCTCTTTATTAATATAACGTCAGTTCGATATAACAGAACATTGATTTACAGCTTTGTAACATAATATATTCACAAAATAATTCACCGTCAGGTGAAAATTCGTGAGATAATAAAAAAATAAAGATTTTTATACACTCCCAAATTCGTGAAAATTTGTGTAATTCGTGGGAGATTAAAAATATTTTACTGATTGTTAAATAATTACTTACATCGAACTCACGTTAATATAATAAATCCCTATACACCTCTTTTTTTACCCTTAAAAAGAATTAATTATGATGAAGAAGATATTGTGGTTTTGTATGTTGTTGTTTGTAAGTACGCTGGCAGCTCAAGAAACTGAGTTGCACGGACACGTGTATAGTGTGCAGAACAACAAACCAATGACTAATGTACATATTTTGAACCTCAACAAAGTACGAGGAACCACAACCAATGAAAAAGGAGATTTTACCATTAGAGTAACAGCTAATGATACGCTTTATATATCTTTTTTGGGGTATAAATCTACTAAAATAAGGATTACCAATGATATGATAAAATTCCAAGGGCTTAAAATAGGTATGACCGAACTCGCCTACGCCTTGGAAGAAGTCGTCGTTACCCCTTATAAACTCACCGGATACTTAGATATCGATGCTAAAAATGCTCCTATCAACAACAATACACGCTATAGCGTTTCGGGCTTAGAAATAGGTTATGAAAGCCGTGCTAATGCTAGTGCTGTAGGGCGCGTACTCAGTGCCGTAATGAACCCCGCCGACCTGCTGAGCCGCTCTTTTAGTGCCAAAGGAAAGGAAATGCGCAAACTGAGAGAGATGCGCAAAGATAATCAATTGAGTGATGCCCTTTCTACCCGTTACGACCGCGAAACTCTATTAGAACTCTTGCAAGTAGACCGCTCCGAACTCGAAGAAATCATCCGTTCTTGCAATTATTCTAACGACTTTATAATGACCGCTAACGACCTCCAAGTACTCGAAGCCATCAGTCAGTGTTACGAAGAGTACAGAGTCTTACACAAGAAAAAATAAAGAGGTGTAATAACAATTTTATTTCAATTAAATCATTGTAAAATAAAGATTTAACAGTTTCTTACCTCTTACCCTTTACCTTTTACCTATAAAAAATTTTGTCATTCCAAAAAAAAGATGTACTTTTGCCCCGCTATTGATAAAATAGAGAGACAAAGTATCATTTTTAATAAGATTTTAAGATTAACAAGCAATGAAAAGAACATTTCAACCTTCAAAAAGAAAAAGAAGAAATAAACACGGTTTCAGAGAACGTATGGCTACTGCCAATGGTAGAAAAGTATTAGCACGCCGTCGCGCTAAAGGACGTAAAAAACTAACTGTATCCTCAGAACCACGTCATAAAAAATAAACCTTTTTATAAGGTAAAAAGTAAGAGGTAAGAAGTAAGAGCCAAAGTTCTTATTTCTTACCTCTTATCTAATACCTAACACCTGATACCTGAAAATGAAGATTACTTTCCTCGGTACAGCCACTTCTCAAGGAGTCCCTGTAATAGCAAGCGACCACCCCGTTGGTAAAAGTACAAATCCTAAAGACAAACGCTTGCGCACTTCGGCTCTCATCAGTTGGGAGCATACCAATATCGTCATAGACTGTAGCCCCGATTTTAGACAGCAAATGCTCACTAACAACGTGCAGCACTTAGAGGCTATCCTCTTTACTCACGAACACGCCGATCATACCGCTGGTATGGACGACATACGCCCTTTTGTGCGCCTCCAAGGTGATATGCCTATCTATGCTCTCAAACGCGTAATCAACGAGTTGAGAGTCCGTTTCGCCTATATCTTTGCTACCGAAAATAGATATGAAGGAGCTCCCTCAGTAATTGCTCACGAAATAGATAGTACACCCTTTAGTTTACACGGAAAAATAGTGCAACCTATACACGTAATGCACGGCAATTTGCCCATTATAGGCTACCGAATTGAAAATTTCGCTTACATCACCGATGCTAAATATATAGAAAACAGCGAAATAGAAAAACTGAAAGGGGTAGATACCTTAGTGTTAAATTGTTTGAGAGAACAAGCGCACCCTACCCACCTCAATCTATCGGAAGCATTAGAAATTATAGCACAAGTACAACCCCGCCGTACTTTCCTCACTCACGTGAGCCAAACATTTGGTTTTCACGATGAGATTCAAAAAAAACTACCCAAAAACGTATTTTTAGCTTATGACAATTTAGTAATAGAATGTTAATATTTAGTTAATTGTTATGGAAGTTATCAATAAAAACTGTATTTTTGCCCCCAAAACAAAATATTTATCAAGATGAGAAAAATTGCACTTCTATTTGTAATGGCAGCATTGGTAATGGCTTGTAAGAGCTCTAACTCTATGACTGCTAAACCTAAAGAAACTAATGTAGCCGACAAAGCTATCAAAGGTGAATGGACTCTACAGTCTATTACTTATAGCGAACAAGGTAAGTTTGATGTTACCTTATTGAACGATACCTCAAAAGAATGTTTTGAAGGTAGTACTTGGAAATTTGTTCCTAACAACAACCGCGGGCACTATACTATCAATGCAGGTGGTTGCTCTACAGGACAAAGAAACTTCATTTTCGTAGTACAACAAATCGATAAATCTACCGGATATTACGATTTCTTGTTGAAACCTACTAATGAAAAATACAAATCCGAAACCAATGCAGGTATTCGTTTGCACTTAGCAAGCATATCAGAAAATGCTATGGTATGGGAACAAACCGTAAGAGTAGATGGCAAACCTTTTGTGATCTCAATGAACTTTGTAAAATAATTAAAAACCATAAGAAAAAATGAAAAAATTCGTAGTTTTAGCCTTGTCAGCAGCCGTGTTGCTTACCGGTTGTGAGGCATACAATAATACAAACAAAGCACAACGTGGAGCTGTAATTGGTGCTGCAGGGGGTGCTCTGTTAGGAGCTATCTTAGGTAACAACGTCGGTAACGGTCAAAATAGCGAACTCGGCGCAGTACTTGGTACTGTAGTAGGTGGTGCAGCTGGGGCTGTTATTGGTCACCAAATGGATAAACAAGCTAAAAAAATTGAAGAAGAAATCCCTGGTGCCGATGTAAAACGCGTAGACGATGGTATCGTGGTTACTTTTGACGAAAACAACGGAGGTGTTTACTTCGATACTAACAAGTACAACATCAACGAAAAATCAAAGCAAACCTTAGATAAGTTAGCGGCTATCCTTAAAGAATACCCTGATACTAATGTGTTAGTAGCTGGTCACACTGATAGCGTAGGTAAAGATGAGTATAACTTAGGTCTTTCACAACGCCGCGCACAAGCTGTTACTAACTATTTTAAAAGTAAAGGTTTAGCAGGCAGTCGTTTTACTACCAAATGGTACGGTGAAAAAAATCCTGTAGCAAGCAACGATACTCCTGAAGGTCGTGCTAAAAACCGCCGTGTGAATGTGGTAATCGTTCCTAACGAAAAAATGAAAGCTGAAGCTAAAAAACAAGCTGGACAATAAAAACATAACACTTCAATAGAATAAGCGTTGAGTATCCCTCAGCGCTTATTTTTTAGTTATAGATATAACAACAAATTATCTAATTGACTTTTTTCGCTTTTCTCTTTTCTCCTTTCATTAAAATACACTACTTTTGCCTTGTCAATTTCGGTAAAAGGCTTTAGATATAACTCTTACCTCTTACCTCTTACCTAATTAAAATGCAGATATTCAAATTTGGAGGTGCCTCAGTGAAAGATGCTGCAGGCGTGCGCAATGTCGCTAAAATATTAGAAAATGTAGGCTATGCCAATACCCTCATCGTCATTTCAGCTATGGGGAAGACTACCAATGCTTTGGAAGTGGTAGTGAACAGTTATTTCAAAGAACAAGAAAAACTCGCCGAAAGTATCCAAGTGATAAAGGATTTTCACTATCATATCATTCGCGAGTTATTCACCGATGAAAATCATCCTGTGTACTGGAAAGTCGATGGGCTTTTTGCCGAACTCACTTCCTTTTTAGAACGCAACAAGTCACCGAAACACAGTTTTGTGTACGACCAAGTAATTTGTTTTGGCGAGCTCATTTCTACCACTATTATCAGTCAGTTTTTGAATGATAATGGTATTAAAAATACTTGGATAGATGTGCGTAATCTCGTAAAAACCGATAGCAACTATCGCGATGCCTCTATTGATTGGGAAGAGACACAAAGTAATATCCGCACCCATATCAACAAATCACTGCTAAATATTACTCAAGGATTCTTGGGCAGTGATGCCAATTTCTTCACCACTACTTTAGGGCGTGAAGGCTCCGATTATACCGCTGCTATCTTTGCCTATTGCCTCGATGCCGAGAGTGTAACAATATGGAAAGATGTGCCAGGGGTGCTCAATGCCGACCCTCGTTATTTTGAACATACTGAGCTCTTACACAAAATCCCGTATAAAGAGGCTATAGAGCTTGCGTTCTATGGAGCTTCGGTGATTCACCCTAAAACCTTACAACCCCTACAACAAAAGGAAATTCCTCTCTATGTACGTTCATTTGTAAATCCTACAGCCGAAGGAAGTGCCGTGTGTAATGTTCCTGAATTAGAGCCTAAAGTACCTTGCTTTATCCTCAAAAAAGACCAGATATTACTCTCGCTCTCCTCTCGTGATTTCTCGTTTATAGTGGAAGAGGGTATTAGTTATATTTTCAAGAGTTTGCACAAAGCACAAATGAAAGTGAGTGTGATACAAAACTCAGCGATTAGTTTCTCGGTATGTGTAGACAACAAGTTTGATACCTTGGCAGAACTATTAGAAAAATTAGAAGAGCGTTTTAAAGTCTCAGTAACCGAAAAAGTAACACTTTATACCATTCGCCACGCCACTCCAGCAGCTATACAAACAGTAGAAATGGGAAAAACCGTATTACTCAAGCAAGTAGCTGCCGATACGGTACAAATAGTAGTAGCATAAATAAAGTAGTATAGCATAAATAAAGAGGCTGCCCCCAATGCAAGGGCAGCCTCTCCTTTTTATAAAGTAATAAAGTATTACCTATCTCTAGGACCTTTATGGTATTTACCAGAAAAAATACAATCTTCACCGTAGAATAACCTAGTAGCAGTACTTAGGCTTCCAGTTACTCGTCCTGCTGCTATACTATTTCCATTGATATTGTATATCATCATCATTCCGAAGCAATCCCTTACATTAGGTTCTGCCGACCAATTTATAGCGTAAGTTCCATTGCTAGCATTAACAGACATTTTTCCGTATTTTTCGTTAGGAAGTCCTACAAAAGAAGTTTGATTTCTACCATAATCTGACCAGCTATAATCTAAGTAGTCCTTTGCTCCTTTACCATGTTCATCAATATCACTATAATATAACCTATGTCCATAGTCATATAAGGTAAGGAGTTTGTCGGGCATTACTTCTTTCATAGCCCTCATAAACCACAAAATAGATTCATTTCCTTTCTCAGGTTTTTGTTTTAGTTTGTAGTAGTCTGCCCATTCTTCGTCTATGTCGTAACCGTCAAAACCGTACTTATCGGCATATTGTTTGCAATCGCGAGCAAACTCAAGAGCTTCTTCATAGTTTTGGAAGTTATAGTAACCTACCCCTTGGTGGTTAGGCAAGATATCTACTACTACTTTAATTCCCCTATCTTTCAACGGTTTGATATACTTATCGGGGTCTTTGAGGATAGGTTGCAACTTGTCGTTGAAAGATAAATAGCGTTTGCCTTTTGGAATATCGTAGTTCATATTAGCAGCAAAAAGCACGACTATGTCAAATACTGGCTTTTTGCTATCTTTAAGTATAAACTGACCCATATTGCGGATATCCCAGTCGTTAGTCTCTACATAAGCGACCATTTTCATAGGTTCCTTACGGTCGGGGCAGCTATAGCTTCCGGGGGGCATAGGTTTTTTAGAGGTTTCGCTAAGAGCAGAATATTCTCCATCTTTATGCACTTTTACCAAATGGAATGCTTGCTGTCCTGCCATCTCTACTTTCAAAGGGAGCAAATAGTCGCCATAATCCAAAGAAGCAAAGTTTTTGATGGTAAGTTTTGCTTCAGCCTCAGTAGCCCCTTTGGTATAATTGCTACCTTCAAAAGTATAATTAGCTGAAGGTAACAAACTATAGTCTGAAACTCCTTTGAAAGCGTTGTAATCTTTAACGATTTTTTCCATAGAGCCAGTAAGCAAAGTAACAGCACCCGCATCGGAGGCCGCTTTTCCTACTTTGGTTACAAAAGTATAAGCACCATCGGCAGAGAGGTTTGTTACTTCCTCTTGAGGAGCCGTTTTGTAATACAAGGCACTGCCTTGGCTGTTCATAGTATTGTTCTCGGGTTGAGGCAATTCTATTTTATCCTTGTCGCAAGCGTACAGCAAGGCTGCACCTATCATTATATTAGCTATGATGTATTTTGCTTTCATATTATTCAGTTATTTTTACACCTTTTTCTTCTTCGTGTAGTTTAATAGTTTGTCTACCGCCTTTATTAGCTTGACCTTGTAGGGTAAGGAAGCGGTTGTTACCCGAAGCGTCAGGAATTTTATTCTCTTTCACTTCGTTCATTTTCCAATAAGCGTACAAGCCACTTTCAGTAGGATTTACTTCGTACATACCGTCTTTAATTTGTTGGGCAGTACGAGCTACACTCCACAAGCGGAGTTCACTAAAGCGCGCTACAATACCGCGATAATCACTCCAACTCTTTCCAATGTAGAAAGTACTAAGACTTCCTGAACTGTCAAACTCAGTTACTTTCTTACCATTTACATAGGCGATAGTTTTGCCGCCGTCTACTACCAAAGCGATATGATACCATTGGTTAGTTTTGAATTTTAGCCCTATATCTTGACCGTTGGCTTGCAAATGGTCGGGGTCTACACCATTATCACCAAAGCGCAATAAGGTTCTCCCTTCAGTACCCATAAAGGTAGAAATGCCTGCTTCCCCATTGTCACCAGGACCTCTAAACTTCTGTATATTGATAAGTCCTTCCATAGTGAAGGTATAACCAATATCACTAACGCTGGAGTATCCTCCATTATCAACTTCCAAGTACTCATCACGAGTAACTGCTAAAGTATTTTTAATCTGACCTTTTATCTTTTCAAAGCTCACCATAAGCAGTTGAGTGTTAGGGGTAACACTTGCTCCACTCACTGAGGTGAGTCGTAAGGCAAACATATAAGCAGTATTGTCTTTCAATTCATCGGAAACGGTTACTTTGGCAGTTCCTTCGTCCGATAGTATATTACCTGCTTTGATGTTCAAGGTTTTTGTATACGAAATGTATTTAGCGGGTAACACGGTGTATTTAGTGTTGTATAAGCTGTTGTATTTGGCTACTTGGCTATCGTCTAAGGTGACATAAGCAGCCAAATTACTGTTGTTCTCTTTGAACAATTGCACTTGGTAGGCTACACTTTTTTGAGTACCTACTTCATTAGCCTGCGCCGAAAGGGCTATTGGAGAGGAAAATTCGGCAGTTTTATTACCGTCTTTTTGGAGCAATACTGCCGATTGTCCTCCTGCTTTAGCTCCTCCTCCTACATCTTCTTTAGGAGCACAAGCCGCAAGGGCGAGGAACATTCCTATGATTAAATTTCGTTTCATTATTTCTATTTTTGTTGTTGTACTTTGTGAATGATGCCTCTCAAGGTTTTGAAAGTAGTTTTACCCGAAAGGTTGTAGTAATCTTTTTCGATGTGGTAAAGGGCTACCCCAGCGCGGTTAGAGGCTTTCCAATTAACGATATCTACTGTTCGCGGATAGCGACCATCTTTGCCGTCGGGATTGAAGTTGGTGGTATCGCTAAAACCATCAGCGAGACCTTCTTCACTAAAATCGGTAGAGGGTAAATAGCGCAAGGGTTTCCACTTTTCAGCTTGATCAGTGAAACTGCGTAATAGCTCATTGTCCTTTTTGCGGAATATTACCCAATTAGCTTTCTCAATGTGCTTTGTGTCTCCTCCATACATATTTTCAACAGCAAAGAGCAAGTTGCCTTTATTAGCAACAATAGCCGAAAGTACCGCATCAAAAGCCGCTTGAGAGAAGTAGTCGCTACTTTCTTGTGGAAACTCTACACTCACACCGTTAAAACCATTGGCTTTGGCGATAGCGAGAGCATCGTTAGCTTGTTTGGTGAGCTTGGTAGTATCGGTAGTGGTAGCTGCCGAAAAGTCGATACCGAGCAATACTTTAGTCGCTTTCTTTTGTTGTACGTCTCTCAAATCGTTTTGGAGTATTTCGTCGATAGCGTTGTAGTTGTTTTTCACAACAATCACATCTAAGCTATCGGGGGTATTCATCAGGATTGCGCCTGCTTCTTTTCCCCAATTGTAGAGCATTCCCATAGTGATTGGGCGCTTGTTTAGGTCGGCTTTGTATTGGGTAAGCGCCTGAGTGTTGATTTCACGTTTGGGAGTGTCAATATCTATTGGTTCAATATCGTTACAAGCAACGGCGAGTAACGAGGCTATGAATATTAATTTTTTCATTGTGATAACATTTAAAGATTAAGTTATTTCTTCACCCACCAAAGGTCGGTAGCACCATTATCGGCACCGCCTAAATAACCTACAGCAGCGTTGCGATTGGTAGGGTTATTAGTAGTCTCTTTAGAAGAGAAAGGCAAACGGCGCATACCACCAGTGTCTTTGCCATTTACTTGGTTTACCGAAGTAATCACCCCATTGCTGCGGTTTTCTACGGGAGCCATAAGGTTAGGATAACCCGTTCTGCGCCATTCAGCCCACGCTTCGTGTGAGTTGTAAGGGTACATCGCAATCCATTTTTGAGTGATAATCTTTGATAATTTCACTTCATTGCTGGCACTGTCATCCCATTTTACGGTAATAGCTGATGAGAAAGTAGGGTTGTTGTAAGCACTTTGTCGAGGGTCGTAATAAGCACCACGAACACTAGTGTTACTCAAGTAATTTCCTATGGCAACATTGTGTTGAGCGAATGATAGTTCAATACCTTTTTTATACAAGTTTTCGGCGGTATCGCCTACAAAGCCCCAGCCTTTGAGTGCCATTTCAGCTTTGATGAAAGCTACTTCGGCAGCGGTAATCCACACCATAGGTGATTCTTTAGTGAGCTTAGGAGCTGAAAACTTGGTAGGATCTATTGTGATAGCAGGAGCAGCGCTTCTTAACCCGATGTATTTTTGAGGTAAGCCTGCAACTTCAGTGAAATAAACTTCGCGACGTGGGTCGGAAAAGGCATTCATATAGGCTACAATATCAGCACCTGCACGTGAGTCGTTCCAACTTACAGCTACTTTGAAAACTGAATTGTCTTGAGTTTCAAGCATAGCATTATCGGCATTTTCGGTAATCACTCCATTGGCAATGGCAAATTGAGCATACGCTTTGGCGTTAGTTTCGTCTACATCGCTCATACGTATTGCTATACGCAATAGCAAAGAGTTAGCGTATTTCACCCATTTGGTCATATCACCTTTGTAAACAAGGTCAAAATCGGCATATTGGCGATCGGATGCATCTACAGCTTTCAAGGTGTTGATAGCAGCTTTGAGGTCTTCAGCCATATATTTGTACAAATCCGATTGTTTGTCGTAAGGAGTTTGGGTTTTACCAGCTTCCATTTTGGAGTAGGGTAGAGGGCCATAACTATCGGTAAGCCAATGAGTGATAGCTACGCGCAACACAGTACCCCAAGCAAAATAGTATTTGCTCATATCGCCTTTAGAATAGCTTTTTAGGGCAAAAAAGGCAGGATAGAGATGCTTGGTATAAGTGTCGTCGAACACATAGTCAGTCCAACCTGTACGTGGGTTATACACAGGGTAATCGGCTTGGAATTTAGGTTGTGAGGCATAACCTGCATACGGAGTAGCGGGCAGGTCAAAACACATTTGGTAAGAGTTTTCCTGCTGAGGTACTACCAATTTTTGCAAGGCAACGAGCTCATTTCCTCCTTGTGGGATTCTACTAAGCTGTTCATCAGTAGCTCCGTAAGGGTTTGTGTTGAAATCTTTAAAATCTTTAGTACAGCCTACAGCGAGTAGCGCTAATACAGGGATAATATATTTTTTCATTCTTTTTGCGCTTATTTAAAAGTTTGCTTTGATACTAAAACCATAGCTTCTAAGGCTTGGCAACATAAAGTAGTCTAAACCTTGAGCGTAGTTACCAGTAGATGAAACGGCTTCGGGGTCGAAAGGTGCTTTGCTATAGAGCATTGCTAAGTTTCTACCTACTATCGAAAGGGTAACATCTATTTTATCATTCACGAGTTTGCGAGGCAAACGGTAAGAAACATAAGCTTCTTGCAAGCGGAAGTTAGTAGCTGAATAGGTGTAGTATTGAGCGATACGTCCTTTTCCGCGTTCTTCAAAGTAACTTTGGGCAGGAACTCTGTAACCATTGATATTTACGCCTCCTGCATCGCGAGCCTCAGCCGATTCTTTAGAAACACCGTAGTGGTCTAAGGCTGCTTGAGTCATAGAAATAGCAACCCCACCGATACGTCCAGCCAGCATTGCACCAAAGCCTATATTACCAATATTGAAATCGTTGCGCCAACCTAAGTTGTATTTAGGTAACACGCTACCTAATTTCACATAATCGTTGAAATTGTTATAATTCTGTACACTCACACGACCATTTGAATCTAATAACAAATTGCCATCGGCATCGCGTTTGAAATCGTTAGAAGCGTATACATCGCCTAAAGTACCTCCTGTTCTAAGGATATAGCGAGCACCACCAATACCTCCTTTTTCTAAGTAACTGCGACCTTCGCGTTGCCCAGTAACGGGGTTGATGTAATCTTCAACAAGCGACATAATTTTGTTTTCGTTGTAGCTCATTGTAAAGTAGCTGTTCCAGTTGAATTTATCTTTGATTTTCAAATCGTAACCCAAGCCCACTTCAAGTCCGCGGTTGCGTACATCACCTGTTTGCAAGTAGATACCGTCGTAACCTGTAGAAGGTGAAATCTCAGCCTTGATAGTTTGGTTGTAAGTGTTGGTTTGATAAACGGTAGCATCAAATGAAAGAGTACCTTTGAGCCATTTGGTAGCGATACCTACTTCGTAAGAATCAGTGCGTTCAGGGCGCAATTCCCCGATAGGAAAATACGAAACGGCTTTCCATACTTTAGTATCTTCGTTGAAAGTGAAAGTAGGGGTAGTGAGTTCTCTATCAAAAGGAGAAGCTACCGAACTGAAGGCTACACGCATTTTAGCAAACGATAGAGTATTGTATAATTTAGCTTTCTTTTCAGCTGAAAGCAAATCGGTAAGTACTCCTGAAAGTCCCACTGAAGGATAGAAGAAAGAAGATTGTGGAGAGTTTGCTAATTGTGAAGCCCAATCGTTACGACCAGTGAGGGTGAGGTAGAGCCAACTGTTGTAACCTACTTCCAAACTACCAAAAATAGATTGAGTTTGTTCGGTATAACCTGATTGGTAAGGGCGAGTTTTAGCAGCACCTTGGTCGATATTGAAAGCGTTGAATACGTTAGGAATACCGTCTTTGCGCAAAGGTCCTTTATAGCCTAATTCGTCATAACGTGTGTCTTGCAAAGAAGCCCCGATATTGGCTACTAAAGAGAAACGACCTACACCTTCCCATTCAAAATTCTTGTTGAGGTTCGTTAGAACATCTAAGTAAGTTTGTTTTTCATAACCACGAGCAATACCAAAATAACCTGTTTTGCTCATATCCAATAGCGACAAAGTAGAAGCATAACGTTTGTCGGTGCTGGTGAAGTTGGTGTTATCGGTGCGCACACGACCTGAAATATCCCATTTTTCAGTAGGGCTCCATTGTTTGAGGTCGAGGGTAACGCCCAAAGAGAGCATATTGCGTTCGCGTTTGCTTTCGCGCAAGTTGCGATAAGCTACCCAATATGGGTTTTGCAAAGTGTAATCACCTGCAAAGCTACCGTTGAAAGTACCGTCGGAACCAGCTGCAAAATCCCCCCATACTTGTTCATAAATATGATTAGTAGGGTTGTAACGTTCAAACTGACGAGCGCGTTGCAAACCGTAACCACGAGGCATCAAATAAGCACCTACTAAGGGGTTCATATATTCCCCTTGGTTAATCATATTGAGGTGGTTTTGGAGAATGTAGCTCGCTGAAGCGTCAATGCGCAAACGGTCGTTAAGCAAGTGGGTAGTGTTGCGCACTGTAAAGTTGTAGCGGTTGTAATGGTTGTTAGGTACCAACCCTTCGGCATTGGTAGAAGCTGCTGAAAAATAAGTTTGATTCTTTTCAGTACCTCCAGAAAGCGCTACCGAATTGGTAAGGGTAGTGGCAGTTCTAAAGAAGTCCTTCACATCGTAACGACTGGCATCGCTGGGTAATTTAGCTCCCCAAGAAGTTACTTTGCCATCACTGCCATAGCTGTTTTGGAATTCAGGTAAGAGAAAAGGATTGGCAAATTCAGTGTTTGAAGATAGCTGAATGTTCATTTTGCCCTCTTTACCTTTTTTAGTAGTGATAAGGATTGCCCCATTGGCAGCAGCCGAACCATAGAGCGCAGCAGCCGATGCCCCTGTAAGTACCGTCATACTTTCGATATCGTCGGGGTTGATATCAGCAATACTTTCGGTAGTTCCTTGTGAATTGAATCTACCGCTACCTTGAGTAGAAGTGGTGGAGAGCATAGGTACGCCGTCTACCACATAAAGCGCGTTGTTGCTTTTTTCAATAGATTTAGCACCACGCATCACTACTTTGGTAGCACCTCCTACACCTGAAGAACTGCGGTTAATCGTTACCCCCGCTACTTTACCAGTGAGTGAGTTGATAAAGTTTGCATCTTTCACTTTAGTAAGTTCTTCGGCGTTTACCTGTTGTACATTGTAGCTCAAAGCCTTTTGTTCACGCTTGATACCTAACGCCGTAACTACTACTTCGCCAAGTTGTTGCGCTTCTTCTTTAAGGACGATGTTTAAAGTAAACGTCCCTTTTTTAGTATCAACCTTTTTAAGCTGAGAAGCATAGCCTATAGAACTAAATTCAAGTACTTCATTAGGAGCGACTTGAATTTCGTACTTCCCATCAAAATCGGTTGAAACACCACGAGTTGTCCCTTTGACAACCACACTCACCCCAGGAAGGGGCAGTCCATCGTTACCTGTAACAGAACCTGTAACAGATACTCTCGTTTGTGCCATTGCTACAGTGCAGCATAGTAACAAAACGAATAGCAACATTGATTCTTTTACTTTCATTTAATAAAAATTTATTTTCGACAAAGGTAGGAAGTTCTTAATAAACTGCCAAATTTTAACGAATAAATTTATTAACAAAATTTAAATTTTAACATTTCGATTTCTGTAACCTTTTATCAATCAATCGAAAAGAATTTAATTGAAAAAGTGCTTTTTCAATCTAAAAAATACAAAAATCGAAAAATAAAGGTTTTTTTGATGGAAATATTTTAATTATTTTTTAAGAAAAAGATATTACCATCTTATGAAAAAATAAGATTTCTTTATTTCTAAATAAATGTTAATATTTTTCTTTCGTCTAAAATCGTTAGAAACTTGAATGATATTCGTTTTTATAGATTGTCTTCTTGTTTACTTGTTAATTCTCAATTAATTTGTACCTTTGCCCAAATTATAAATTATAAACGAACAAAAACTAATGAAGAATTTTATAGAAGAATTGCGTTGGCGCGGTATGATTCAGGATATAATGCCTGAAACTGAACAACATCTTATGGAAGGATTACGCGCCGCTTATGTGGGGGTTGACCCTACAGCCGATTCGTTACATATCGGGCACTTAGTGGGCGTGATGATGTTGCGCCATTTCCAAAATTGCGGTCATAAACCCTATGCACTTGTAGGGGGGGCAACAGGAATGATAGGCGACCCTTCAGGTAAATCGGCTGAACGCAATTTGCTTACCGAAGAAGTATTAGCACATAATATAGAGGGTATTAAAAAACAATTGGCAAAATTCCTCGATTTCGAAAGTACCGCCTCCAATCGCGCAGAGCTCGTGAATAACTACGATTGGATGAAAAACTTCTCATTTCTCTCCTTCATCCGCGATATTGGTAAACACATCACTGTGAACTATATGATGGCTAAAGATTCAGTAAAAAAGCGCTTTGACCCTAATGAAAATACCGATGGAATGTCGTTTACTGAATTCTCATACCAACTCTTGCAAGGTTATGACTTTTTGCATCTCTACCAAGAGAAAAACCTCACTTTGCAAATGGGAGGGTCTGACCAATGGGGAAATATCACCACAGGTACTGAGCTTATTCGCCGTATTGCAGGCGGAAAGGCGTATGCCCTCACTTGCCCGCTGATTACCAAAGCCGATGGTACTAAATTCGGTAAGAGTGAAGGTGGTAATGTGTGGCTCGACCCTGAAAAAACTTCACCTTACAAGTTCTTCCAATATTGGATTAATACTTCCGATGCCGATGCCGAGCGTTATATCAAAATCTTTACAATGCTCAGCAAAGAGGAAATCAATAGTCTCATCGCACAGCACACCGAGGCGCCTCACTTGCGCGTATTGCAAAACAAATTGGCTGAAGAACTCACCCTATTAGTACACGGACGCGAAGAGCTTGAGAAAGCCCAAAAAGCATCACAAATCCTCTTTGGTAACTCTACTTCTGCCGATTTGCGCACTTTAGACGAGAAAACTTTCTTAGAAGTGTTTGACGGCGTACCTCAAGCCGAAGTAAGTGCCTCCGATATCGCTGGTGGACTTGATATGATTGCTATTCTTTCAGCAAAAACAGGCTTCATTAGTTCTAATTCCGAAGCTCGTCGTGCCTTGAAAGAAAATTCTATTTCGGTAAATAAAGAGAAAGTAGGTGAAGACTACCAAATAGGGGAAAAAGACCTTGTAGATGGTAAATTTATCTTATTACAACGCGGAAAGAAAAACTACTTTATAGTAAAGAAAGTATAATTCTTTATAATATCCAACTTTGCCAAAGTTTTCCTGCCCGTGCGGCTCGCACCTTTGGCAAAGTTTATTATTTTTAATTTTTCACTTCTTACCCCTTATCTCTTACCTCTTATCTCTTATCTATGAAAACATTCCTTCCCCTTATATTATATTTCTTACTTATCGCTTGTAAAACAGTAGATATGACGGTGCTAAATGATGCTTTGCAGTATGACAAATCAGTAGACAGCGCGCCCCGCAATGCGATCTGAAAATCCTATAATGATATTAGAAAAATGAAAAAACTCTTCTGCCTTATTCCCTTTCTCTTAATAGTAGCTTGTAGTAGCACCAAAATGGATATGTCTGTGCTAAACAATCGTACTTATTACGCTTATTCTTATGAAACAGATGGTAGTAAAGGTAATTGTTTCACTTTTTTGCCTTATAGTTATTTAGACAAAGAAGGAATTCCGATGCGTTTTCAACTACAGTTTAAAGGTGATTCACTACACGTGAATTATGAGATTTTTAAAGAAGGAAAAGTACTTACAGGAACTAAAAGTATCAAAGGAAAACTTAAAAAAGACGGCTGGAAGTATGTATCGCGTAGCTTGTTGCCATTCTTCCCTGTATACTTTTATTCCTCAGTTTACAAGGTATTGATATATCCTAATATTGAAAACGATATGCGTGTGGATACTTATAGTAGTACAGGAGGCTGTTTGTTCTTGTTTTGTGCAGGTGGAACAGGATATTCATCGCTCAACACATATAAAAATGAAGAAGATATTCAAACAGCTATTCCTTATATAGAAAATGGTAAATTTGGTATCAAACGTCAAGGGAAAATCATCGTCCCTGCTTGTTATGATCACATCGATATTTTTGATAAAGGAATCGCCAGAGTAAAAAAAGATTCACTATGGGGAACGATTGATAATCGCGGAAAAATTGTGATTCCTGTTGAATATAAGGTGTTAGAAAAAGAGTATTATACCACTCCTAAATTATTTTTAGCCCAAAAAGATAAGCGTTGGGGATTTTTAAATGAGCAAGGAGAAACAGTTTTGCCTATTATTTATGATATAATTGATAGATTAGGTTCTAACTTCAACCTATACTTAGGTGATAAAAGAGGATATTTCAAATATTATAAAGGTAAAGAAGATGAAAGTAGATTTATACCTGCTTGTTATACAGCTATAAACGAATCAACTTTATGGAGTAATTACACCTTAGTTTACGATGGTGATACTATATTATTTGTAGATAAAGAAGGCAATGAGTACGATGCAGTAACCAACGAAGTGAGAGCTATAGACGCTTTCTTTGGTTATCCACAACGTGATAGTGAAGTAAAAATAGGTGATAAGTACTATCGTCCTAATATAGAGAGCAAACGGCCACCGAGAAAAGAATAAGGGCGTTTTGCAAAACGCCCCCTTTAACATATTTATAATTCTTTAAACGAATTGATAATCTCCTTCATTTGTTGGTAATGTTTCTCTTTTTTGTTAGCTAACGTCCACGTGAAAATCTGGTAGTACGTTTTCTTTGTTTCGATGATAGCCACCACATAGAACACCCCCATACCATTCACTTCTTCTGTAGTCTCCACTACTATAGCAGGATACTTATTGATAGTGGTTTCGGTAATTTGCTTGGCAGTAGGGCGCATCATATTGGCTTCAGCCCAACCTTTTTTGCAAATCTCAAAGTAATTTTTAAGCTTAAACTTTTTGGCGAAAGCATTTTTGCTGCGAATGTGCAACGAATCTTTCAAAACCTCATAGAGCATATCGTTCACTTCCGATCGGTTTTCATCAATTACCGCTACAAAAAAGTCGGTTTTGCGATCACCATACTGCAAAGAAGCTTGCTCATAGAGATTGTTTTGGTTAGTAAGAGAGTTAGGTAGTTTTACTTCATACTTGTCTTCTATGTTCACCACTTGAGAAGATTCTGTCGAATTTTCACTAATCCTACAAGCAGTAGCCGATAAAAAGAGCACGATGAAGTATAGTTTGTTGAAACGTCTCATCTCTTGCTAATTTAGTTTTTTCCGCTACAAAAGTAGAAATAAATTTTTAAAAATCAATTTTTTTAGCAAAAAAATAACAAAAATGTTTTTTTACCTCAGAAAAAAGACAGAATTTTGTACCCAAAAATAAAACAATGCTACCGCTGAAAGACACATTAAAACACCAAGGATTACGCAACCAATTAGCCAATTTACTCAAAGAAAAAGGCATTAAAGATGAACGCGTATTAGCTGCCATTCGTACTATCCCTCGACATTTGTTTATGGATAGCAGTTTTGAAGACCACGCCTATCAGGATAAAGCCTTCCCTATAGGTGAAGACCAAACCATCTCTCAACCCTATACCGTCGCTTTTCAAACCGAATTGCTACAAGTAGCCCCACACCAAAAAGTCTTGGAAATAGGTACGGGCAGTGGCTACCAATCCAGCATACTCTTGTATTTGAACGTAAAACTCTATACAATCGAGCGCCAACAAAAACTCTTCAAGCAAGCCCAAATGCTGTTGCCCAAGCTCATCAATAAGCCCGTGCGTATGTATTTTGGCGATGGCTATAAAGGTTTGCCCAACGATGCACCCTTCGATCGTATTTTAGTAACGGCAGGTGCGCCTTACGTGCCCAATGCACTTCTCTCACAATTAGCCATTGGAGGTCGCTTGATAATCCCCATAGGCAATGAAACCCAAACAATGACCCTCTACGAACGCATCTCCAAAAAAGAATTCCACAAAACCGATTATGGTACATTCCAGTTCGTGCCAATGTTAAAAGAAAGAAATTAATAATCCCAGACTCTTTTGCATCATATTCCGTGAAATATAGTAGTGGCAACTGTCAATCTGTCCAAATTACAATTGATAATAGAAATTTATCCGTGTCAAAATCCGTGTAATTTGTGCAATCTGTGCCCAACTTTTGAAGTAGAGCTGCCTCTCTGTCTTCAATACAAAATGAAGAATTCTGAATAAAAATTGACTCCTTTTTGCTGTTAAATAAAAATAATTACGTACTTTTGCCCAAAATTTAATACAATGGAGAAAATAACCGCTGCCATCACAGCTGTCGGAGGCTATGTACCTGAAGATGTCCTAACCAATGCAATGTTAGAAAAAATGGTAGATACTAACGACGAGTGGATTTACACCCGTACAGGCATCAAAGAAAGACGCATACTCAAAGACCCCGATAAAGGCTCTTCCTTTTTAGGTATTGAAGCCGCTAAAAACCTTATTCATAAAACAGGTCTTGACCCCAAAGAAATAGACTTAGTTATTTTGGCTACGGCTACCCCCGATATGCCTGTAGCCCTTACAGGTCCTTATGTAGCATCTCAAATAGGCGCTGTCAATGCCTTCGCATTCGATTTGCAAGCCGCTTGCTCAAGCTTCCTATTTGGCGTTTCAGTAGCTGCTAAATACATAGAGTCAGGTCGTTATAAAAAAGTTCTCTTGGTGGGGGCAGATAAGATGTCGTCTATCATCGATTACACCGATCGCGCTACTTGTATCATCTTCGGCGATGGAGGTGGTGCCGCTCTCTTTGAACCTAATTATGAAGGTTTAGGCGTACAAGATGAACTCCTCAAAAGCGATGGGGTAGGGCGTAATTATTTATACATCAAAGCTGGAGGCTCTCTATGTCCCACTACTGCCGAAACAGTGGCTAACAAAGATCACTTTGTATTCCAAGACGGCAAAACTGTATTCAAATATGCTGTTACAGGTATGGCCGATGTCGCCGAAGAACTCATCAAACGCAATGGATTAACTTCAAATGATGTGCAATGGCTCACTCCTCACCAAGCCAATAAACGCATTATCGATGCTACTGCCGAGCGTATGGGCTTACCTTCCGAAAAAGTAATGCTCAATATCTATAAGTACGGCAATACTACTTCTGCAACTATCATCTTAGCTCTTAACGACTATGAAAACCAACTCAAAAAAGGCGACAATATTGTATTAGCTGCCTTTGGAGGCGGTTTTACTTGGGGAGCTATTTATCTCAAATGGGCTTACGATGGAACCCTCTATCACAAATAAATAACAACTATAGAAAGAATACAATATATAATATATAACGTATGGATTTAAAAGACATTCAAAATTTAATTAAGTTTGTTGCCAAGTCAGGGGCAAGCGAAGTGAAATTGGAAATGGAAGATGTAAAAATCACCATTAAAACAAACCCTGATGAAAGTGGCAAAGAGCAAGTGTTCGTACAACAATTGCCTATAGCTCAACAACTACCTCAGTTGCCTTTGCAACAGTCAATGCCTGTACAACAACTCCCCGCAGCTGAACCTGCCGACAGCAAACCTGCAACCCCCGCCGATGACGATAGTAAATATATCACTATCAAATCGCCGATGATTGGTACTTTCTATCGCCGTCCCGGTCCAGATAAACCGCTATTTGTTGAAGTAGGTTCTACCATCTCTAAAGGTACTGTCATTTGCATAATCGAAGCAATGAAACTCTTCAACGAAATAGAATCAGAAGTTTCTGGTAAAATAGTTAAAATATTGGTTGACGACTCTTCTCCTGTAGAATTCGACCAACCTCTGTACTTAGTGGATCCATCCTAAACCAAACAACTATGTTTAAAAAAATATTAATTGCCAACCGTGGAGAAATTGCCCTGCGCGTGATACGTACGTGTCGCGAAATGGGTATCAAATCGGTAGCCGTATACTCTACTGCCGATGCCGATAGCTTACACGTGCGCTTCGCCGATGAAGCCGTGTGTATAGGTCCTCCACCAAGCAAAGATTCTTACTTAAAAATACCTAATATTATTGCCGCTGCCGAAATTACCAATGCCGATGCCATCCACCCCGGCTATGGCTTCCTTTCGGAAAATGCTAAATTCTCTAAGATTTGTGCAGAACACGGTATTAAATTCATCGGAGCTTCTCCCGAAATGATTGAAAAAATGGGTGATAAGGCTTCTGCCAAAGCTACTATGAAAGCTGCTGGAGTCCCTACGGTACCAGGCTCTGATGGACTTGTAGAATCATTGGAACACGCTAAAAAAATAGCCGCCGAAATCGGTTATCCTGTAATGCTAAAAGCTACAGCCGGTGGAGGTGGTCGCGGTATGCGTGATGTGTGGAAAGAGGAAGACCTCGAGAAAGCTCTCAACAGCGCAATGCAGGAAGCAGGCGCTGCCTTTGGTAACGATGCGATGTATATGGAAAAACTCATCGTCGATCCTCGCCATATCGAGATACAAATCGTTGGCGACCAGTATGGTAAGGCTTGCCACCTTTCTGAACGCGATTGCTCTATCCAGCGCCGCCACCAAAAACTTACTGAAGAAACACCTTCTCCTTTTATGACCGATGATCTTCGTAAGCGTATGGGCGAAGCTGCCGTAAAAGCTGCTGAGTTTATTAAATACGAAGGGGCAGGAACAGTAGAGTTCTTGGTAGATAAAGACCGCAATTTCTACTTTATGGAGATGAATACTCGTATACAAGTAGAACACCCTATCACCGAACAAGTGATTGATTACGACCTTATTCGTGAGCAAATATTAGTAGCGGCTGGTGTGCCTATCTCAGGTAAGAACTATACGCCTAAGTTACACGCTATTGAGTGCCGTATCAACGCCGAAGACCCTTATAACGACTTCCGCCCATCACCAGGTAAAATTACTACTTTGCACGCACCAGGGGGGCACGGAGTACGCCTTGATACTCACGTATATAGCGGCTATGTAATTCCACCTAACTACGATTCTATGATAGCCAAGCTTATCACTACAGCGCAAACCCGTGAGGAAGCGATTGCCAAAATGAAACGCGCCTTAGATGAGTTTGTCGTAGAAGGTGTGAAAACCACTATTCCATTCCACTTACAACTGATGGATGACCCCGATTACTTAGCCGGTAACTACACCACTAAGTTTATGGAGGACTTCAAAATGAAACCCCAAGTGGCAGAATAAGCAACTCAAAAATGAATGTATAATGAAAGGGACTGTCTAACTCACGAGAAAGATAGTCCCTTTATAATAATTATAAGATAGATGCTAACTAAATTTAGAGTGTCTAATTTCAAAAGTTTTCAAGAGAACTTTGAAATAGATTTTACCAAAGTCAATAAGTACGACTTCAATCAGGAATGCATTAGGGATAATTGCATCAATAATGCTATTGTATATGGCAAGAATGGCGTAGGGAAGTCTAATTTAGGCTTTGCTATCTTTGATATTATTGAACATCTTACTGATAAAAAGAAAGGAGAATGGAATTATAGTAATTATATCAATGCTTATAGCGAAAGTGCTTGTGCCGAATTTTACTATGAATTTATTATCAACGGACAAAAAGTAACTTATACATATCGGAAAAGTAATCATAAAACTATCATTTATGAAGCTTTTTGGATTGATGATGCCTTTTTAGCAACTATTGATAGAGAAAAAAGTAACACAGCAGTTATAAATTTTGAAGGAGCAGCTACATTGAATACTGATTTAGAACATAATCAAGAGATTTCAGTGTTAAAATACATTAGAAATAATGCTGTTTTAGAAGATAATGTTATTAATACTACATTTAAAAAATTTTTTGTATTTGTAGAGAAGATGCTTTTCTTTCGTACCTTAAGAGATACGAGCTATATAGGTTTAGATACTAAAGAGGGAGGCATTACCGAAGATATTATCAAGCGAAATAATGTCCGCGATTTTGAAACATTTTTAAACCGTGCAGGGGTAGAGTGTAAGTTAGAGGTACTGAATATATTGGGTAAAAAGATGTTAGTTTTTGATTTTAAAGGCAAAAAAATTCCTTTTTGGGATATAGCTTCTACAGGTACAGAATCGTTAGCTTTGTTTTATGTTTGGTTTCAGGATATACGCGAAAAAGGAAAAGTTTCTTTCTTGTTTATTGATGAGTTTGACGCTTTTTATCATTTTGAACTCTCTAAACTTATAGTAGAAGAATTGAAAAAAGCGGGCGTTCAGTTTGTTCTCACTACTCATAATACCTCAATTATGACCAATGATTTGCTGCGCCCTGATTGTTATTTTATAATGGATAAAGAGCGTATGGTTTCTTTGGCTAACGCAACCGACAAAGAACTGAGAGAAGCCCATAATCTCGAAAAAATATATAAAAGTAATGGATTTAGCCTCAAATAATATCCTTTTTGTAATGGAGGGAAAAAGAGAAGAGAGTGTTGTAGAAAGTATGCAAAAAGTTTTGTTTGATGATAAAACAGTTATTACTTGCGTTTTTGGAACAGTGGTTTATGCTCTTTACAATGAGATAAAAGAAGATAGAGATTTAGATGTTTTTACATTGTTGAAAAACCGTATAAAAGAACTGCAAAAATTTGATAGAAATACTTTTTCTGAGATTTATTTGTTTTTTGATTATGATGCTCACGCTTCTAATGCTTCAAATACTAAATTAGAGGTCTTATTCAGTACTTTTGATAATGAAACCGAAAATGGTAAACTCTATGTAAGTTATCCTATGTTAGAAGCTTTAAAGCATTACACTACGCTACAAGATTTTAAAACCAAGATAGCAAAATGCAATGATCAATATAAAAAACAAGTAAACAGAGAATGCAATCCTAAGTATATAGATTTTAATAGGTATGATAAAGAAATATGGAGAGAGTTGTCAGAAGCACATCTTTGTAAAATGAACTATATTGTAACAGACGATTATAGATTCCCTACCAAATATTTTTCTCAATCATCTATTTTTGAAAAACAAAAAGAAAAATATAAAGTTCCTAATGAAGTAGGCGTATTGAGTGCATTTCCAGTTTTCTTATATGATGAGTTTGGAACAGAAAAATTATCAAGAAAATTAAAGTAAAGAATACTATGATATATCTTATTGTATACCTTATCTGTTGGTTATTAGCTGTTGTACTATATGCTTTTTCTTTCGATGAAAGCTTTGTATATACTGCATTATACACCCATTTGGTTTATGGAGTAGGCTTTTTTGGGTTGTTTAACTTTGTAGGCCACTCGATACTCAGTGAGAAAGTAGCTAAAACTATAGGGTGGGTATCTAACGGTTTTCAAAAAGAATTAGGTTTTGTGTCCTTAGGAATAGGTATTTGTGGAATAGTATGCCATTGGTTTCGCGATGGTTTTTGGTTAGCAACTACTATCCCTTTTAGCGTATTTTTGATAGGAGCTGCTTTGTTACACATCGTTGAAATGAAACAAAAACACAATTTCAACAAAGGGAATGTATGGATTATTCTCCCTGATTTTCTAATGCCTCTAACACTTGTAATATTACTTATTTTAAAACCATAACACAATGAACAACAACATTAAAAACGTCGACACTACTTTTGAACTTACACCTGGGCTTAAAAAACTACAAGGTGCTACTACCTATTTTGAGAAACTCAAAGAAATGACTCTACTGGGGGTAACCTCTGGAATGAAATCCTCAGGAAGTATCATAGTACTATTCTTGCTAAACTTTTTATTCCTTATTATAGCGGGCTGTATAATAGGATTTTCAAGTAAATTTGAATATATACAATTACTTTATTTAGCTATTGTACTACTTTTAGGAGGTTTTTTTGTGTTTTTGGCGGTAAAACGTATGCTTTCTCTCTTGCAATTAGATTATACTTTGTATGTTTTTAACCAATTTGAACCTTTTATTCATAAAATATGCGCAGCTATTGTAGATAAAGCTGAAAAAAGCACTGAAAAAATAGTAACTACCGACCAAGTAAAAGGGGTTTTCAATACATATATTTCTAAAATACCTCCTGTCTTTCAACAAGTATTGTGGCTACTGCTCTCACAAGTGCCCGTAGTGGGATTTGTAGCCGAAATATACAAAACACCTCTGCTCGATACTTACGAGAAACGCAGCGAAAGATTGGTAGCACGTGTAAAACAATACATACAACACAGCATAGAGATGCGTCGTAAAGCTAAATTTTTAGCTTGGGCACTCCCTCTGAATATAGTGTTACAAATTATAGTAATATACTTATTGTCAAGATAAAATATGAAACTCATAGCAATGATACCCGCCCGTTATGGGGCAACACGCTTTCCTGCCAAACTGATGCAAGACCTCTGTGGCAAACCCGTGATTGTGCATACTTACCAGCGTGTGGCTGATACTCACTTGTTTGACCAAGTATATGTAGTAACCGACGATGATCGCATCGAAAAGGCAATTCGCGAAGTAGGAGGCAGTGTGATTCGCAGCCAGAAACAGCACAATAGTGGTAGTGATCGTTTAGCTGAAGCTTCTAAAAATTTGGAAGTAGATATCATCGTGAATGTACAAGGAGATGAACCTTTTACCGATAAAGAAAATCTGCAAAAAGTAATAGATATTTTTGCAAACGACCCTCAAAAAAACATAGCAGTAGCGAGCCTGATGGAACGCATTACCAACCCCGATGATATTGCAAATCCTAATAATGTCAAGGTAGTAGTAAACAAATTTAATGAAGCTCTCTATTTTTCCAGAAGTGTAATTCCTTTTCCGCGTGACCCCAATACAGCTGTGCCTTACTACAAACACATTGGAATTTATGCCTATCGCAAAGATGCTTTGCAACAGTTCACTCAGTTGCCTCCATCTCAGTTAGAAGAGACCGAGAAATTAGAACAACTCCGCTACTTAGAAAATGGCTTTAAAATACGCCTCGCCCTTACTCACATCCCTACCATAGGAATTGATACCCCCGAGGATTTAGAAAAAGCACGCAAATACCTCTCAAAATAGAGAGTAAAAAGTTATTAACAGATTTTTTAACATTTTCTTTAACAATGATTCTCAATAGTTTATAAGATTGTTGATAACTTATTGATAAAAAACTACTATACAAATTGCTTTTTTACTTATCTTTGCTACCTGCAAAGCTATAGTTGTGGATAAAACTGCCTAATTCCTCAAGAAATATAATAACAAACAAAAAATTATCAATCTCATAGAGATATGTGATTGTTTTACGTGAAAAAATGAAATATAAAAAGTATTACGTTGGGTTAGATATCGGTACTACCAAGATTGTAGCTATGGTAGGTGCCAAAAATGAATATGGTAAAATTCAGATTTTAGGATACGGACAAGCAAAAAGCGAAGGTATAAACAAGGGCGTGGTGAACAACATCGCCCAAACTACCCAGTCTATAATGGATGCTGTCCAAGATGCAAAAGAAAAAACAGGCTTAGAAATCGAAAATGTAGTGGCTGGTATTGCAGGACAAAATATCATCAGTCGCTCTCATTCCGATTATATCTCACGTAAAGATCCTGATAAACTGATAGATTTTGAAGACTTAGAAGAACTCAAAAAACAAGTTTATAATATCACCTTATCTCCAGGTCAGAAAATTATCCACGCTTTACCTCAAGATTACAAAGTCGATAACAACCCCGATGTCAAAGAACCTATCGGTATGATGGGATCGCGGTTAGATGCTACTTTTCACTTAGTGATTGGGCAAATCAACGCTATAAAAGGCATTTCTCGTTGCGTAGAAATGGCTAACTTGAAACCCATAGGGCTCACCTTAGAACCTATAGCTTCAGCAAGCGCAGTACTCAGCGACGAAGAAAAAGATGCCGGTGTTGTGTTAGTAGATATAGGAGGGGGTACTACCGATGTAGCAATCTTTAAAGATGGTATTATTCGCCATACAGCCGTAGTTCCTTTGGGAGGAAATGTCATTACCGAAGATATCAAAGAAGGTTGTGGTATATTAGCACGCCAAGCCGAAATGCTAAAAGTACAGTACGGCTCTGCTTGGCCTGGCGAAAATCGCGACAACGAAATCGTCTCTATACCTGGTATTAAAGGTAAAGAACCTCGTGAAATATCCCTTAAAAACCTCTCTAAAATTATACACGCTCGCGTGAGTGAAATTATCAATTTAGTGTTCAACGTAATTAAAAGTTATGGCCACGAAGAACCTAAAAAGAAACTCATTGCAGGCATTGTCCTTACCGGTGGCGGTAGCCAGCTCAAACACATCGTTCAGTTAGTAGAGTATATCACCGGAATGGATACACGCATAGGTTACCCCGATGAACACTTAGCTGGTAATTCCGATAATCGACTTACTTCTCCTATCTATGCTACAGCCATTGGGTTGGTAATGAGCGCTATAGAAAACGAAGCTGAAGAACAATTCAAAAAACGATTAGAAGAACTCAAAGCTCAAGAAGCTAATGAAGCTTCACAAAATCAAAATACAGAACCTCTGTTTCAAGAAAACCCAATAGAACCTGTACCAAAAAATCTTACCGTAGTAGGCAATACAATTACCTCTACTCAAGAAGTACTACAACCCGTCGGTGACGACGAAGAAGAAACTCCTAAAACAAGCGAAAGTTTCTGGGGAAAATTCAATAAATTTATCTCTAAATATATAGGAGAAACTGACGACGACGAATAAAGTATAAAACAAATAATTATGATTTAGATATGGAAGAAAACTATCAATTTAACTTTCCTAAAAACAACAGTAACTATATCAAAGTTATTGGCGTAGGAGGTGGAGGATGTAACGCCGTGAATTTTATGTATAACGAAGGCATAAAAGGCGTAGATTACGTTGTGTGTAACACCGATGCCCAAGCTCTTGAGTATAGCCCTATTTCTAATCGTATTCAGTTAGGTGTTACCCTTACCGAAGGATTAGGAGCTGGCGCTAATCCCGAAATTGGAGAACAAGCCGCTGTTGAAAGTATCGAAGATATCAAGCGCGCTTTAGAAGGAAATACTCAAATGGTATTCATTACCGCTGGTATGGGAGGTGGTACAGGTACAGGAGCTGTGCCTGTTATCGCTAAACAAGCCAAAGATATGGGGATCCTTACCGTCGCTATCGTTACTACTCCATTCAATTTCGAAGGACCAAAACGCAGCCATCAAGCTCAAGCAGGAATTAAAAAATTGCGCGACTGTGTAGATTCTCTTATCGTTATCAATAATAATAAAATAAGCGAAATTTACGACGACCTCACAGTAGAAGAAGGATACGGAAAAGCCAATGAAATCCTCCTTAGAGGGGCTAGAGGTATGGCCGAAGTAATTAGCAAACACTACTTGGTTAACATAGATTTACGTGACGCTCGCGCTGTACTTGAAAACGGAGGTACCGCTATTATGGGAGCAGCAATAGCCGAAGGTGATAATCGCGCTTCTGAGGCTGTAGGAGCCGCCTTAAACTCTCCTCTATTAAACGATAATAAAATTACAGGAGCTAAAAATGCTCTCGTCCTTATTACTTATGGAGATAGAAAAGCTACTCAACGCGAAGTGAATGAAATTATGGGGTATATCCAAGAAAAAGCAGGCGATAATATGGCCGACCTTATCTATGGTATAGGTGTAGACGAAAGTTTAGGAGAAGCTATCTCAGTAATCGTGATTGCTACTGGTTTTGACGCCGAACAACAACAAGAAATCGTAAATGCCGAACCTCGTCGTGTAATTCACGTACTCGAAGAAAACCAAACTATTATTCGCGATTTAACCGAGCAAAAAGGAGCCGTAGTAAAAACCTCTATTTCCACTACACCTGATAATATTGCTTATCCTACCCCTGCTGTTCCCGAAATTAAAAAGGAACTTTCCCTTTCCGACCTATTTAATATTTGGACAGATTGCGAAGTAGTAACCCCCGACGATGCCTTTGTAATTGTCGATAAAACAACCCCTGCTCAGTTCGATAATAGATTCCAATCTCAATCTACAGTTCAACGACAATCTGCTCAACAACAACCTATCCAGCAACAACCTATCCAGCAGCAACCACAAACAAAAGCTCCGGATGCTCCTATTATTCATACCTTGAGAGATGATGAAGTTTATGAACCTTCATACACAAATAAATCTTCTGTAAAAGAAGAAGATATATTTGATATGTATGTGAGAAATATCGAGTTTGAAGAAAAATATACTCAGCCAGTGGTAGAAAAAAGAACTCAACCTGAGTTTGTAAGTAATAAAGGTGGTGAAACTCCTCAACCTTACAATCCCAATACTTCTATAGGGGTGCAAACAAGAATGTTTGAAGAAGAACAAAAACTCAGCCCTATAGACGCTCCCATCTCCGATGTGCTTAACAAACGTTCGTCCAACCTAAAAACCTACAATCATACCTTTGGTAGTGCAGGTCAATCGCGTACTACAGTAGGTAAAGATAGTGCAGGTGAAATGCAGATTCGACGTAACAATTCTTTCTTGCACGATAATGTAGACTAAAGTTAAATATCTTTAAAAAGAAAAAATCTGAAAGCTCATAGTGAACTTTCAGATTTTTTTGTTGTTATAAATCAGTTGTTAAATATTTCTGTTCATATCCCATTTTTCGAGATATTCGGCAACGCGTTGTACAAACATTCCGCCTAAAGCACCATTTACCACGCGGTGGTCATAACTATGGGAGAGCATCAGTTTGTAACGGATGCCTATTACATCACCTTCAGGGGTTTCTATTACAGCAGGGACTTTGCAAATAGCGCCAATCGCTAAAATTCCCACTTGCGGCTGATTAATAATAGGAGTGCCAAACAAAGTGCCAAATGAACCTATATTGGTAACTGTATAAGTACCATCTTTCACCTCATCAGGTTTTAGCTGACCTGCACGCGCACGTACTGCAAGATCATTTACAGTTCTTACCATTCCACGCAAGTTAAGGGCATCGGCGTTTTTAATTACAGGTACAATGAGGTTACCGTCGGGGAGGGCGGTTGCCATCCCTATATTGATGTGTTTCTTCTTGATAATTGTATTGCCTTCTACCGAAATGTTCATCATTGGGAAATCTACCAAGGCTTTGGCTACTGCCTCCATAAAAATAGGGGTAAAGGTAATTTTCTCACCTTCACGGGCTTCAAAGGCTTTCTTTACCTTGTTGCGCCATTGCCAAATACGAGTAACATCAACTTCGGTAAAGCTTTGTACGTGTGCTGAGGTTTGCTTGCTCATCGTCATGTGCTCAGCGATGAGTTTGCCCATACGGCTCATCTCTATGCGCTCATCTCCCTCAACAAAAGAAGATGTAGTTGTTGCAAAAATAGGAGAGGTGCTTGTGATAGGGGCTTGAGTTCTATGTGCTAAATAACCTAAAATATCGTCTTTGGTAACGCGGTTATTCAAACCTGTACCCTGTATATGATTTAGTTCATCAAGGCTGATACCTTCTTTTTTAGCAATATTCTTCACCAAGGGCGAATAAAAGCGTTCACTACTGCTAAAATTAATAGGTGCAGCAAGTGTTTCTTTTATCTCAGCGATTTGCTGTGTTAAGTTTTTAGCCGTTTGTTGAATAGTAGGTATTTCGGCTGTAGCCTGTGGTGCATTAGCTTCAGCTTCAGTTTCTATGATAGCCATTACTTGTCCTACTTTCACTACTTCATCTACTTTGAAGAGTATTTCGGCTACGATGCCCGATACTTCACAAGGCACTTCGGAGTCTACCTTATCGGTGGCTACTTCTGCAATAGTTTCTTCGGCTTCAATAGGATCGCCTACTTTTTTAAGCCAATTGGTAATAGTAGCTTCAGCTACACTTTCGCCCATTGAGGGTAATTTCAATTCATATTTTGCCATTTTGTGCTACTTTAGGTCTTTCACCTCTTGAGGGAGGTTCATATTTTTGGTTAATACGCCTATCTTATTCAGGTTGATGTCGCCTGTAAGTGATAGAACAACGGTTTGTTTAGAGGTTTCTGAGGGTTCTACTAACATTAGGAGTTCGGCTACGTTGTTTGCATCTTTTCCTCCTTTAGTGTAGAATTTCACGTTTTGAGCTTTGTCTTTAACGCGCATTAATTCTGATAGTGCAGCGGTTTTTACATAAGCTAAGGCTTCAGTTTTCATTTGGGTAGCTGCTGTGGTATTCTCGGTAGTGAATATTTTCATTCCTTTGAGCTTGTTGGCTACTTCCATAAATTCTTTAGCATCAGCATCTTTACTATCTATTTTAGAGAGCATTTGAAACATTTTTTGAGAGACTACCACCGTGTTGATATCTTTATTAGCTTCTAATTTCTCAAAAGAGGTTTGAGCACTTACACTCATTGATACAAAAGCTGCTGATAGGATTACTAAGCTTTTTATTTTCATAAGATTATTATTTAGGTTCTTCTTTTATTATTTTGTGTTTTGCTTCCTCATATTGCTGTAAGAGTTCTACTTTTTCAACGCCTTTATTGTATTCTTTAGAAATCATCAGTAAGCCTTGTTTTACTTCGCTGTACACTTTTTGAGCGGCTTGCTGTTCTTCTTGGCGTTGTTTGAGGTAATAGCCTATACCTGCCACTACAAGCACGACTATTAAACTTATCAGTATTGTTTTTTTCATTAGTTGCGTTTGAATATAGATAGGTCGAAATCAAGGAAATAGAGAGTGATAAGTATTAGTATTGCTAGTACAATCCAAAAGGTTTTGTTTGTACCTGCATTTTTTTTGTTTCTACTCTCGTTGCGAATAGCACGCCATTCTTCAGTAAAATGGTTGGTTACTGTTTCGCGGTCTCGGCGAATGCGTGACCCCATTTCAAAAGCGTTGCCTTGTTCCTTTCCTTCATAGTAACGAGGGGTATAGTTGAAACGTTTGTTCTTCTGTAAATGAAATAGTTTAATCTTCATAATGCGCAAAGGTAAAAAAATATTGAGAATTAACAATGAACAAATTACAAAAATTATTCCAATAGGCTATCCATTTGGGAGATAATATCTCTAACGATGTGATTTTCATCTATTACATTCTCAAATAGTTCGGTTTTATTTTCTTGTAGTTTGATAATTTTTTCTTCTATACTGTCTTTGCTTACAAATCGGATGACATTCACTTTGTTTTCTTGCCCTATGCGGTGGGCGCGTGCAATGGCTTGGCGTTCGGAAAACGGATTCCACCAAGGGTCTAATAGCAATACATACGAGGCTTTGGTGAGGTTGAGTCCTACTTCACCAGCTTTGAGTGAGATAAAAAAGAAGTTCACATCTTCTTGGTTTTGAAAGGCTTCTACTTGGGTTTTTCGCTCGTGAGAGGCAGTAGCTCCCGTGAGTTTGGCGTACTTTATTTTATGGGTTTTGCACCACGCTTCAAAGAGTTCTAAATGTTTTACAAAACTACTGAATATAAGTGCTTTGTGTTGTGCGGTGTGGAGTGTTTCCATATAGCTAATTACCTCTTGGTACTTACCTGAAGGGATAGTGCTTTGGGCATCTGCCAATACAGGGTGGTTGCTTATCTGTCGCAATTTGGTGAGCATTTGCAGGGCATTGAACTCGCTGATGGGCTCTGAGGCTTCTAATAGCTGGTTGCGTACTTTAGATTTTTCTCTCTCGTACCATTGGGCTTGGGCTTCGCTCATCTGGCAGTAGGCGAGTTGTTCTTCTATATCGGGTAAATCGCTGAGTACTTGCTCTTTTGTACGGCGCAAAATGTGTTTGCCTACCAAAGTTTTGAGTTCTTCTAAGGCTTGTGGATTCTTTTTCTTGCTGATTTCTACCTCGTAATGTTTGTGGAAAAAATTGTAAGTACCTAACTGACCGGGGTTGATGAACTGCATTTGTGCCCATAAATCGCTTAGAGCATTCTCTATAGGAGTTCCACTGAGAGCGATGCGATGCTCAGCTTTCAAGGCATTGATTGCTTTGAAGGTTTTGGAATTCTTGTTTTTAATACGCTGACTCTCATCTAAAATGATATACCTAAATTCGAGTTTTTCGAGTTCTTTGCCGTCGCGTTCCACGATAGGGTAGGAGGTGAATACTACATCGTAATTGGTAAGCCGGCGTATTTTTGTTTTGCGTTCGCTGCTACTGCCTATGTATTGGGTGCATTTGAAATGAGGGGCAAAACGTTTGGTCTCGTCGTACCAATTGAAGAGTAGAGACGAGGGTAATATTACTAATACTTTTAGAGTTTCTTTTTGAGGTTCGGTAGCCGAAAAGAGATCGGTGAAGTTGTTTTCTTTTAGAGGGAGAGTATCGTGAATGGCAACCAATAAAGCAATGGTTTGCAAGGTTTTACCTAATCCCATATCGTCGGCTAAACAAGCGCCTACCCCGTTGTGATAGTGTTGCAAAAGCCATTCTACACCTTCTACTTGGTAGGGTCGCAAGGTTGCGCGTAGGTTAGGGGAGGGGATATAGGTTACCTTTTCGACAATATTATGCGGTTTGAGTTCAGGAATAGCCTCTAAAAGAGCATAGTTGTTCTTTGCTAATTGCAGTTTTCCGCCTTGTTGCTTGCTGTGTTTGGCAATACTGCTGAATTTACTAAGCCACTCTTGCGGAATAATAAAGATTTTTCCGTTAGGAAGTGTGTAAATAGGATTATTTTCCTTGATATTGGCGATTAAATCCTTAAAATGGAAGCTGTTTTCTCCTTGTTTTACCTCAATAGAAAGGTCAAACCAGTCGTTTTGGGTGCTGGTATTGCTATAAATAAGCTCTGAAGTGCTCATATTCACCTCTTTTCCATCTACCAAAAACGGGCGAAAGGAAAATCCTTGTTCACTAAGCTTTTGCTGGTAGTGTAGCAAGTGAAAATAAGCCGCAAAAGGGTCGGGGTTTTGTAGCGAAAAAACGCCGCTTTCCTCACTGAAGTCTATATCGGTGAGGTGTTGCTTTATTTGAGTTTCTTCTTTGGTATTTCTCTTGTATTTGTAGATGGTAATATGGTTATTTTTGTCAATTTTTAGTTGAGAATGTACATTTTTGTTTTGATTGCTTTTAAAAGTGTAGCCACCGTAATCAAAATGAAGTACAATTTTGTACTGATTGGCAAAAAAATCGTGAATAAGTTCTATTTCAGTGTTTTTTAGACTTGTTTTTTCGATGATTTCAAAACCAATAGCTTCTACTTGGGCATTGCGCAGTATTTTTTGGAGAAATTTATCAAAGTATTCTTGTAGATTTCTTTCAGGAATAAAAGTCTCCTCTTTGTTGAGGAAAGGTTTTAAGTGAGATGCTTTGATGTGAGCGATACGCACTACTTTTTGGTTTAGAGTAATCCACGTGTGAGTGTTGTTGAGCAGTTCAATTTGGCACTGATGAGGCAAGTGTTTTTGTCCGTTTTCTTCTATATACAAGCGGTAGGCAATACCCTCTTCTTTTTTCTCGAAAACTAATAGAGGTTCGAGTATTTCTTTAGTTATAAAGCGTCTTTTTTTGGAAATATCGTCCTTAGGGGAATAGTTGATGGTTAAAAATAGCTCTTTTTCGGCAATAAGTAAAAGCAATTGGTGGGTTTGTTCCTCTATTTGCTCTTGGATATACTTTTTGGTAGCAGGATTTTGGAATAGTTTTTCAAAAGTCTCTCCTTTTTTAGCGTATTTATTGTAAAGAATATTGGTTTGCAGATTGTTTACTAACGCCAAAGCCTCTTTTTCGGCAGATGATAATTGCCAATTAGCTAAACTTTCGAGTACTTGAGGAGTTGCTTTTTTGTAGAAAGAAAGGAATCCGTTTTGCGTTTCACCTATATAGGCAGTGGGCAAATGGAGTTCTAAGAGAGGTGTATAGGAAAGGTCGAAAAATAAAAACATTATGATTAATTAGTGAATTAGAGGGTTAGCAAATTTGGAGGTGTAAAAACATTGTAGAGTGTTGATTAATAATAAGGCTCTTCCTCATTTTGATATTGTTCCCAAATGCGCATACATTGGAATTGTGAACAAATTTTTTTCAAATACTCTTCAAATTCTTGCGTCCTATCTTCCTTGTTTAATAGCAAAATAGGTAGATATTCTAATTCATCTATAAGGTTATAAAGTTCTCTATGAGGTAATTCTTGAACGATATTTATTTTTAAACGAATCATCAAATTGTGTATTGCTTTTATAGCTCGTCCGTTTTTTTTAGGGGTTATCATATTATAGTGTTGTGAATATCGGTTATGATGTTTTGACAGCCTAATTTGTCAAGCACTTCTTCAATCGTATCAAAAGTTTGTCCGTGTAAATCGTTTTGATTGTAATGTTCTACATAAGCATATTTTTTCCGATTGCTAAAAAAGAGTTTTGATTCTAAATAGCTGTAAATATTAGCTGTAAACTTAAATATCTCATACCTTAACTCATAAGCGGGGTATGGCTTCTCTTTTACAAAAAGGATAAATTTGTTAAGCGTTTCGTACATAGCAATGTATCTCAATTTAATTTCTTCTTGAAGCGTCTTTTTCTTCAATAAACGTTGAGCATATAGGTAATATTTCATTCTTTTATCAAAAAAAGAAAAGTATGCTTCTTTTTCTGCGTCATTAACCCTTTGTATTGAGAGGTATATTTGCCTAAATACTACCACTAAAAATTTTATTTCTTCTTTTGTCATTTTGGCGAAAAATTTATCTAAATGCCAATTGACATCCATTTTTCCGTTTTCTTGATTTGTACTATAACTTGGAGATTTTTTTATGCCACAATGAAAGATGAGTCTTTCTGAAAGTTTGTAACTAAACCAATTCTTTTTCTCAGTAAATATCAAGCAAGCTAAAACTACTGTCTTTTCAGCAGAGGAAAAATACAAATTGAGATCTACCTCATTGAGATATTTCTGATGCTTTTTAATTTCGGTTACTAATTGTTCAGCAGTAAGGAATTTTCCTTTTTTATAAAGTTGAAAAGTATTTCTGTCAGCCTCTTCAAACCCTTCTCTTTTTTGTTTTTCCTTAATCAGTCTTGTAAAATAAACAACCTTGCGAGAAATTCTGTTATAACAAATATCATCTGCCATACACAATAAGGCAGCAGTCATTTCTTCTATAGATTCTTTAATGTTGATATTCATTTATTTACTTAGGATATGCGATATCTTCTAATTTTGACTGACAGATAAAACTTCGGTTTTCTTGATTTTTAATCTTCATAGCAGCACTCAGTTCAATAGGTTCTTCAAGAAAAGGACAATTGTTTAACAGAAACCATTCATTTTTAAAGCATATACTAATGGCATACAAACAATCTTTAGAAAAATCATAACTTGCTGAAGCTATCAAATCGTTATGACCTTTTACGTAGAAAGTAATGATGGGCTCGGCAAAATCGTTTTCTAAATTGTCAATTCCCAATACAGGTACTTGGTAATCTTCGGGGTATTCTTCTTCGAGGTTTGCTTCCCAAACCCAAACCCATAATTTGTTATCAATTACATCTTTGGCAGTAATTGTCTCTAAACTTTTAGGTTGTCCAAATCTATACATAGCACTATGAGATATGATGTTCGTGATGCAAAGGTAGCAATTATTTTTTAGAAGAATGAGAGAAAAGTTTTTTTCGTTAAGAGACAGTTTGAAATTTGCTAATCAACAAATTGGCTAATTTGTTAATTATTTATATCTTTGCCGCGATTTTTAAACTACAAAAAGAAATGTCAGCAGTTAGAAAAGAATACAAACGCGTAACTACCAAATCGGTAGTAGAGATGAAAGCCAATGGCGAGAAGATTTCAATGCTTACCGCCTACGATTATACTTTTGCAAAATTATTAGATTCCGCTGGTATCGATGTTCTTTTGGTAGGTGACTCCGCTAGTAATGTAATGGCAGGACACGAGACGACATTGCCTATCACCTTAGACCAGATGATTTATCACGCTTCGTCTGTAATAAGAGGGGTTACCCGTGCTTTGGTAGTAGTAGATTTGCCCTTTGGAACGTATCAATCCGACCCTAAAAAGGCATTGCGTTCGGCTACGCGTATAATGAAAGAAAGTGGGGCTCACGCTATTAAATTAGAGGGAGGTAAGGAAGAAGCCGAAAGTATCAGACGCATTGTGAATGCAGGTATTCCTGTGATGGGACACTTGGGGCTTACGCCACAATCAATTCATCAGTTTGGTTCTTTTGCTTTGCGAGCTAAGGAAGAAGCTGAGGCGCAAAAACTCAAAGAAGATGCTAAATTGCTTGAACAATTAGGCTGTTTTGCTATTGTATTGGAAAAAATACCGGCTAAGTTAGCTGAAGAAGTAGCTAAAAGTGTGCGTATACCTATCATTGGTATTGGAGCAGGTAGTGCTGTTGACGGGCAAGTGCTCGTAATGCACGATATGCTGGGAATGAGCAATGAGTTTCACCCTAAATTTTTGCGCAAATATGCTAATTTGCAAGAAATCATCAACGAGGCTGTAACTCATTACATCCAAGATGTGAAAGCTGTAGAATTTCCTAATGAAAATGAACAATACTAATGTTCCGTCATCAAGGTAAAAAGCGAACTGCTAAACACAATTTACAAATAGCTGTAGTGCTCTCATTCGTTGCAGGAATGGTGAACGTTACGGGCTTTTTGTTTGTGGGCAAACTAACCACTAATGTTACAGGGCACTTTGCTTATTTTATTTATGATGTATCGGTAACCGAATTTTGGAAAGGATTGATTTACTTTCTTTATATCTTTGCTTTCTTGTTGGGCTCTTTTACTTCGGGACTGCTCATTGAAAATGCTAATTATCACCGTACCCAAAATAAATATCTGAAACCTACACTCTTAGAGTGTTTTGCCTTGCTATTGGTAATGGGGTTACACTTCTTTTTCCCCGAAGCGATTCCTACAGATGTAACGGCTTGTATCTTGCTCTTTGCTATGGGGTTACAGAATGCTTTTGTAACCAAAATTTCCAACTCGGTAGTGCGCACCACTCACCTTACAGGGCTTTTTACCGATTTGGGTATTGAACTCGCTCAAAGACTTTACTTAAGTCGCAATCACTATGAAAATCAACACACGCAACTGAAAAACACTATCCGATTGCGACTTTTCATCATTGCATTTTTCTTTTTAGGCGGATTTAGTGCAGGTTATTTCTATATTGCACAAGGACTCTCTATATATACTCTCTCCATTTCGGTAATCATACTCCTCATCGGACTTTTTTACGATGGAATGCGCTTTCTCTACTTCACTAATAAACGACATTATGAAACTTATCACAAACGCCGAAAACGTCGACGTGCTCTACGACGACAATCACGTTATCGCCGTAAACAAGCGAGCAGGCGACATAGTTCAGGGCGACAAGACGGGTGATATACCCCTAAGCGATATTGTTAAGGCTTATCTTAAGAAGAAATACAACAAACCTGGGGAGGTGTTCCTCGGGGTAGTTCATCGATTAGACCGCCCTACTACAGGGGTAGTACTTTTTGCTAAGACGTCTAAGGCACTTTCACGTCTCAATGCGATGTTTGCTAATAAGGAAGAAGTACAAAAAACTTATTGGGCTTTGGTAGATACTGCTCCTCCAGCCGAAGAGAGGACACTTACTCACTGGTTAGTGCGCAATGAAAAGCAAAATAAATCAGTAGCACATCAAAAAGAAGTGCAGCATAGCAAGAAAGCTGTACTGCACTACAAACTATTAAAAACTTATGATCGTTATTATTTATTAGAAATCGACCTTATTACAGGGCGACATCACCAAATAAGAGCACAATTGGCTGCCATAGGCTTGCATATCAAAGGCGATTTGAAGTATGGAGCTAAACGTTCAAATCCCGATGGCGGCATCTGTCTTCACGCTCATAGTCTCCGCTTTTTACACCCTGTTAAAAA
Organism: Capnocytophaga genosp. AHN8471; assembly: GCF_016806945.1. NCBI lineage: Bacteria > Pseudomonadati > Bacteroidota > Flavobacteriia > Flavobacteriales > Flavobacteriaceae > Capnocytophaga > Capnocytophaga genosp. AHN8471. Next base: position 39,225 of record NZ_JAESPJ010000008.1, read on the forward strand.
GGAACCTATCTCTATCGAGGTAGCTCCTAATTGGCAAATTAGTTAATTATTTGTACATCGCTTCTATTTCACGACTGTAATTAGCGTAAATCACCTTTCTTCTCAACTTTAGCGAAGGGGTAATCTCGTTGCGTTCAATCGTAAAAGCAGAAGGAAGTAGTGTAAACTTCTTAATTTGCTCGTAGTCAGGTAAGTCTTTTTGAAATTTTTGCAACTGCTTGCCTATGTACTCAATCACCTGACTGTGTTTGATTAAATCTGCTGTATTTTTATACTTAATATTGAGGTCTTTTAAGGCTTGTGACAACATCTCGAAGTTAGGTACAATAAGTGCTGAAACAAATTTTTTACCATCGGCAATTACAGCTATCTGTTCAATAAGGTTATATTTGCCCACTTTACCTTCAATCATTTGTGGAGCAATGTACTTGCCATTAGAGGTTTTCATCAATTCTTTAAGGCGTTCAGTAATAAAGAGGTTGTTGTTGCCGTCTAAATTACCGGCATCACCGGTGCGCAAATATCCGTCGGGGGTGAATACTTTAGCTGTTTCTTCAGGGTTTTTATAATAGCCCTTCATCACCATTCCTCCTTTTACTAATATTTCGTTATCTTCACCTATACGCACTTGTACATTAGGCATTACTTCCCCTACCGATTGTGGATTGATGCGATTATCACCCCAGCAAGATATGGTAGCAACTGTTTCAGTCATTCCATAACCCAATTTCAAATTAATACCAATTGATTGGAAAAACCTACCAATACTGGGTTCGAGGTTAGCACCCCCGCAAGGCATAAACTTAATGCGACCGCCAAGGGCTTCTTTTAGTTTTTTGTATACTAACTTATCAAAAAGATTGTAGGCTTTTTGCAGTATTAACGAAGGTTTTTTTCCTTGTTCGCGCAGCGCTAATACACGTTTGCCCGTAGCGATAGCTAAGCGAAAGAGTTTGCGTTTCACAAAAGAGGAAGCATCGGCTTTGTCGTGCACTGTTGCAAATATCTTTTCGTAAAAGCGAGGTACGGCACACATCAAAGTGGGGCGCACTTGGGCAAGGGCTTCACGTACTAAATTAGTATCGTCTAAATAGTATACCGTAACAGCTTTATAAAGGCAGAAAAACGTCCACGCACGTTCAAAAACGTGTGATAAGGGTAAAAAAGCTAAAGAAGAATCGGTATTGTCTACAGTTGATAGGCGCTCAGTATGTCCTATCATTTGGAAAGCTAAGTTCTCGTAGGAGAGCATTACTCCTTTGGGTTCACCAGTAGTACCCGATGTGTAGATAATCGTAAAAAGGTCGTCTAAGTTGCGTTCTTTGAGGCGTTTTTCAAACTCAACATCGTACTGAGAGCTACTGCCGAGTGCTAAAAAGTCGTTCCAATGAATGGAATATTGTTTTTCGGTGAGAGCAACCTCGTTGTCGCATACCACAATCATTTGTAACGATGGACATTGGTTGGCAACTTGAAGTACTTTTTGGTATTGTTTTTCATCGCCTACAAATAGTACTTTCACTTCAGCGTGATTCATCACGTAAAGAGCTTGTTCGGCTGTGTTTGTAGTGTATATAGGCACTGTAATAGCACGTATTTGCAAGCAAGCAAGATCGGCAAGCGACCATTGAGGAGTGTTTTGAGAGAGAATTCCTACAGTTTCTTGGGGTTGTACACCCAATGAAAGCAGGGCTTTAGAAAGAAGAGTAGTGGTATTGCCTAAAGTTTCCCACGTGATACCTTTCCATTGAGAAGCTGTATTTCTTCCCATTAAGGCATCTTTTTGTGGGTATTGCTGCACATTATTGCGGAACAGCGACACAAAATGATAGGCTGTTAAATTCATTTTCGTTATTGAATTAATTAGTCGGGGCAAAAGTATAAAATATTTTTCAATTAGCAATATGTGAGTTACAAATCTCATACCACAAAAAAAAGGAACAGAGCATTGCTCCATTCCTTTGTATAATCAATGAAAATTTATTACTAAGAAAACAAACGTTCAAAGAAGTTTTTGCGTTTTTCGTTCATTGAGTCGTCTACATTCAAAATGTCATCGGATACAGCTACAGATGCTGGTGTACTATCCACTGCTGAAACAGTTTCTGCGCTAAAGGTTTGTTGTTGTCCTTCGGACATAATATCGATTACAAAGTCGATATAGTCTTTCCCTTGTTTAGCCAAGTAGTTTTTGAAGAAACGATTGCTGAGCTCTACACCACCTATTTTTTCCATCTTCAAGAGTGAATCATAGAAAGGGGCTACGTAATTAGTGATAGCCGATTCAGGCACTGATTTACGTCTACCAATGTAGTGTGTAATTTTACCTGTTTCGTCGCGACGCATCTCAAAATCGGTTACTACCCAGTAGTATTCACCTGTTTTTGCTAAGTTTTTGATTACCCCTACGAAATTATTGCCTACTTTCAAGTTATCCCAAAGGAGTTTAAAAATCAATTTAGGCATATCGGGGTGGCGAATAAGGTTGTGAGGTTGCCCAATAAGTTCTTCGGCTGAGTAGTGTGCTACCGAGCAAAACACATCGTTTACGTTGGTAATAGTTCCTGCTGCATCAGTTTCGCTGATGAGCACTTTGCTCTTATCCCATTGTACTTCACGATCTATAGGTGTAGGGCGCTCAATAGTAGGTACTGGATTTTGAAAATCTGACATATTATTTCTCTTTTTTATTGTTAATTAATTTGATTTTTTAAAAAACAGCTAAATTTCTTTTAGGTAAATAGTTTGCTAAAGAAACTTTTGCGTTTTTCATTTTGTGCTTCGTTCATTGTTACGATATCATCGGATACTACAGTGCTGGTATCTACTGATGATACAGGTATTTCTTTAAAGGCTACATTTTCGCGGTTTTCATTCATTACATCGATGATGAAATCGATATAATCCTTACCTTGTTTAGCTAAGTAGTTTTTGAAGAAACGAGAGCTGAGTTCCATACCACCTACTTTTTCAAGTTTTAACAAGGTGTCATACAGTGGCGCTACATAGTTCTCAATTACAGCTTTAGGTACTGATTTACGGCGAGCGATATAGTGTGTGATGTTACCCATCGCATCGCGACGCATTTCAAAATCGGTAATTACCCAATAGTATTCACCGCTTTTAGCTAAGTTTTTAATTACCCCAATAAAGTTGTTACCTACTTTAAGGTTATCCCAAAGGAGTTTAAAAACGAGTTTAGGCATATCGGGGTGGCGAATAATGCTGTGAGGTTGCCCTATCATCTCTTCTGGTGAATAGCCGCAAACATTGCAAAATACATCATTCACGTTAGTAATACGACCATAAACGTCGGTTTCACTAATCACTACTTGTGATTTGTTCCAATTTACTTCTTTGTCAATTGGAGTAGGGCGCTCTACAGTGAGCTCAATGTCTCTGTAATCTCTAATCATTGCAAAATTTTATTTTATATTGGTTATTATCGCACAAAAGTACAAAGTTTCTTAATATGAAAAGCTTTTTCTTTCTTAAACTTTTCATAAAATTTTAATATGTTTAAAAGTTACTTTTTTACACTTTTGAATATCAATTCGTTACATTGTTATCTGTAGTATTGTTGTTCTCAGCTTTATCTGATTCTTCAATCTTGTTTGTGTACTTGTTGTAAAAGAATGACGCTACAAGCACTAAGAAACCGAGAATTACAAATACAATAGTCTTTCGCAAAGCATCTAAATGGGTGGTGTCGTACAAGAATAATTTTAACATACTGAAACCGATAAGTACAATACCCGAAATGCGCAAATATTTCTTTTGTTTGAAAATACCCAAGACTACTAAAAGCAGTGCATAAGAACCCCACAAGATGGTAAGTCCTAATTTGTAGTTAGAAGCTGAACGATAAAGTTCTGTCCAATGCAAGAGCTCGCTGCTGGCAACCCATAAGATAATAAGGTGTAGAACAAACTCTAAACTTTTTTGTATTTCTTCTTTCAAAGTGAGAAAACGACTCAATAAGTAGGCTGTATAACAGAATACGGCAAAAACTGCAATCCCTACATATCTAACATTCAAAAACCAAAGTGATAACTGTGGATTGGCGAGGTAGCTTTCTCTCAATTCACTAAAAGTGTATAAACCTAAGGTCATAAAAATGAATGCGAGCACTATGCTGATGCCAAATTGTATTTCACCCAATGTTTTAGACTTGAAAACTCTTACATTCAGCAAGGTATAAACAGCAACAAATAGCAAACTATACACTGTTCTCCATACAGTTTTAAAGTTATTCAAGGTTTCCCAAGCAGCATAGTTGTCGGTAAGATTAGGTGTTTGCTGGAGGGCTCTCACATCACATAGAATGCCTATTTCTCTAAAAAATATAAAGTAGAGCGACCCTACACACAAAATGTTCAACACAAAGGTAAGTAGTTTGTAAATCTCTTTATTAACGAGCTCTGTTAAACGGTGTGTATATGCCATAAAACCAAAAGCAGCACTATATAACAATGCGTTGATGAACAATGCGTTACCAAAAGGAGTTAAATAGATGAATTTATCAGGGTTTACAATGTACAAAATATTAGGAGCTTTTACCCAATCGATTATCAAACTGATGCTCGCCAATACCATTACAGTGTATGAAATTCGCTCGTATACCAGCAAGTTTTTGCGACGGCCAAACCAGAAGAGCAAAGCTGCTTCGGCACTCCAGAACACTGTAATCCAAGTGCCCTTAAACTGGATAGGTATCACCAAAGTAGCAAAAGATAGTGCCAATACTAATATCAAGTATTTTAGAGCTTGTGAAGGGAATTTTTTTACGTGGAAATAGTAGGCTACCCCAAAGTGTAATAAGGCATTTGCCAAAGTGAACATAGCCATAATTGTACGGTTTTCCATAGTGTAATAGTCGTAAATATACCACACTCCCATACCGAAGAACAGCAAACTATTGGAGAGGAATAACACTACATCTATTTCCTTCAACTCTTTTTCCTGATGTATTTTCTGGAAGATAAAAGCTATATAAAAAGTGAGGAAAGTAACTAAATTGAAAATGAAATAAGGTGTGAAATCGTTGTATTTATAAGCGTTACCCCACAGTGATAACAACATTAGCCAAGTGAAAGCAAAAGCCGATAAATAGAGTGAACGCCACTGTTTGTAGAACGAAATGATGAGTACTCCTATATTGATGATAGCTGTGTAAGCAAACAAAATAGATACGCGTCCTGAGTTATCGCTCAGTAAGAATGGTACAGCGTAACTGCCTACTAAGCCTATGAGAGCAATCACTACTTTGTTGTAATTCAGCGAAGCAGCTACCGTAAAGGCAGTAAAGAGGAACATCAGCACAAAGGTAAGCGACTGCGGGAAGAAATTAAATACCGAATAGCCTATAAAGGTAACGAAGTAGAAAATCGTCATTGCTCCACTTACGAGTACTGCACTGAAGTTTTCGTATTTCTTTTTGAGCATCGCTCCTGCTGCAAAGAGTCCTACACCCACTAAGTAGCTTAATACCAATCGCATTGCGGGGCTAATCAAATCGTGTTCTATAGAGTATTTTACCCCTATGAACACCCCAATAATGATGATACCTATCCCTATTTTGCTGAATAAGTTTTCACCGATAAAGCGTTCCCAATTGATAGCTTCTTTAGGTTTGAACCAATCGTCTACCTGTTTTTCAAAATCAGGTTTTCTGCTATGGTAAGATTGGTTTTCTTCCACTGCAGGCTGAGGTGCAATAGCAGTTTCTTCACTGCTTGCTTCTTCTATTATTTGAGGGGTAATAATAGGGGGTTCAGGAACTTCTTCTGTAACTTTTTCCACTGTTTCTTCAGGAGTTTTTTCTACAATATTTTCCATTGCTGCAGGTGTAAGTTTTTCTTCTACTATTGTAGGTGTAAGTTTTTCTTCCTCAACTAGCTCAGGTACAACAGGAGCTATAGTTGTCTCTACAATTGGAGGAGCTACAATCTCTTCTACAGGGCTTTCCTGCATTGTAGCTTTTAGCTCCCAAAGGTAGTTTTTGATACCTTTCATCTCTCTGATGAAATCGTATTGTCTATCTACAGCCCCATCTACCTTGTGTATTAAGGAGTCTAATTCTTTATCAGTAATCATATTCTTTTGAGAATTTTCGTTTGAAAGTACAAAGATATAAAACAAATAATAATAAACAAATAAAAAATTTAAAAAAATATTCTACATCAATTCTTTACCCGAATAAAATTTTGCTAAATTCCAAATTTCTCTTTACTTTTGCAATCTTAAAACTCTTATAGTAAATTAAATGGAACGAATAAGCGTATTTGATATGCTCAAAATAGGGGTAGGACCTTCCAGCTCTCACACTTTAGGACCTTGGCGTGCTGCCGAGGCTTTCCTCAAGGAATTGAGAGAAAAGCATCTATTGTCCAAAACAACGAAAGTACACATTGATTTGTACGGTTCTCTTTCCCTTACTGGCAAGGGGCACGCTACCGATTTGGCAGTAATGCTCGGGCTTAGTGGCGCCGACCCTGAGTATGTGCCTATTGAGAGTTTAGACGTAATTATTACGGCTATTACAAATAATCAAAAACTCTGTTTGGGTAACGAACAGATTATCAACTTCAACCCTAAAGAAAATATCGTTTTTAACAAAAATTTCTTGCCTTTTCACGCAAACGGACTCACTTTTACTGCTGAAGGTGACGACTTTAGCTATGCTTCTACTTTCTACTCGGTAGGGGGCGGCTTTATAGTAAAAGAAGGTGAACAAGCAATAACTAAAGATGATAACCGACGCAATTTTCCTTTCCCTATCGATAAAGCTGAAGAACTGATAAACTATTGTCGGCAAGAGGGTAAGAAAATATCCGAAATAGTTTATGAAAACGAAAAATCCTTGCGCACCGAGGAGCAAATACACAGCGAATTGATGCGTATATGGCATACAATGCTGGAATGCACTTATATAGGTTGTCATACCGAGGGGGTACTCCCTGGCGGCTTGCACGTGCGCCGTCGCGCTTATGATATCCACAAGAACCTCATCGGGGTAGTTACTTATGATAGTCCTGAAAATTGGCTGAACTCTATCAAGAAAACGAATATCAAGTTTCGCGAAATCCTCAAATGGGTGAGTTGTTTTTCACTGGCAGTCAATGAAGTGAATGCTTCGTTAGGGCGTGTGGTTACCGCACCTACCAATGGTAGTGCAGGAGTAATTCCAGCGGTGTTGCTCTACTACGTAACTATTGAAAACCAACAGGCTACCGAAGAGGACATTCAGCAATTTCTTTTGGTGGCAGGCGAGATAGGCAGTCTCTTCAAAAAAGGGGCAACCATCTCGGCGGCTATGGGTGGTTGTCAAGCCGAGATAGGGGTGTCATCAGCAATGGCGGCAGGCGCGCTCTGTGAACTCTTAGGTGGTTCTCCTGAGCAGGTGCTCATCGCTGCCGAAATAGCAATGGAACACCACTTGGGGCTTACTTGCGACCCTATTGGCGGATTGGTGCAAATCCCTTGTATTGAACGCAATGCTATGGGGGCAATCAAAGCGATTAACGCTGCCGAATTGGCTATTGAAACCGATCCTAAGAATGCGAAAGTTCCTTTGGACAAGGTGATAAATACAATGTGGCAAACAGCCAAAGATATGAACTCTAAATACAAAGAAACCTCCGAAGGTGGTTTAGCCGTCGCCGTAAATATGGCAGACTGCTAATCCCCTGAAACCTGAAACCTAACACCTAACACCTGACACCTAATATTTATGACCATCAATTGTAAAGGAGAATTACTCTCTATGGATACCCCAAAAGTGATGGGAATCCTCAATCATACCCCCGACTCTTTTTACGAAGGGAGTCGTGTAACCGAAAAAACACTCTTGCAACGCGCTGAAACAATGCTCACTCAAGGTGCTGATTTTATTGATGTAGGGGGCTATAGTACCCGCCCCAATGCGCCTGAAGTTTCACAAACAGAAGAACTTAATAGGGTAGTACCTGTAGTGCGCTCTTTGGTACAACATTTTCCTGAGATACGTATCTCGGTAGATACTTTTCGCAGTGAAGTAGCACGCCAATCGCTCTTAGAAGGAGCTTGTATAATCAATGATATTTCTGCTGGACTCTTAGATGAGCAGATGCTCACCACAGTAGCACAATTTCAGGTGCCTTATATTGCGATGCACCTCGTAGGTACACCCCAAACAATGCAACAACATACTGATTATAAGGATATCATTAGTGATATCCGCTATTATTTCTCCGAGCGCAAAGCTAAAGCCTTAGAAGCAGGAATTAATGATTTTATAGTAGATGTAGGCTTTGGATTCTCTAAAACCTTAGACCAGAATTACGAAGTATTGAAGCACTTAGAACTATTTCAGTGTTTGGGTTGTCCGTTATTGGTAGGTTTTTCCCGCAAGTCGATGTTGTACAAACTGTTAGAAACCGACCCTACCAATGCACTGAATGCTACTACGGTAGTCAATACCATCGCCTTGATGAAAGGGGCACACATCTTGCGGGTACACGATGTAAAAGAAGCTAAAGAATGTGTAACACTCTTTGAAAAAATACAATGAAACTATTTGATATTTTAGACTTTACCGTTGTCGATGCGATTGATATACTGCTATTTGCATCTCTTTTGTACTACCTCTACCGATTGATTCGGGGTACGGTAGCTATCAATATTTTTATGGGGATTGTGATTATCTACCTGATATGGAAAATTACTGAAGCCCTGCAAATGCAGTTGCTCAGTAGTATATTAGGTCAGTTTATCGGGGTAGGAGTCTTTGCATTAATAGTTGTGTTCCAGCAGGAAATACGTCGATTTTTGCTCACATTGGGCTCTACTAATATCACAGCGCGCAACAAGTTACAACGCGTATTTCATCTTTTCAAAGAAAAGGAAATTGTACTCAATATCGAAAGTTTGGTAAATGTATGTTTGAAATTAGGAACTACCAATACAGGAGCGCTTATTGTTTTGGAACACAATATGCCTCTTGATTTTGTGACTGAAACGGGTGACAAGGTGAATATAGAATTTTCTGAGCCTATTATCGAAAGTATCTTTTATAAAAACAGCCCGCTACACGATGGAGCTATAGTCATAAAGGGCGACCATATTGTAGCAACGAGAGTGATATTGCCTGTGGCAAGTGAAATCAATTTGCCTAAACGCTATGGATTACGCCACCGAGCTGCTATTTCCATTACCGAAAAAACCGATGCTACTGCATTAGTAGTCTCTGAAGAAACAGGGCATATCTCTTACTTCAAGAATGGAGCTTTTGTAAAATTCAAAGACCCCGATGAACTCATCAAAGCTATACAAGCTGATTTTTAAAATTGCTTTTGTATCACACACATTGTCAAAGTCCTTGGACTTTGACAATTTCTAAAACTCCTAATGATAGTATGATATGAAGTCTTTATTTTTAATACTTTTTTTTAGCTTATACAACCTCTGTTTTAGCCAACTTTCCACAGCAATGCAATGGGAAAAACTTTATAGGGGATCTATCGACAGTGTGATAGTAGTGAGTAGCAGTGGCTATACTAAAGAAACCTCGCCTAATATAGAAGGATTTCCTGAAGAACAAATTGTTGAGACAATTAAAAAAATCCACTATAACAAAGGAGTTAAATTGTTAAACGCTTTACAACAAAAGAAATCGTTTAACGAAGCCTATCCTTTGGTTAATGATGTATGTGATACTTTCTATTTTTATAGAAATGGACAGCAAAAAATGACCCTCATTTTTACATTCTCTACTAAAGCAGTTACTATTTACAGAGGCGATGACCTTATTTTTGCAGGTTCAGCCACACCTTTCCTACAAAAGAAAATAGGAAAAACTCTTGGCTATAATTTCAGGAAGATAGAGAGACTAAATAGGTAAAATTACACTCGGGGGCTAACTCCCAAATTTGCTAATTTCCAAATCATCTAATTTTCAAGCTAAAACTCTTCTCTTCTCCTAAAAATCCCTCTAATAAATCACCTGCTACTGCTTTCCTTGCACCTTTGGGCGCTCCTGTAAAGATAAGGTCGCCTTTGCGTAGTGTAAAGTACTGTGATACTTCGGCAATGATAGTGTCAAATCCTCTGAGCATTTGTGTTGTCTTTCCCTCTTGTACAGTAGAGCCGTTTTTATCTAAGTGAAACTCAATAGGGGAGGAATTGCTAAATATTTCTTTAGATACAAATTTTCCTACGATAGCCGAGCTGTCAAAAGCCTTTGCTTGCTCCCAAGACAGCCCTTTTTGGCTCAATTCAGTTTGTAGATCGCAAGCCGTAAAATCAATACCCACAGCAATCTCATCGTAATATTTATGCGCAAACTTCTCCGAAATACACTTCCCATTTTGGTTGATTTTCAGCACTAATTCTATTTCGTAATACAAATCTTGTGTAAAATCAGGAATGTAATAAGGAATCTCGAGGTTGTGGATAGCTGTGTCAGGTTTCATAAACACTACTATAGGTTGACGTGGTGTTTCATTGTTTTCTTCGATAGTCTCGCGGTAATTTCTTCCTATACAAATGATTTTCATAGTCTTTACTTTTTAACGTATAAAAATGATATTGCAAAAGTAGTATTTTTTCATAATTCGTAACTCGTAATTCGTAATTATTTTATACCTTTGCCCCGAAAAAAGAGATTTTAAAAACTTTTTACGAAGATGAATACCATAACAAAAACAAACTTTAAATTCCCTAAACAAAAGTCTGTTTACAGAGGGAAAGTACGTGATGTGTATCAATTAAAAGATGATACCCTCATTATGATTGCCACCGATCGTATTTCAGCTTTCGATGCCATTCTACCCAAAGGCATCCCTTATAAAGGTCAGATACTAAACCAAATAGCTGTAAAATTCTTGCAACAAACTGAAGATATCGTGCCTAATTGGCTTATAGCCTCTCCCGACCCTAACGTCTCTATAGGGCAAGTGTGCGAACCTCTAAAAGTAGAAATGGTGATTCGCGGTTATCTTGCAGGTCACTCAGCTCGTCTCTACAAAAATGGTGTGCGCAAGCTCTCAGGCGTACCTTTGCCAGAAGGATTGCGCGAGTTCGATATGTTCCCTCAACACCCCATTATTACTCCTGCTACTAAGGCAGAACAAGGCTTACACGACGAGGATATCTCTCGTGAAGACATTATTCGTAAAGGTATTGTAAGTGAAGACGACTATCGATTGATGGAAAAATATACCTACGCCCTCTTCGCACGTGGTACCGAAATTGCTTCTAAACACGGACTGATTTTGGTAGATACCAAATATGAGTTCGGTAAAACCCGCGATGGTGAAATCGTACTCATCGACGAAATTCACACCCCCGATTCTTCCCGTTATTTCTATAAAGAAGGCTATGAAGAACGCCAAGAAAATGGCGAACCTCAAATCCAACTCTCCAAAGAATTTGTACGCCAGTGGCTCATCTCACAGGGCTTCCAAGGGGAAAAAGGACAAAAAATACCAGCGATGAGTGATGAATATGTACAATCCGTTTCAGAACGTTATATCGAACTCTATGAAAATATTATGGGTGAAAAATTTCTCCCTGCCGATACTACCGATATAGAAAACCGCATCTACGACAATATATTACGATTTTTACAAAACCAATAATCAAAGAATCAATAAAAATAGCATTCTTGCTTCTACTTTGCCAAAGTTTCTAATTGTCCATTGTGGCTTGCACCTTTGGCAAAGTTAGTCTCAAATTGTGTCAAAACACTGAGACTCTTGTTAATTATTAATTGTCAATTGTCAATTGAACCACGACGTCTACATATCATTAGGGAGTAACTTAGGAAACCGCAAAGCCTACCTACAGCAAGCCATTGAAGGCATCGCTATGCGAGTAGGTACCATTGTGGATATAGCTCCTATCTACGAAACACCCTCTTGGGGATTTTCTGGCGAGGCTTTCCTCAACACTTGTCTGCTCTGCCGCACCTTCCTCTCTCCTGAGCAGGTGCTAATGCAACTCTTGCAAATAGAACACGAACTAGGGCGCGAACGTATGCCTCACTCTAAAGGCTACCAATCCCGTACGATAGACCTCGATATACTTTTCTATGACGATGAAGTGATTCATACCGATAGACTTACCATACCGCATCCTCTCTTGCAACACCGCAAGTTTGTGCTTAAGCCTTTAGCTAATATCGATGACCTCAAAGTGCACCCCGTACTTAAAAAAACAGTTGCCCAACTACTCCGAACTACCGATGATACCTCACCCGTGCAACGCTTGTCCGATCAACTGTCATTTCCCGCACAAAAGTCGCCGTTTTTGAATTATAAGTACATCGCTATTGAAGGTAATATAGGCTCTGGTAAAACTACTTTGGCAACTAAAATCGCCGAAGACTTCAATGCTAAACTGATTTTAGAACAGTTTTCCGATAATCCTTTCTTGCCTAAATTCTACGAAAATCCTAAACAATACGGCTTTACGCTCGAAATGTCGTTCCTTACTGAACGATACCAACAAATGCGCGAACAATTAGCACAAACCGACTTGTTTAAAGAGTTCGTCGTTTCCGATTACGATATCTTCAAATCCCTCATTTTCTCTAAGGTAACCCTTACTGATGATGAATTTGTGTTGTACCGCAAACTCTTCTATATTCTCTATAGCCAAATCATCAAACCCGATTTGTACGTATTCCTTTATCAAAATACCGACCGCCTTATTGAGAACATCAAAAAACGCGGCAGAGAGTACGAACAGAACATCTCCCCTGATTATCTAAAAAAAATACATTATGGCTATTTAGATTTTATACAGAAAAATGCCGCTATCAATTCTCTTATCATCGATGTAACCGATCTTGATTTCGTGCAACACTACACTCACTACGAGTATATTATAGAAAAAATCCGTGAGAATTAAGCTATGAAATGTACCCTTTTGCTTTTAGTATTTTCTACAATTGTCCTCAACCATTGTAATACTCAATCACCTACCTCTACCGCTGTTAAAGAGCCTGAAGTAATAACCATTCCTTTCAGCGATGATATTTCTCTACAATGGGATGTCGCTTCTCAACAACTACTTCAAAACACCGATTATCAACGCTATCAAGAAGATAGTGAGGCTATCAGCCTATTGCTTAATAGTATTACTGATACTACAAATCTTAAAGTAATGGTCTGTTCCAAAGAAAAACCATTGCGCAAAGGTGATGTAGCTTTTCTTTATTTGACAAAAACACTAAATATTCCTTTGTTTCAATGTTTTTATATCCAATTTGATGTATTTGAGAAAAAATGTACTTATCCTTCAGACTTACTGAATTATGTAGAAGAATATCGGACAGAAGTACAACAAAAGCTACGTACATACTTTGGAAAATCCTTGTCTAATCCAAAAATTGGCGTACAAGCAACACTAAACTACACTGATGTAAACCGAGAATATGCTGAGGCAGTTATTGTAAATTACTCAGGTAAACCCATTGAAATCAATACTTATTATGTGTTTCACTTTGGGTTACAATATGAAGATGAGAATGGCGAAGTTAAAGATATACAAGGTTGTCCACCTCCTTCTGTGCCTCCAGCAAATTTAGATGATTGCAAAAAAACTTTGCAGAAAGGTGAGAAATACAACCTTGTCTATTACATAATTTATGAAATGAACAATTGCGAAGATATGCTCAACTTTGATAAACCGGTTGTAAAAATCCGTGCTTCTATACATTACAAGTATCCAAATGATAAGAAATATAATGTAGCTTATACCAATTGGATAACTTATGAAAAACGCCCTTAATATTTTCTTCCTTAGTACAGGATAATTTTTTGTAAACACTTGTAAATAAGACTGGTATTCCTTAATTTTGCAGTTAGGAAAAAAATATGCAAATGGACAGAAATACCAGTACAGAGGGCAAAGATACAGAATTATTATCAAAGTTTAAGGAATTATTTGAGGAAATAACTGAATTTAGCTCGTTTAAAATTTGTAACGCTCTTTGTATTAGCACTTTGTAAAACAAGAAAAGTTACCTATACGACATTGGCAACAGCCTTTGACAATAAGACTTGTAAGGATAGCAATGTCAAAAGGATACGCAATTTTATGAGGGCTGCTAATTTTATAATGGAGTTGGTCTCTAAGTTGATATTCAACTTATTGCCTAAAAAAGAGAATCTTACCCTGATTATGGATAGGACAAATTGGAAGTTTGGAGAGGTGAATATCAATATATTGATGATAGGTATTAGCTATAAGAATGTAGCTATACCACTTATTTTCAAAATGTTAGACAAACAAGGCAACTCTCATATTGAAGAATGTATAGCGTTAATGGAGAAGTTTATTAGTTGGTTTGGGGTAAATTGCATCGACTGCTTATTAGCTGATAGGGAATTTGTAGGAGATAAGTGGATAGGATTCTTAAATGAACATAGGATACGATATTTTATACGTATACGGGAAAATTTTCTGATTTTTTGCCCTAAAAAGAATAAGAAATTGTATGCTTGGAACTTTTTCAACAACTTAAAACCTTATCAAGGCTATCATTATGATAGGATTATGCAATATAAAGGAGAATATTGTTACTTATCAGGTGTAAAAACGATAGAAAATAATGGTAAAATAGGCTATTGTATATTGATTTCATTCAATAAACCTAATGAAGGATTAGAAAAATACAAAGAAAGGTGGCAAATAGAGACTTTATTCAAGGGACTTAAGAGTAGTGGATTTAATGTAGAGGACACTCATTTAAGGGACTTAGAACGTATTGAGAGGTTGATGCTATTAGTAATGATAGCTTTTGTGTGGTGTTACAAGATTGGAGATTACATTGACACACACTTTAAAGCGATAAGGATAAAACCAGATGGGAAAAGAGTTATAAGTGTGTTCAAATGCGGATTAGACTACCTATCTGAGTACCTTTTTAGAGGGGTAAATAAGTTTGAAATCAATTACTTACAATTTTTGTCCTGTACTTAGTACTAACATAATTATTATTTTTTAAGTTTTAAAACGTCCTTGCTACAGACTTTAATATCACCCACTTACCAGCACATCTCTCTAAGGTCATCGTTTGCTCAAGTCGCCAAGTGTTGCGGCTGCCCCAAATGCGCGCATCAAGCAGGTTTTGCTGTAACAGCCTATGTGGCGGTTTTATTCTCTGATTTACCTAAAAGGAACGCCTTTAGCTAAAGGTTTAAATCTGAAAATGTAAAAAGGTGCTGTTGCTTTGTTATTACCATCATTAAATACAGCTCCTAAATGTACTTGCGCTGCGGAGACATACATATAACCGTCTTTTGCATTAAAACTTACTCCATCAGGCCAAAGTAATTCATCTGCATTGAAAAGAGTGTGGAGGCTTCTGTCTTTGCTAAGCACAACGCTTATACTATTGCTTTCAAGTGCTGTAAGATATAGATTTCCTTGTGCATCAATACTCATACCGCCATTATTAGGTTTTTCACTGTAGGTTTCAATCTTCTCATCTAAAGCAGTAGCTGTTAGTTGCTCATTAAGCAGATCAGTTATTTTTACCCTATACACTTTCCTTCCGTTTAAAGGGGCATAGTAGAGCCACTCAAAATCTTTATCTGCTGTAATGCCATCGCAGCCTACTAAAAGGTTTTTACCATTGATAGATAGTGGCTTTCCATTGACTATGGTAGGTGTGTTTTCTGGCAAAGTGGTGCGTGTGCCTTGTAGCAATCTCCGTGTTTTGCCTGAGTTCATATCTACAATGATTAAGGCTGCCATGCTACCATCACCTCCATTGCCAATACCTTCATCGGCAATAATAAAGATGTTATGTTTTGTATCAACAACCATATCATTGGGTTGGGAAGTTTTTACTATAGCTGCTTGTGGTAAATAATAGATACGTTCTAACTTATTTGTACGAGTATTCCACCCTACTATTTTAGGCGTAATGGCATTACGTCCAGCCATATCAAGCATCCAAACAACACCATTTTTATCATTTCTAATTCCTAAAACATTGCTCAGGTAATGATCGTCTTTCTCTCGGGGTGTATTCCACTCCTTATTAGGAAATGGGGTAATTGATTTTGTTTGAGTATTATATTTAACCACTCTATACTCAGGGTTAAAGAATGGGTGATGACTATATACTAAGTCGCCCTGAGCTGTAAAACTGATATTACCCACCGATTCAGGTACTTTAGCAAATATCTCTGCTTCTGCTTTTTGTGCGTAAGTCCCACAACTTGCCAAAAGACTTAATGCTATGATGAAGATTCTCATTGTTTATATTGAGGTTATAATGTTATTGATAGACAAACGAGATTTAGGCATTTTCTCAGGCTGGTTGTTGTCGTTGGTGTCTCTGTGTCCTAAAGCAACAGCAAAGAGTGTTTTGTATCCGTTGTGTTGCAGAATAGTATCATAAGAATGCGTTTCAATGCCTTCCATAGGAGTGCTATCAATATGCATAGCCGCACAAGCAGACAAGAAGAAGCCAAGAGAAAGATATACCTGATGCTGTAACCACGATTTAATATTTTCCTCTGCTTGTGGTTGCATAAATTGCTTGTAGTAGTTAATAGCTCCCTGTGGTAAGTTCTGCTCAATTTGTTTTTCAAAAAGAGCTATGTCGTCTATGACACTAAATACAACCAAGTGACTTGCTTGGTTAATACGTTCTTCATTGAAATAGGATACAGCAGCTAATTTACTTTTCTGTTCTTGGTCTGCTACAAAAGTGAAATGCCAAGGTTGGCTATTGATAGATGATGGACTAAGCTGTAAGATCTGCTTTAGGGTTTCAATCTCCTCATTAGTAATCTTTTGGGTAGGGTTGTATTTTTTGGTGGTGTAGCGCTGTTGTGCGAGTTCTAAAAAATTCATATTGTAAAATCTTTATTAATAATTTGTATTTCTATCTAAGGCAATTGTTATGCCTTTTATTAGGTCAGGCTGCAAAAGTACGAAAATAATTTTTAACGATTAGTGATTAAAATTCTCTTTAGTACAGGATAATTTTTTGTAAACACTTGTAAATAAGACTGGTATTCCTTAATTTTGCAGTTAGGAAAAAATATGCAAATGGACAGAAATACCAGTACAGAGAGCAAAGATACAGAATTATTATCAAAGTTTAAGGAATTATTTGAGGAAATAACTGAATTTAGCTCGTTTAAAATTTGTAACGCTCTTTGTATTAGCACTTTGTAAAACAAGAAAAGTTACCTATACAGCATTGGCAACAGCCTTTGACAATAAGACTTGTAAGGATAGCAATGTCAAAAGGATACGCAATTTTATGAGGGCTGCTAATTTTACAATGGAGTTGGTCTCTAAGTTGATATTCAACTTATTGCCTGAAAAAGAGAACCTTACCCTGATTATGGATAGGACAAATTGGAAGTTTGGAGAGGTGAATATCAATATATTGATGATAGGTATTAGCTATAAGAATGTATCTATACCACTGATTTTCAAAATGTTAGATAAACAAGGCAACTCTCATACTGAAGAACGTATAGCATTAATGGAGAAGTTTATTAGTTGGTTTGGGGTAAATTGTATCGACTGCTTATTAGCTGATAGGGAATTTGTAGGAGATAAGTGGATAGGATTCTTAAATGAACATAGGATACGATATTTTATACGTATACGGGAAAATTTTCTGATTTTTTGCCCTAAAAAGAATAAGAAATTGTATGCTTGGAACTTTTTCAACAACTTAAAACCTTATCAAGGCTATCATTATGATAGGATTATGCAATATAAAGGAGAATATTGTTACTTATCAGGTGTAAAAACGACGGAAAATAATGGTAAAATAGGCTATTGTATATTGATTTCATTCAATAAACCTGATGAAGGATTAGAAAAATACAAAGAAAGGTGGCAAATAGAGACTTTATTCAAGGGACTTAAGAGTAGTGGATTTAATGTAGAGGACACTCATTTAAGGGACTTAGAACGTATTGAGAGGTTGATGCTATTAGTAATGATAGCTTTTGTGTGGTGTTACAAGATTGGAGATTACATTGACACACACTTTAAAGCGATAAGGATAAAACCAGATGGGAAAAGAGTTATAAGTGTGTTCAAATACGGATTAGACTACCTATCTGAGTACCTTTTTAGAGGGGTAAATAAGTTTGAAATCAATTACTTACAATTTTTATCCTGTACTTAGATTTTCCTCTTAACAAATTATTTTCGCTATTCGTAACTTGTATTTCGTAATTATTTGTATCTTTGCCAAAAATTGATTTTTAAGATACAAATGAATATATTACGATTTATCACTGCAGGTAGTGTAGACGACGGTAAAAGTACCCTCATAGGTCGTTTGTTATACGATAGCAAAAGCATTTTAGCCGACCAGCTTGAGGCGCTTGAACAACAATCTAAAAATAAGAACGATGATGGTATAGACCTCGCTATACTCACCGATGGTCTTCGTGCAGAACGTGAACAAGGTATTACTATCGATGTGGCTTATCGCTATTTCGCAACCCCTAAACGCAAATTTATCATCGCCGATGCCCCTGGTCATACACAGTACACCCGCAATATGATTACTGGCGCTTCTAATTCCGAGCTCATTATCATTTTAGTAGATGCTCGTAATGGTGTAACCGAACAAACTCGCCGCCATTCTATCATAGCCTCTCTGCTCAATATTCCAGAGGTAGTTGTAGCTGTAAACAAAATGGATTTGGTAGGCTATAGTGAAGAGGTATTCAAAAATATCCAACAAGAATATGAAGGTATCGCCAAACGTTTAGGTTTGAAAAGTGTACACTATTTCCCAATTTCTGCTTTTGTAGGTGATAACATTGTGAATACCACCAATGCAATGCCTTGGTATAAAGGAAATTCATTATTAGACTTCTTAGAAACTATAGAAATTAATAAAGATAATTACGATCAACCTCGTTTTCAGGTACAGTATGTAATACGCCCTCAAACCGAAGCCTTACACGACTATCGCGGTTACGCAGGACAAATCATATCGGGTGTTTATCGCAAAGGCGATGCTATAGTGGTACTCCCTGAAGGTATCAACACTAAAATCAGCAAGATAGAGCACAATGGCGAAGAAGTGGCTGAAGCCAAAGCAGGTGACCCTGTAGTGTTACATATCGAAGATGATATCGATATTTCTCGTGGTGACTATTTTGCTAAACAAGGAGCTGAACCTCAGCAAGGTCAGGATATAGAAGCCCTTGTGTGCTGGATGGATAAACGTGAATTGTGCGAGGGTAATAAGTACTTGTTACAACAACGCAGTAGGCTCGTAAAAGCCATTGTAAAGGAAATTGAATACAAAATTGATGTCAATACCCTTGACCAAACTGAAGGAGTAGAAAGCGTAAAACTCAACGAAATAGCAAAAATCCGACTCAAAACAGCTGCCCCTTTAGTATATGATGCATTCCAAAGCAATCCCCCTATGGGTAGCGCCATCCTCATTGATGAGACTAGCAATGCTACCGTAGGAGCTGTGATGATTGAACATTGATAATTTTTTCAATAGTTCCTCAATAGATACAGGAATGTTAAATAACGTTAAAAAAGAAAAGGGTATATGTATTATGTTTATATTTGCACTTGAATAACATATAAAAAATAAAGCGTATGACAGGTACAGAATTACAAGAAATGGTCGACAAGCTATGCTTAGATATGAAAGCCAATTTGTCAGGATTTATCTTTTGTGGAATCCTTAGATGTGCTGATGCAACTATTATAGGATCATCAGTAGCCAATACAGGAATTTCAGAAATTGCAAAAGAAGTAGCACCCTTTTTCTCAACTATTGTAGAACAAGTGAAAAAAGTAGTTGCTTCAAGTGAATCCTTAGGAGTTAAAGAAACTCACAGTATTCTTATTGAAACTGATAAGATTACTAATGTTATTGGAGTTTCAAATTCAGGGAAATTTTTTATCCTCTTAGCCTTAGAACGAAACAAAGCTAATATAGGAATAGCGAGAACTTTGATTGAAAAAAGTAGACCTATCGCAGTGATATTAGACGAACAACTTTAGAAAAATAGCTAATAGTATTTTTACAGCACAAATTTAGAAACTCTAAATTTGTGCTTTTTTTGTATAGAAATCTGCAATCGCTGGGTGGGTATGTATAAGGTAGGTTTGTTTATTTGCAATTTATTTTTGCTTGACTATAAAACTATTCAACATAAAATATTTTTTATAAAAGTTTGATTTTGAGTAAGATGATTAGATTGTTTTAACACAGTGTAAAAGAAGTCTAAAAAATATGTTAAAAACGCTTGGAGGTTATCAAAATAATATATAGCTTTGCGCCATAAAAACCAAACACTATATATATTTTTTATGACAGGAACAGAATTACAACGATTACTCGATGCTCACTGTTTAGATATGAAAGCCAATATGCCTGGTTTTCTATTTTATGGAATCCTTAGCTGTAAGGATGGAACTATTTTATCTAAAGCTTCAGCTAATGAAGAATCTTCAAGAATTGTAGAACAAGGTTCTGCCTTTCACTTAACAATTGTGGATCAAGTGAAAAAAGTAATAAACACTAACAAAACTATGGAAGATTTAGCGTTAGATTACATTCTTATTGAGGCTAATAAAATAACCTATATGCTAATGATTTCAGCTTTAGGGAAGTTTTTCTCGATTACTGCCTTAGATAGACCAAAATCTAATGTAGGTATTTCAAGAGCTTTACTATATAAATGTAAAGCAGAATTTGGAACAATGTTAGACGACTTCTTTTAGAAACGAGCACTAAAGTAAAGAACTTTATAACACAAATTTGGAATATCCCAAATTTGTGTTTTTTTGTTTTTACGAAAATATGTCGTATATTTGTCGTCTGAAAATAAAACGAAAGATATATGACATTACCAAAATTAACCTCAGAACAAGCAATGGCACTCGAAAACCAGTATGGTGCCCATAATTATCACCCACTACCCGTCGTACTCTGCAAAGGACAAGGCGTGTATGTGTGGGACGTAGAAGGCAAACGTTACTACGATTTTCTCTCTTCTTACTCTGCTGTAAACCAAGGGCATTGCCACCCACGCATCATCAAAGCACTTACTGAGCAAGCTCAAACCCTTACCCTCACTTCTCGAGCTTTCTACAACGATAAACTTGGAGTGTACGAAAAGTACATCACCGAGTATTTTGGCTTCGAGAAAGTTCTACCAATGAACACAGGTGCTGAAGCTGTAGAAACAGCCATTAAAATATGTCGCAAATGGGCGTATGAACAAAAAGGAGTACCCGAAAGCGCCGCAATCATCATTGTGTGCCATCAAAACTTCCACGGGCGCACTACTACAGTAGTTTCTTTCTCATCCGATAAAAATGCACGTAAAAATTTCGGCCCCTATACACCTGGTTTTGTTTCTGTTCCTTACAACGATTTGGTAGCTTTAGAAAAAGTGCTCGCCGATAATAAGGCTACAGTAGCAGGCTTTTTAGTAGAACCTATACAGGGTGAAGCAGGCGTATATGTCCCCTCCGATGGCTACTTGAGTGGAGCTAAAGCTCTATGCGAAAAGTATAACGCCCTCTTTATCGCCGATGAGGTACAAACAGGAGTAGCGCGTACTGGGAAGCGTTTGGCAGTAGATCACGAAAATGTAAAACCCGATATATTGGTATTAGGCAAAGCCCTTAGCGGGGGGGTATATCCTGTGAGTGCTGTTCTTGCCGATGACCGTATAATGCACGTAATCAAAGCAGGGCAACACGGTAGTACCTTTGGCGGTAACCCTTTGGCTGCTGCCGTAGCAATTGAAGCCTTACAAGTAGTAAAAGACGAGCATCTGGCTGAAAATGCCGCTCGATTGGGTGAAATTTTCCGCAAAGAACTAGGTGATTATATCAAAACCTCAAAAGTAGCTACCTTAGTACGTGGTAAAGGACTCTTAAATGCTGTGGTTATCAACGATACCGAAGAGAGCAATACAGCGTGGAATATCTGCTTAAAGATGCGCGATAATGGCTTGCTCGCCAAACCTACACACGGTAATATCATTAGGTTTGCCCCACCATTGGTGATGAATGAAACCGAATTGAAAGAATGTATTGCTATCATTACAGAGGCATTAAAACATTACGAACCATAAAAGTATAATAAAAAAGTCTGAAAAATTACTGTTCTTATAACGCATTTTTTCAGACTTTCTTTTGTTGATATAGAAGAGAATACTAAAAAAAATCATCTAACATTGTCCCAAACTCAGCTTTACATTTGTAGAGTAAGGCTCTCGAAATACCCATATTCGCCTTAGCTCTATCTAAAGCAGTAATAGAAAAGAATTTACCAAGAGCAGAAATCATCAGCATAAAAGTGATTTTACTCGTTTCAATAAGAATGTAATCAAGCTCTAAATTACCTAATTCTTTATTGCTTTCAACTACCATTTTTACTTGATTGACAATAGTGAGGTGAAAAGCAGAACCCTGTTCAATAATTCTCGAAGCTTCAGCATTAGCCGAGGCTCTGCTTAGAATGTAACCATCAGCACAGCTTAAAATTCCATAAAATAGGAACCCTGGCATATTAGCTTTCATATCTTGACAATGAGCATCAAGCATCAATTGTAGCTGAGAAGCTGTTAGTTTTTCATTTGTACTTGTCATAATTTGGTTTTTTTAAGTTTTTGTAGAGCAAAAGTAGAAAATAAAAATTAATAATCCTAATTTTTTAGATAGAAAAAATTTTTTCTTAAAAAATATTTTTTTGTACATTTGCACCACAGAAACAAATTTTACTTTATAAAAGAAAGAATTATGTACAATTTATTAAAAGGAAAAAGAGGCATCATCTTTGGTGCCTTAGACGAAAATTCTATCGCTTGGAAAACAGCAGAACGCGTACACGAAGAAGGCGGTAAGTTCGTGCTTACCAATGCTCCCGTGGCAATGCGTATGGGACAAATAAAAAATTTAGCCGAAAAAACTGGCTCTGAAATCATTCCTGCCGACGCTACCAATATGGACGACCTCCAAAACTTGGTGACTAAAGCAATGGAAATTTTAGGAGGCAAGTTGGATTTTGTACTACATTCCATCGGTATGTCGGTGAATGTGCGCAAAAATATCCCTTATACCGAGTCTAACTATATGAACACTGAAAAAGGTTGGGACGTTTCAGCACTTTCTTTTCACAAAGTATGTCAAGTGCTTTACAAGAATGATGCAATGAACGAGTGGGGTAGCATCGTTGCCCTTACTTATATGGCAGCACAACGCACCTTCCCCGATTACAACGATATGGCTGATAACAAAGCATACTTAGAGTCTATTGCGCGTAGTTTTGGCTATTTCTTTGGTAAAGATAAAAAAGTGCGTGTGAATACCATTTCACAATCACCTACTGCCACCACTGCAGGACAAGGTGTAAAAGGCTTTGATGGTTTTATTGCTTACGCCGATGCAATGTCGCCATTAGGCAATGCCACCGCTCAAGATTGTGCCGATTATACGGTATCTCTCTTCTCCGACCTTACTCGCAAAGTAACGATGCAAAATCTCTTCCACGACGGAGGTTTCTCTAATACAGGTGTAAGCCAAGAGGTAATTGAACGATTTGCTAAGTAATGAAATACCTTTTCATTTATTTAGTACGCTTTTATCAGGTAGCTATTTCACCTCTGAAACCGCCTACTTGTAGGTATACCCCCACCTGCTCTCAATACACTTTGGAAGCTCTGCAAAAATATGGCTTTTTCAAAGGAGGTTGGTTAGCTATCAAACGTATATGTAGTTGCCACCCTTGGGGAGGTAGTGGCTATGACCCTGTACCTTAACAAAAAAGCAAAGTGAAATTAAATTTTCACTTTGCTTTTTTTGTAAGTGATTATTTTGTACTTTTGTACTTGTAATTAGCATCATTAAATATCTAAACTTTATGAGAACCATTGCTTTTATTGTATTATCCTTACTGTTGTTTTCGTGTAAAACAGTACAGCGCCCTAAAATGACAGCTTTTATGGATGAAGCTGCTATTAAGACTCTTAATGAAGGAACTTATTATGTGTATTCTGAGCCTATGGAAAAGCAAGCACCCTTGTTCTTTCCGCTACTGCCTAAAGAATACCAAGAAACAGCGCTACCTTTAAGTAGGTTTAAACTGCAAGTAAAAGCCGATTCGCTGTACGTGAGTTACCAAAAGGTGAAGGATAGCACAACTACTGTTACGATGAGGGCTGGCTTCAAAGGCAAACAGAAAAAGAACTTTTGGCAGCGTTATAATAGGTTTAGAATCTATCCGTTTATTCCTATTTATTTAGGAGTGGATATCGATAGAATACGTATAGCTCCTGATAAAGACGGTAATTTATTAGTAGAAGTGTATAGAGACCTACAAGGCGCTGTATTTTTAATACAATTTTTCAACACTTATTACGATACTTTCGTATTTAAAAGAGAAGAACAAACTCAAAAACCTATATCTAATGAATTATCTAAAGAAACTACAACAAAGTGATGAATTTGAATACTGTGAAGGTGCTACTGCCGAAGAAATTCAAATTGTAGAAACATCTTTAGGGGTATTACTCCCTAAAGCGTATGTAAAGTTTTTGAGCGAATGTGGCTCTTGTAACTTTGGGGATACTTATATCAATGGAGTTTACAAAGAGGATGGAACATTATCATATCCTGTGGTAGAACTCACCAAACAGTTGAGAGAAGAACTCAACCTCCCCGATGATTTTATTGTACTCAATTACGAAATTGACGAGTATCTTATTCTGTACAAAGTCTCAAAAACAGATCGCCTCAACGATTCAAAAGTATATGGTGCTGAAATACATTGTAATAAAGACGGTAATTTTGAAATGAACAAACCTACACTTCTATTCAATTCTTTTGATGAATATTTTGAGGATTTCTTAGAATTAGCAGACTAATTACTATGTAAAAATAAACCTTTAAAATGTTGTAAAATTGCTTATTTCTACAAAAATGTAAAAATAAGCTATTGTTACTATGTTTATTTTTACTATTTTTCTTTCCAAAATAATGAAATACTTTATAAAAAAGAGCAAAGCGCGTTAAAGCGCTTTGCTCTTTTTATTCCTTAAATAAGTTTCTAAGGGTAATGATATGGGAGATTTATTGTTTGACAAAAGTCATAATAGAAGTATGTTTATTTCCTTTATCATCTTCTATTGGAGAACTAAAAGTTAGTTTATTCCCTAATATGGTAAAATTTGAAGAACCACCTTCTTGATTATCAATAAGTACTATTGTATTTTTTGAAACAGTGTATTTTCCAATTGTTTTCTTGAGTTCACAAGAACCATCATAAGAATAGGACACATATTCTTTGTCAGAAAAGACAAGATAAGGAAGCTTCTTACATTTTCCACAGAATAAATACTCAGGATATACTTCACAAGCATTCTTTCCATCAATAGTCATACTTTCTAACTTCCAAGTGCCAATTAAGTTCTTGTTGTCTGCACTTCCCCCACTGTCGCTTTTACCACAAGCGATAAGGGTTACTAAAATTACTGCCATAATGGCTACTAACTGTGTAGCAGTGCGAAAAGTCGCCCACGCTACGTTTTTGTTTTTGTTTTTCATTGCTATTGTTACATAAAATTAAGTTTATACCTACTCTGTTCAGGCTTTTCGGTTACCGCCTTTTAGGTAGGTTTCACTATAACAGAGCAATAAAAAAACGTGGGAACATTCCTTATTGCTCAATTTCTGAAGCCCGACCAAAGGCTATGTTACAAAGCAAAAGGAATGCCCACGTAACCGCAGGCATTTCCACTTTCACTTTCCTTGTAACATTGAAAAATTGGTCGTTTTCAGAAATTAGGAAACTGTAAAGCGAAACGCTATATGTTATTTTATAATACTATTTTAAAAACTATACGAGTTAGTACTTCTTATAATAGTTATTTTGGTTTAATGAGGCAAATGTACAAAAAAATATCATTCCTACAAAATAAAGGAATATTCTTGACAAAAATATTGCGTTATCAAGGCGCTGTCTAAAAAGTTTTATTTATATAGGCGTTTGCAGCATATACCCAGCTATCGCAGGCTTTCCTACATAAAATACTGCAAAAGCTATTGATAATCAGAGTAATCAACTTTGCCAAAGTCTGAAACTTTGGCAAAGTGTAGCGACACAAATACGATTTTGAGACTTTTCAGACAGTCTCTATCTGAAGCAACAAAAAAGCAATGTACATCTTCTGCACATTGCTTTTTTTATTTATTACTTCTTATTTCTTATTTGTAAAGATTGCGAAGTTCTTTGGCGGTATCAACCATTGCGTGGAGAGCTGCTTTGGTTTCTGGCCAGTGACGCGTTTTGAGTCCGCAGTCGGGGTTTACCCAAAGTTGCTCTTTTGGCACTACCGAAATGGCTTTCTTCATCAAGTTGGTCATTTCTTCTTGTGAAGGTACGCGTGGTGAGTGAATGTCGTATACCCCAGGGCCTATTTCGTTAGGATATTTAAAGTCACCAAATACATCGAGGAGTTCCATTTGTGAACGTGAGCACTCTATGGTAATCACATCGGCGTCCATATCGGCGATAGCTTCAATCATATCGTTGAACTCAGAATAGCACATATGGGTGTGAATTTGAGTTTCGTCTTTCACACCTGAAGCTGAAATGCGGAACGCTTTGATTGCCCAATCGAAGTAGGCTTTCCACTCGCTCTTGCGCAATGGCAAACCTTCACGGATAGCTGGTTCGTCAATTTGAATAACTTTGATGCCCGCTTTTTCGAGGTCTACTACTTCATCGCGGATTGCTAAAGCTATCTGCAAACAAGTTTCAGAACGCGGTTGGTCATCGCGTACAAACGACCATTGCAAGATAGTTACAGGGCCTGTAAGCATACCTTTTACGGGCAATTTGGTAAGCGATTGTGCGTATTTACTCCAACGTACAGTCATTGGTTCTGGACGTGAAATATCACCAAAGATAATCGGTGGTTTTACGCAACGTGAACCATAACTTTGTACCCAACCGAATTTGGTGAAGGTGTATCCTTTGAGCAATTCGCCAAAGTATTCCACCATATCATTACGCTCAAACTCGCCGTGTACGAGTACATCGATATTGGTATCTTCTTGAAAACGGATAGACTCTTCAATTTCTTTTTCCAATAACTTGTCGTATTCGGCTTGAGTGAGTTCTCCTTTTTTGAAGCGAGCACGCCAGCTGCGTACCTCGTCGGTTTGAGGGAATGACCCAATAGTAGTTGTAGGGAAAAGAGGTAAGTTTAACGCTTTGTGTTGTGCTACTTTACGCTCGTTGAACGGACTGTGGCGCACATCGTCTTTGGCTGTGATGTTGTTCACGCGCTCTTTCACTTTGTTGTCGTGGATAAGCGGTGAAGTTTTACGTGTTTCAGCTGCTTTTTTGTTTTCTTCAAAAACGGCTTTTACCTCAGGAGTTATGTGACCTGTAGCAAGGGCTTGCAAAGTAGTTACTTCTTTTACTTTTTGTTTAGCAAAAGCCAACCATTGTTTGATTTCAGGGGTAAGCACTTTCTCGTTGTTTTCGAGTTCGAGATTGCAAGGAGAGTGCAATAATGAGCAAGAAGTAGCTATCAATAGACGATCAGCCCCGATAGCTTCTTTGGCTTTCTCAATCAATGCTAATGAGTGTTCGAAGTTGTTTTTCCAAATATTACGTCCATCTACTACTCCAAGCGATAGTTTTTTATCGGCAGGAAGTGCTTTGAGCACTTTGTCAAGCTGAGCCGCTGCGCGCACTAAATCGATGTGCAATACATTGAAAGGCAATGACACAGCCAATTCGGTATTGTTATCCAATGCTCCAAAGTAGGTAGTGAGGATAAATTCGGTAGTAGGAAATTTGCTTCTTAGCTCCGTATATACTTTTTTGTATACATCGGCAGCGCCTTCAGGAAGGTCGAGAGCTAAGTAAGGCTCATCTATTTGAATAGTTTTAGCACCTGCATCTACTAAACTTCGTACGATTTGTACATACACAGGCAACAAACGCTCAGCCAAGTCTAAACGGTGGAAACCTTGTTCTTTTTCTTTACCGAGAAGCAAATAAGTTACCAAGCCGATAAGTACAGGTTTAGTGTCGAAACCGTGTTTTTTAGCCAAGTTATATTCTTGCAAAGGTTTGTTTACAAGAATTTTGAAAGATTGGTCTTTAGTAAATTCGGGTACGATATAGTGGTAATTGGTATCAAACCATTTGGTCATTTCCATAGCGGTAATATCGATACCATTTTTTTGATAGCCACGTGCTAAAGCGTAATAACGCTCTAAGTTGCTCAACTGATGGATAGGAGCAAAACGCTCAGGGATAGCGCTTACTGTAAACGAAAAGTCAAGCATTTGGTCATAGAGAGAAAAGTCGTTAGAAGGAATCAAATCTACTCCTGCTTCTCTTTGTAGTGTCCAGTTGTGAACACGAATATTTTCAGCTACTGCTAAGAGTTCTTCTTCTGATATTTTACCAGCCCAGAAGGACTCATTAGCTTTTTTAAGTTCTCGTTTTTCACCAATACGAGGATAACCTAATACGTTTGATTTCATATAAAATTCTTATTTAAAGTGCAAAACTACAATATTTTATCAATCTACCAAAATAATGTATTAAAAAATATTTTGGTGTTTTTATAAGTTTATTAGAACAGTTTAAAGCTCGCTCTTGCAAACACATAACGCCCGTTGAGCCCGAATTGAGAAGTGGCGCGTGAATACACAAATTGATCGTTGTTGTTATTCACTTTTACGTTCTTTTCGGGGTAAAGATCGAAAAGGTTGTTTACGCCCAGAGTGAGGGTAGCTTTTTCGCTGAAATTATAGGCTATAGAAAGGTCGGTAATGAGTTTGCCGCGTATCACTTGATGACCATAGCTATCAAACTCAAAGTCTCCTATTTGGTCGGCAGTTCTGATGATATCAGGACCTGTGGTTTTGCCGTAATAGGTATTGCGCAAATAAGCGTTCCATTTGCCTATACTGAGGTTGTGAGAAAGGGTTGCTTTGAATCGTGGAACGGCTTCTTCTAAATAAATACGAGCTCTTTCGGAGAAGAATTTAGTCTCTAAGCCTGCATTTTTTATTGCTTCAAGGGTGTGAATAGCTCCTACTTTGCGCGTTTGGGTGAGATTGAGACCAAAATCGTTGTTGATACTCCATTTATCTCCTTGATAATGGTGCGCTATTACAACATCTATCCCTTTAGTTTCAGCATCAACGCCATTGGCAAAGAACTGTACGCTGTTCACATTAGCAGTATCGAATATTTGTTTGAGCTCG
The DNA here is from genome assembly GCF_016806945.1 of Capnocytophaga genosp. AHN8471. NCBI lineage: Bacteria > Pseudomonadati > Bacteroidota > Flavobacteriia > Flavobacteriales > Flavobacteriaceae > Capnocytophaga > Capnocytophaga genosp. AHN8471. The sequence continues at coordinate 68,484 of NZ_JAESPJ010000008.1, forward strand.
TTTTCGGCAGGTGAAGAGCCTGTTGGTTTGCTAAAAGTTTCGGTGAGGATGATGCGATTGTCTACACGGATGAAATAGGCATCGGCACTGAGAGAAATACCCGCTTTTGGCAAGTTTAGAGCGAACCCTGCACTCACTGATTTAGATTGTTCTTCTTTGAGTTTTTCGATGCCAAAGAGTTCAGCCGCTTTAGATATGTTGTTGAACGTACCTGTTTCTTGCAAATTTCCGTTGAGGTAGAGGGTACCGATGTTGGTGTAATACAATTGGTGGATAGAGGGGGCGCGGAATCCTGTAGAGGCAGCAGCACGCAAATTTACATTGGGTAGGAGCTTCACGCGAGTTGCCAATTTGTAGTTGAAGGTATCGCCAAAATCGGAATAGTTTTCATAGCGCAAGGCAGCATTGGCTAAGAGCCAACGAGTGATGTCGGTTTCAAATTCGGCATAACCCGCCCATACATTGCGCGTTTTGGTGAGGGCACTCTCCTCACGCAAACCGCTGAATACCTGTGCACCACCAGGGAGGTAAGCCCCAAAAAAGTCAGTAGGTTTTTGGTTATTAGGGGTATTGCCGTCCTGCACTCTGCCCAAAAGATCATAAGTAGCATAAGAACTTTCATCACCTGCTACAATACTATAAGCTTCGTGGCGTTGCTCAGCACCCAATGAGAGGTTGGCTTTCTCGAAGAGGTTGAGGGCTCTGGAAAAATCGAGGTTAAGGGTGTTTTGCAAGAAGCGCAATTTGCCAGCATCAAAGGAAGAGGGAGAGGCAAAGCGCAAACTGGTATTGCCCGTATGCTTGATAGTATAGGCAAACTCATTGCGCCCAAAAGTATTGCTGACATCAATATGCCACGCTCCTGCTTCGCCTTTAAAACCTGCTGAGATAGAACTATCCTGAATATCAGTAGTTATCCAAGGCAGATAGCCGTTAGGATGTAGCCCTGTGAAGGTGCGGGCTTGGTTAGGTCGCCTAAAGAAACCACCAGCCTCGCCATAGCGGTAACTCTGTCCGCCAAAAGCATAGAATTTCCAGCTATCGGAAATAGGGAGTTCGGTATTGAGGAAGAATTGCGTACCGCGTAGGCGCGATTGCCCCACGTGCATATTGAAGTCCTTACGTGTAAGCTGACGATAAGCAAGTTCATCATCAGTAACATCTTTACTCAGAATACTGCGCAGACTGGTGAGCGAAGTAGCATTTTGGATTTGCGATAGGAAGGGACTGTTGAAATAGCTAACCTGACCGGCGTAGTTTTTGATGAGCCCCAATAGTTGAGGGTCGGCATTTACATTGCTATTGCTAAAATAGTTAGACAGATTATCGCCAGCTTCTAAAGCGCGCTGTTCAATTGCGTTATAGGCGTTGAAGATACTGCCATCAAAAGTGCCTGCTCTAAAAGTAGGGTTGCGGAATTGAGCTGAGAAAGTGAGGTTGATAAAGCCGCCTTTTTTGCCGAGTTCAGTACCATAATTGAGGTCTAATTGTCCTTGCTCACCATCGTAATCACCGCGATGATCGTTAGCTTTTGGGGTTATGTTAGCCCCGTAACTCACTTGGGCAGAGAGACCTTTTTCTTTTTTGAGGTTGAGATTGAGTACCCCAGCAATGGCATCCGACCCATATTGAGCAGAAGCTCCATCGCGCAAGATTTCAATTTTGGAAAGCGCAAATGAGGGAATTGCATTGAGGTCGGTGCCAACGGTACCACGACCAGGTGCGCCATTTACATTGATAAAGGCAGAAGTGTGTCGCCTTTTGCCATTGAGAAGCACTAAGGTTTGATCGGGACCTAAACCGCGTAGTTGAGCGGGGTCTAAGTGGTCGGTGCCATCGGTTACCACTTGAGGTGTAGAGGTGAAGGAAGGTGCTATACTGTTTAGTATCTGATTGATATTTACCTGAGGCTGTGCTTTTACGGTTTTTACTACATCGAACACATCCACCGGCACAGGACTATCTACTTTTGTGCGTCCACCAGCACGTGACCCAACGATGAGCACTTCGTCGAGCGCTTCAGCATCACTTTCTAAGAGAATGTTTAAAGTAGTGTGTTTGCCTACTTTCACTTCTTTGGTTTTAAAACCTATATACGAAAATACAAGTACATCGTTTTCGGAGACTTGCAGACTAAACTGTCCATTTTCATCAGTATTAGTACCTTTTTGGGTGTTTTTCACAACGATGCTCACCCCTATTAGAGGTTCTTTTTGGTTGTCGGTTACGATACCTTTAACGGTTTGAGCCGAAGCAACGGCTGAAAACAGCAAGGCTAAAAATACTAAAAAGCGGGTTTTCTTTCTCATTACTAAATTATTTTTAAAAAGGTTATTACTAAGAGGAAATAAAAAAAGGAATGCAATGTAACATCATTGCATTCCTTTTTATATGGGGTAAAGTAAAGAAACAACGATGCCTTCCTATGGGGAAACCATAGAACAAAGCATCATCATATTTTTACTTGTGAAAGTCATATTATGTGTTATGTTTTAAATTCGGGGGCAAAGTTAGTGATTTTTTCTGAACTACTAAAAAATTTAAGTATTTTTTTTTAATACAACCACTAATTGTTAACGACTAATACCCTACGGCAGTATCATCACCACGAGGGTCGGCACCACCTTCTAAACTACCATCGGGCTGTACTAAAATAGCATCTACTTTACCAATAATAACAAAGTTTTCTTCACGAGGTTTATAACCTTTAGCTTTGAGTTTAGCAATGACCTCGGGAGCAAATCCGTTGGGCTCATACATCACATCATCGGGTAGCCATTGGTGGTGGAAACGCGGTTTACTTACCGATTCTTGCATCGTCATACCGTATTCGGCTACGTTGAGAAAACACTGTAATACTGAGGTGATAATCGTTGAACCCCCAGGGGTGCCTATCACCATAAAGAGCTTGCCTCCTTTTTCTATAATAGTAGGGCTCATAGAGCTGAGCATACGTTTATTAGGAGCAATGGCATTCTTTTCAGAACCTACTAAACCATAAGTGTTTGGTTCACCAGGTTTGATGCTAAAATCGTCCATTTGGTTGTTGAGGAAGAAACCTCCACCTTTCACATATACCTTACTACCATAATTGGTATTGAGGGTAGTAGTAACCGCTATGGCATTGCCAAAACGATCTACAATGGAGTAATGAGTCGTTTCATCACTTTCGTAACCTGCAATTTTTCCGTGTGCTATTTCAGAAGATTTACTCGCTTTATCCCACGAAAAACTACTCATACGTTCTTTGAGATAATCGGGAGAGAGAAGCGTTTCGGTAGGGACTTTCACAAAGTCGGGGTCGCCCATATAGTAAGCCCTATCGGCATAAGCACGGCGTTCGGCTTCTACTAATAACTGAATGTATTGCTCGCCGTTATGAGGATACTGACCTATATTATAAGGTTCTACGCTTTTGAGAATCTGTGCCAAGCAAATTCCTCCACTTGAAGGCAATGGCATAGAGTTGACAGTATAATTTTTATAAGTAAAAGTAACAGGCTTACGCCATTGAGGTTCGTAGTTTTTGAGGTCGTCTAAGGAGAGGATACCACCGAGTTCTTGCACGTAGGCAACAATACGTTTGGCAGTTTCACCTTCGTAGAATTCAGCTCTACCATTATCGCGTATACGCTCTAAGGTTTTAGCAAACTCCTCATATTTAAAGCGTTCACCTGCTTTCCAACCATTTTCAAAAGGAGTAACATAGTTATTCGCTTGCTTGATGAGCTCTACATTTTTGTTCATATAAGAATCAGCCTGCAGTTTGGTGATGATCACCCCATTGCGCGCTAAGTCGATAGCAGGCTGGATGAGTTCGGCAAAAGGGAGAGAGCCAAACTTTTGATGTACAGCAAAGAGCCCTGCAATAGTGCCAGGTACACCTACAGCCAAAGCACCCAGAGTACTCTTATTGGCAATTACGTTGCCATCTTTGTCTAAATACATATCGCGATGCGCTTTAGCAGGAGCTTTTTCGCGGTAATCTAAAGCTCCTTTTTCACCATTAGCTAAACGGTATACCATAAAGCCTCCACCCCCTATGTTACCTGCATTGGGGTAAGCTACTGCTAAGGCAAGTTCGGTAGCCACCATCGCATCGAAAGCATTGCCTCCTTTTTTGAGGATAGCAAGACCTATTTGAGAGGCTTCTTCTTTGGCACTCACTACCATAGCGTGTGAAGCTACCACTCCTTTTTCGGGAGAAGATTGTTTTTCAGTAGGAGTATTGCGGCAACTCACCAATAAAGCAATTGCCGTTAGTATAGAGAAGATTTTTTTGAGCATAAGTTTTCTGTTTTTAGAGATGAGAAAAAAAGCGTCAGAATTATCATAATAGGCTTTGTCAAAGTCCTTGGACTTTGACAAAGTTTTCGATACAAATCTGACACTTGTTATCTAAATTCTAAGCAAGTACCGCTTTTACTTTATCGGCAGCTTCTTGGAAGAGGATTGCTGAGTGAACGGCTAAGCCTGAATTGTCTAATATTTCTTTAGCAAGCTCGGCATTCGTACCTTGCAAACGTACAATGATAGGCACTTTGATAGCATCGCCCATATTTTGGTAGGCATCTACAACGCCTTGTGCTACGCGGTCACAACGCACAATACCACCAAAGATATTGATGAGGATAGCCTTTACATTAGGGTCTTTGAGGATAATGCGGAAAGCAGCTTCTACGCGTTTAGCATCGGCGGTACCTCCTACATCAAGGAAGTTAGCAGGTGAACCACCCGCTTGTTTGATCAAATCCATCGTAGCCATTGCGAGTCCGGCACCATTTACCATACAGCCCACGTTACCATCGAGAGCGACATAGTTGAGCCCTACTGCTTTAGCTTCTACTTCTATTGGGTTTTCTTCACGTGTATCGCGATAAGCTGCATACTCAGGGTGACGGAAAAGAGCATTGTCATCAAGAGTTACTTTGGCATCTACTGCCATTATTTTATTATCAGAAGTTTTTAGAACAGGGTTGATTTCAAACAAGCTGGCATCAGAAGATACATAAGCATTGTAGAGTGCTGTTACAAACTTTACCATTTCTTTTTGAGCGTCACCGGTAACTCCTAAGTTGAAAGCTATCTGGCGAGCTTGGAAAGGCAAGAGCCCTACAGCAGGGTCGATTTCTTCGGTGAAGATAAGATGAGGTGTTTTTTCGGCTACAGCCTCAATATCCATTCCTCCTTCGGTAGAATACATAATCATATTTTTACCTTTGGCACGGTTCAATAGTACCGACATATAGAACTCTTTAGGCTCGCTTTCACCAGGGTAATATACATCTTCCGCGATGAGTACTTGATGTACCTTTTTTCCTGAAGGTGGTGTTTGAGGGGTAACGAGTTGCATACCTATAATTTGAGAAGCGATAGGCTCTACTTGGTCTAAACCTTTGGCTAACTTAATGCCGCCGCCTTTACCGCGCCCTCCGGCGTGCACTTGTGCTTTTACCACATACCACTGAGTATTAGTGGCTTCGGTGAGTTGTTTGGCAGCCTCTACGGCTTCAGTGGGGGTGTGAGCAACGATGCCACGTTGTACGCGCACCCCAAAACTCGAAAGGATTTCCTTTCCTTGGTATTCGTGTAAGTTCATACGAGATTGATTTGGTAACTATTCGGCAAAGATACGAAACAATTTATTAATTAGCAAAAAAATAATTAATAATACTTCTAAAAAATGCTAATTTGTTAATTGACAAATAATCCTTACTTTTGCGCTCTAAACTGAAAAAGAATGAAAAATACCTATATATTAGCTATAGAATCTTCTTGCGATGATACTTCAGCTTCAGTGCTTTGCAATGATAAAGTGCTTTCTAATGAGGTGGCAAATCAAGAGGTTCATAAACAATACGGCGGGGTAGTGCCCGAATTGGCTTCACGCGCTCACTTGCAAAACATAGTACCCGTAGTGGCTCAAGCACTCAAAAAAGCAGGAATAACCAAAGAAGAACTTTCGGCTATTGCTTTTACAAGAGGACCAGGATTAATGGGGTCGTTGCTCGTGGGAACTTCATTTGCAAAATCGCTGGCAATGGGGCTAAATATCCCGCTCATTGAAGTGAACCATATGCAGGCACATATTTTGGCACATTTTATAGAGGAAGGTCAGCCTAAACCCGAGTTCCCTTTTCTCGCAATGACCATCAGCGGAGGGCATACCCAAATTGTGAAGGTAAACAGCTTTTTTGATATGGAGGTGTTGGGCGAAACCCTTGACGATGCAGTAGGGGAGGCGTTCGACAAGACCGCTAAAATATTAGGACTTCCTTACCCAGGAGGTCCTCTCATTGATAAATACGCCCAAGAGGGTAACCCTAAAGCCTTCAGTTTTTCTAAACCTAAAATATCTGGCCTCAACTTCAGTTTTTCAGGACTTAAAACAGGTATTCTCTACTTTATACAGAAAAATACTGAAGAAAATCCTAATTTCATAACTGAACATTTAGCTGATATTTGCGCTTCAGTACAACACACGATTGTAGAAATACTGATGAGCAAACTCAAAAAAGCTGTAAAAGAAACAGGTATCAAGCAAGTGGCTATTGGGGGAGGAGTATCGGCTAATTCGGGTATTCGCAATGCGCTCACAGCTTTAGGACAGCAATACGGTTGGCAAACCTTTGTGCCTAAATTTCAGTATTGTACCGATAATGCAGCGATGATAGGTATCGTAGGTTATCACAAGTTTTTAGAAGGAAATTTTGTAGCACAAGAAGTAACTGCCCAAGCGCGACTTTCTTTTAATTAGCAGATTTGTTAATTTATTTTGAAACATTCAAAATAAATTCGTACTTTTGTCTCCTAAATTATAAAAACCATTGAAACGATGAAGACAGAAACATCATTAAATGAAAAACAAGGGCACTGGATTCTCGCCAAGCTCGGCAAGAAAGTGTTGCGCCCGGGAGGAAGAGTACTCAGCGAATGGTTAGTAAAAAACTTAGAGATTACCTCCAAAGATGATATTGTAGAGTTTGCCCCAGGATTAGGATTCACGGCTAATATAGCCTGTTCTTACAAGCCTTTCAGCTATACGGGAGTAGATATGAATGAGGCAGCCGCAGCTTTGGCTAAAAAGAATATTCACTATGAAAATGCACGTGTGATTGTAGCTGATGCCGCAGCTTCTACACTTCCTGATGCTTTTGCTAATAAAGTGTATGGAGAGGCAATGCTCACTATGCAACCTCTTGAACACAAAAAAGCTATTATAGCAGAGGCTTTTAGGATACTCAAACCAGGAGGTTATTACGCTATTCACGAATTAGGCTTACAGCCAGACAATGTGAGCGACGAGGTGAAAAACGATGTTTTTAAAGAACTAAGTGCCAATATACGTGTACACGCACGCCCTATGACCCCCAGTGAGTGGAAAGCTCTTTTTGAAGAGCAAGGTTTTAAGGTGGTGAAAGAACAGCACAACGCAATGCTCCTACTTGAGAACAAGCGTGTATGGCAAGATGAAGGGATATTCCGCACGCTTAAATTCTTCTTCAATCTCTTTACCCACCCCGATTTGCGCAAACGCGTGATGAATATGAAGAAAACGTTTAGAAAACACCAAAAGAACTTAGATGCTATAGCTCTTGTTGTTCAAAAACCCCTTTAAACGATTTTACAAAAAAGCTCATATCTTTATAGGAAATCTCCTATAAAAATATGAGCTAAAAAAAGTAACAAATAAAAATAATTCTTCTCTTTCATTGGTCTTTTACAATTACGAGTTGTGCTTTTGAGCCTGTTGCTAAATCCCAACGGTTGCGTATAATGGTATTGCCTTTGTCGTCCAGCACCATAAACTCGGCTGTATTAGGCCCCGATTCGCCTTGGTTGAGCGCTAAAAATTCTACTTTGTTGAAACCTGGTTTTAATTCTACTTTAAAACCTCTGAACTCTCCAAGGAGAAAAATATCGCGAACTTCTTCTACTCCATTCACATATAAACTCACTCGATCGCCATCAATAGCAGCGAAGTCGCGACAATATACATTTACAAACTTCCCATTATTGGTAAAGTCACCAAAAAACTGATCGCCTTTAGGTGCTTCATAATCTTCTCGCTTATGGTCGTTGAGTACCTCATAATTAGGTTTAAACTCTACTTTGCGCTGTACCAAATTGCTCTTTCCCGTAAAATCAATGCTTTTTTCGGGCATCTTCATCCAAGGGTTCTCCTCTTTTTTAGGAGCTACCCGCAGATTGATAGGCGTTCCCTTATACTCTAACTCAGGTGATTTCTCTAACGGAATGACAACCTTATTATCTTTCTTTTGTATTTCAAAAGGTTGAGCCTGAGCAGCTAAGCATCCTAATAAAAGTGATATGTACAAGCATAAATATTTCATAATGTTTGAGCATTTACTTTTTTATAGCGATAACTATGCCAAATTTGCTATTCTGCTAATTCTTTCATACCTTTGCGCTTCATTATTAAGTATTCTTTTATGAAAAACATTACATTATTTGTAGCACTATCTTCCTTTTTTATAGGAACTGCACAGGACGACCTTATCAAATCGGTAGCTGGTAACCACTCAGAAAACGCTGGTTTTAAGTTTACTACCGTTATCAACCTCGAACGCACCGACGTGAAAGACCAAGGTAGCAGCGGCACTTGCTGGAGCTATGCAGGGGCTTCGTTTATAGAAAGTGAAATGAAGCGTATGGGCAAAAAGCCTATCGACCTTGCCGAAATCTTCACTGCTCGCAATTGCTATATCGAAAAAGCTAAACAATATGTGCGTATGCACGGCAATTTAGATTACGGGCAAGGAGGTGAACTCCACGATGTAATCAATATGTACGCCAAATATGGTGCTGTACCTCAAAATATTTATACAGGTTTGAACTACGGTACTACTCGTAATGATTTTGGTGAACTGCACGCTATCTTAAAAGGATTTCTTCAAGGAATGCTAAAGAACGGAGAGAAAAAGAATAAACTCACTCCTAATTGGTTACCTGCTTTCACAGCGACCATCGATGCCTATTTAGGTGCAGTGCCCGAAAGTTTTATGTATGAAGGCAAAAAATATACTGCTCAGAGCTTTGCTAAAGAGCGCGTAGGTATCAATCCTGCCGACTATATAGAAATGGTATCGTATGCCGACCAACCTAAATACCAAAACGTATTTATGGCAGTACCCGATAACTGGAGCTTTGATTATGCTTACAATATCGCAATGACCGACCTTACAAAAACCATTGACAACGCTCTTAAAAAAGGTTATACTGTAGCGTGGGCAGCCGATGTGAGTGAGCGTTATTTCAGTTGGAAAAACGGAGTGGCTTTTGTGCCTGAAAAAGAAGTGAGTGAGATGAGTAACGAGGAAGCCTTGTATCTTTTTTCTAACCCTCCTACTACCGAGAGAACCATCACCCCCGAGATGCGTCAGCGTGATTTTGACAACTATCAAACTACCGATGACCACGCAATGCACATCGTAGGGCTTGCCAAAGACCAAAACGGACGTGAGTACTACATCGTGAAAAACTCTTGGGGCTTGCGCAACGACTATGAAGGCTACTTGTATGTAACTAAAGCCTTTGTAGAGTTCAAAACAACTGCCATTATGCTTCACAAAGGCGGAGTGCCTAACGATATCCTCAAAGGGTGGAAAAAGTAGTATTAATAATGCGAACTTGCTAATTGGCAATTATTTTATACTTTTGCCTTTAAATACGAAATGTTTATGGAAACACTCACTATTAAACCTCCTAAAGGAGTTACTCTAAATGATGCAAGAATAGCTCTTGAACGACTCAACTTTGAAATAGTAGAGAATCAGGAGTACACAATTTCTGATAGTTACAAAAATGAGTTGCACGATCGTTTAAGAGAATGGGAATTATCTCCAGAAACCGGAATCTCTTTAGATGAAGCCAGAAGATTGGCTTACGAAAAATATGGAAGAATATGAAGTAATACTCTCTATCTAAGAGAGGACTACCAAGATATTTTGAGAAGAGTATAATTATTCTCTTCTTCTTTAAGAAATATCTAAACACTATTTAAAAGAAACAGAAAAAATACTTACATAGGAGCATAAATTAGCGTTTCGCTTTACAATTTCCTGTCATAGAAAACGACCATTTTTTAATGTTACGGAGAAAGTAAAAGTGAAATAAATCCCCGCAAGATTTACAATAAGTCTTGCGGGGATTTTTTGTCTCTACACGGTATTACTACAATACAGCAATACAAGAAATTTCTACTTCTACGGCTTTAGGCAATTGTGCTACTTGCACAGTTTCGCGTGCAGGTGCTGTTGCCTCGTTGAAATAGCGTGCATATACGCCATTTACTTGCGCAAATTGCCCCATATCAGCCAAGAAAATAGTGGTTTTTACTACATTCTCAAAAGTAGCTCCTGCCTCGGTAAGGATAGCTTTGAGGTTTTCCATTACTTGCTCGGTAGCAGCTTCTATGCCTTTTACTACTTCACCCGTTGCAGGATTCACAGGTATTTGTCCTGATACGTAGAGCGTGTTGCCAGCTTTTACCGCTTGTGTATAAGGTCCGATGGGCGCTGGCGCTTTTTCTGTAAAAATGATATGTTTCATATAGCTATTAGTTATTAGTCGTTATTTTGGTAAAATTGGCTTTTAGAGTTCCTACGTTGCCTACTTTATCTTTGGCATTTACGATAAGCTCGTATTTATCAGTTTTAGTAGTATCGATATCACTAAAATGGAAAGTAAGGCATTTGTTTTTGGGTTCGTATTCAAAGAGTATCCACTCGCCATTGAGGGTCGCTGAACAAGAGGAAAAGCCACTGAAATTATCGCTTACTAAAATTTTGAGAGTATCGGCTTTTACGATACCACCATTTTTGAAATTCACCGCTTTGAGAGTAGGAGCAGTTACATCTTTGCGCAAGGTGAAAGTACCAAAATTGCGCACACGGGCTGTAAATACACCATCTTTATAAATGGTAGGCTCGTAACTACCGCCACGCGAAAGGAACATTTTGCTGGCTTCTTCGGGGGTATAACTATCGTCTTTGATGGTTACAGTAAAGTATTTCTGAGCAGGAATGCGGTAATCACCTACGGTAATAGAATCTTTTTTGCTGGTGATGAGCATTTGCACATCCTCATAAAGGGTATTTTCAGGTAAATAAACACTACCGTGTTCTAATTCATAGTAGTTATCGCGAGTAGCTACCACCTGTTTGTTGCCTTTAGGTTCTGGTCGAGGTGTTTTTAGTATTTCGCGTTTGCCCTCTATAGGGATATTTATTGTAGTAGTATTCCCTTTGAAATCTTCGGCTATAATAGTAGCAGTGTATTGTTTACCATCTTCTATGGTAAGATACCCAAAATTGCTTTTGGTAGGAGGGATAGGGTAGACGTCTAAACGGTTGTTAGGCAGCTTGTAAAGGCGTTGTACCATACCTCTTTTTTGAGTATACATCTCGTAGTCGATCAGGGCGTTGAGGTAGCGAGTATCGTTGTAATTCACCTTGTTTAAAACAGTTTGGAACTGCACCTCTCCGTTGAGCAGGAGAGTTACTTTGTAGATGCCATTTCGGTGCATTGTTTCATTTTGGCGGTCGAAACCTTGAATGCCAAACCCAATAGTACCAATAGCACTGATATTATCGGCGAGGTAAGTGTGATCGGCTTGTAAAGTTTTATTGATTTGTCGGGGGAGTTGAGTGCTTTCTATTTGAGCATCTTTGCCGAGTGAATAACCATAGAGGTGTATGATTTCGGGAGGAGTAGTATCTTCAATGAGGTCTTTAAAGCCAAAGAGTAGTGGATTCCAGCCATTGTCGCTGGTATCGCGCACCTCAAAGTGTAAGTGAGGTCCTTGGCTACCCCCTGTGTTGCCACTAAGGGCTACCCAATCACCTTGTGATACAGGAAATTGTTTTTCGTCGAGGATAATATCAATGTCGTAAGTTTGTTGTGCATATTGTTTTTGTTTTACGAAAGCTTCTACTTCGGGAGCGTATTTTTGCAAGTGTCCATAAGTGGTTACATAGCCGCTGGGATGGGTGATATACAGCATTTTACCATAGCCATACGGACTTACTTTGATACGAGAAATATAGCCTTTATCGGCAGCCAAAACTTGTAACCCCTCGCGACCTTCAGTTTTTAGATCGATACCGCCGTGGAAGTGATTAGGGCGCAATTCGGCAAAAGTACCTGCGAGTAAAGGTTTAGTATTCAGAGGAATGATAGGTTTAAATTCTTGACCTTTTAAGGTAAGAGGTAAGGAGTAGGAAATAAGAGATAAGAGGATAGTTAAGTGATAAGTGATAAGTTTTTTCATTCTTTGCTAATAAAAGTTTTGCATATAAAACGGCGCAAAAGTAAGAATAATTTGTCAATTAGCCAATTTGTCGATTCGTCAATTTGTAAAATGTACAAAAAAACTTTGTTGAAATTTAGAGATTTCAACAAAGTTTAATAGTTATTGTTTGATACCTAACACTTACAGGGTACTAATATTTAAATCTTTTAAATCTAAAGAAGCCCCTATTTCTAAGAGGTGAAGGCGACGATGGTCGTCTTTGAATTTGCGTTTAGCAGCTTCTTTATCAATTTTGATTACAGGGAAGGTGTCGTAATGCACGCCCAACACATTGCCTACTTCTACAAAGCGAGCCGCTGTAAGGGCATCGCGTACCCCCATAGTATAGTTGTTACCGATAGGGAAAATTGCCAGATTTACCTTGTATTGGTGGGGGATAATTTTCATATCGTAGTGCAAGGCGGTATCTCCTGAAATGTAGATAGTATCATCGTTGTAATCAATCAAAAAACCAGCAGGATTGCCTCCATAAGAACCATCGGGGAAAGATGAAGAATGTTCAGCTTTAATCATCTTGATTTTCACTTTGCCATCTACAAATCGGTGAGAGCCACCGAGGTTCATAGCGTGACCGCTAAGCCCTAATTTTTCGTAGTGAGCGAGAATTTCGGGATTGGTAATCAGTTGAGCACCTGTGCGTTTGGCAATAGCTTCTACATCGGCAATGTGGTCGCCGTGGGCGTGAGTGATGAGGATGTAATCTGCTTTGATAGAGTTTATATCAATGTGTGAAGCCAAAGGGTTAGAGCTAATAAAAGGGTCTACAAGAAAGTGAATCCCATCAATGTTTATATTCACGCAAGCGTGACCTAAATAAGTTACTTTCATAATGAATTTTTTTATAGGTTATCAATAAGGCAAAGGTAGTGAATTATTTTTAAAGTGCAAAATAATTTAATAATTGGCGAATTGGCTAATTAGCAAATTATTCTTATCTTTGCCCCCGCAAAATAAAAAAATATCACAATGGTTTTACCTATTATAGGATACGGCGACCCAGTACTCAGGAAAGTAGGGGAGGATATTACTCCTGATTACCCCGAGATTAAAGCGCTTATCGCCAATATGTACGACACTATGCGTCACGCTTATGGTGTAGGCTTAGCTGCCCCACAAGTAGGGCTTGCTATACGTTTGTTTGTAGTTGATGCCTCTCCGTTTGCTGAGGATGATGACTTAACTCCTGAAGAACAAGCGTTTTTGAAAACCTTCCAAAAGACTTTTATCAACGCCAAAATCACTGAAGAAACAGGTGATAAATGGAATTTCAATGAGGGTTGCCTCAGTATTCCAGGGGTGCGTGAAGACGTGAGCCGCCACAAGCAAATCACTATTGAATACCTTGATGAGGAATTCAAGCCTCAAACACTGACTCTTGATGGTTTGGCAGCGCGTATTGTTCAGCACGAGTACGACCATATAGAAGGCATATTGTTTACAGATAAACTTTCGGCTTTTAAAAAACAGCTTATCAAAAGCAAGCTGAACAATATTATGAAAGGAAAGGTGAAGGTAGATTACAGAATGAAATTTTTTAATGCTAAGTAAATAATCAATATTAAAAATATAAAAATGAATTTAACAAAAATACTTGCCATATCGGGGAAACCAGGTTTGTATCATTTAGAAACGCAAACGCGTTCAGGATTTTTAGCTACTTCTTTAGCCGATGATAAACGCATTTCGGTAGGGATTCGCAATAATGTGAGTTTGTTATCGGAAATAGCTATTTACACTATGGAAAAGGAAGTGCCTTTAAGTGAAGTGTTTGAAAGTATAAAAACTTTAGAAGGAGGCAAAGAAGCAAGTATATCAGCAAAATCGGATGGGGCTACTTTAGAATCTTATTTTGCTAAAGTACTTCCTAACTACGATCGCGACCGTGTATATGCGAGTGATATTAAGAAAGTAATACAATGGTATAATTTGCTGCTCAACAAAGGATTTTTAGAAGAAGAACCTTCTACAACTACTAAAGAAGAAGCATAAAAAAATAGGCTGTGAGGATTAATCTTACAGCCTATTTTTTATTTAAACTTCATTTTTGTATGAGAGTTCATCTTCTACTTACTGATTATTCAGCTTTTTCAGTGTTATCGATAAGCACTTGTCCACGGTAGTAAAGTTTACCTTCATGCCAGTGAGCACGGTGGTACAAGTGGTTTTCGCCTGTTGTAGGGTCTTTTGCAATTTGTGGAAGTACTGCTACGTCGTGAGTTCTTCTCTTATCTCTTCTTGTTTTTGATTGTCTTCGCTTAGGATGTGCCATTGCTTAATATTTATTTATCAGTTATTAATTTTTTTAAACTTTCCCATCGTGGGTCTATAGCTTCGGGGGCTATATGGTTTTCTTTTGGGGCTAATGCTTCAAGTTTATCTAAAATTTCGGAGTGCATTGAACCATTGAGTACATCGGGGTGTACACGTTTTGCTGGAATTGATAATACGATGAGCTCATAGAGGTATTGTGCTATCTCTATTTGATGTTCGCCGTGAGGGAGTATCAGCAGCTCTTCGTCGTCATCATTATATTCTTCACCGAATTTTACTACTAAGAACAATTCACCAGATACAGGTAAATTGAAAGGTTCATTAGAAACATCACAATTTACATTCACTGTTCCACTATTGTGAAAGTGCAACTCCATAAGGTTGCTTTTTTTTTCTAAATCTACAGTGATAGTTTGTTGAGTATCGTTTATTTCATCAAAACTAAAAAGTTCTAAAAACTTTCTATCAATGGTATAAACAAACTGATGTTTTCCTTGTTTTAAGCCAGCAAAAGAAATGGTGTAATCTTTTAACTTTCTCATTATCTATAAGTTCAGCAATTGATTGCCTGCCTTTTGAGGCGCAAAGGTAAGAATTTTCGGTGAACTACCAAAAAAAAAGTAAAAAAGTTCCTAAATAAAGCCGTCAGCATCTTTGTTGGCAACCAATCTAAAACCTTCACCGTGGATGTTTAGAATTTCTACTTTTTCATCTTTTTTGAGTAATTTTCTCAGTTTAGCAATATATACGTCCATACTGCGAGATGTAAAATAGTTGTCGTCTTTCCATATTTTAGAAAGGGCGAGTTCTCGTGACATAAAATCGTCGGTATGTAGAGCGAGGAGGCGCAATAGTTCATTCTCTTTAGGGGAGAGTTTCATAGGTTCTTCGTCCTTGTATTTAAGAATACGCAATTTAGTATTGAGGAAGAAATTGCCTATTTCAAACTCAAACTTATTGTTATCGACCATAGTCTCAATGTTTTTACGTTGTAACATTGAGCGTATTTTCATCAAGAGAATTTCGGAATCAAAAGGTTTGTTGAGGTAGTCGTCGCCGCCAGATTTGTATCCTTTGATTACATCTTCGCGCATAGTACGAGCTGTAAGGAAAATGATAGGGATTTTTTCATTTTTCTCACGGATTTCTCTTGCGAGCGTAAATCCATCTTTGTAAGGCATCATCACGTCGAGGATGCACATATCAAAGAGTTCTTTTTTGAAAAGCTCAAAGCCTTCCATACCATTTTTGGCTAATGTAACATCGAAACCGCTCATTACTAAGTAGTCTTTGAGTACTGTACCAAAGTTAGGGTCGTCTTCCACTAAGAGGATACGTTTATCTTCAGAGGAGGGTTTGGCAGAGTAATAGTTTCCGTTCATATTCATTTTTTTATTTGTTTTTAGTTATTTTTTGAGCTTATTTTAAAGCACTTATATTACAGGTAGCTTAATAAAGAAAGTAGAGCCTTTTCCTTTTTCGCTTTCTACATAAATACTTCCTTGATGGTATTCTACGATACTTTTTACATAAGCAAGTCCTAAACCGTGCCCTTTTACGTTGTGTAAGTCGCCAGTGTGTTCTCTATAGAATTTATCGAAAATGTATTTAGCGGCTTGTTTACTCATTCCTTGACCTTTGTCCTTAATGCGGATAAGGATTCTATTTTTGATATTTTCTGTATAGATATCTATTACAGGAGCTTCTGGTGAATATTTGATAGCGTTTTCAATTACATTTACAAATACATTGGTAAGGTGAGATTCATTAGCTGATATGTCGCTATTATCTGCCAAAAAGTGAGTGCGTATCAATCCATTACGTTCGTTGAGCATCACTTGTACGTGGCTAATAGCATTTGTGATAAGGTCGTGCACATCTAAAGGTTCACGTTCTAATTGCAAATTGCCTTTTTCGAGGCGGGATATTTGCAAGATATTTTCAACTTGTGCGAGCATTCGTTTGTTCTCTTGTTTGAGGATTTTCACGTAATGCATTACCTTGTCGGGGTCGTTTAATGCAATAGGGCTCTTGAGCGTATCGAGTACTAAGTTCATTGTAGCGATAGGTGTTTTGAACTCGTGAGTCATATTGTTGATAAAGTCTGTTTTTATTTCTGAAATGCGGCGTTGGGTAATCAGTTGGTTTAGTGTAATGATAAACACCGCTATAATAATGAGCATAAAAACAGTGGAGAGGCTTGCTATACCTATAATTGACGATAAAACAAAGCGTTCTCGTTGAGGGAATACTACAGCTAATTCATAGAGAGAATCATCATTGCTATTGGCGCCAAAGAGCAATGTTCTGTACTCTCTGGTCTCATTGGGTTCAAAGTATTTAGAATGTACTTTTGAGAGTACGTTTTTATTGTATATAGCAAACTCAAAGTGCAATTTGAGTCCTCTTTTTTCCAATCGTTGTTGGATGAGTTTTTGTATTTGAATAATTGATACGCGTTCGCTTATGGATTGTTGACGGATGATGTTTTTGAAAGATTCTTCAATCATCAAACGTTCTATTTTAGGTAAATTGCTCAATTTTTCATAGGCATTTACCAAATATGGATTGGTGTCTAATTTTTGTATTTTTGGATTGTAGTCTAAGTAATGATTGTTAAACGAATGAGGAGTAGTTGTTATAGGTAGTTCATAATCTTCATCTAAAACGCCGTGGTTATAAGCAAAATTTTCCTTGTTGTCTTTGTAATTTTGTATATAAACAAAGTCATGCAAGAGAGGGGCTTTAAGCTTAAGGGTACTATCGTTTTCTCTTAAAAAGATGATTTGAGCTACGTATTTATCTACTTCATCTTGCTCTATTTGCCTTGCTACATTATTGAGAACCTGCTGAATAGAATAAGTAAAAGCTTCTTCTTTATTGTCGATCGCCATCTTAATCCAATACCCTTGAATAAAGATAATTCCTACAAGTGATAAGCTTGTAAGTATTAGAGCTATTATGTATAAACGTCTATTCATCGCGCAAAGTTAATACAAAATATTAAAAAAACAATAATAAGTCTTAAAAAAACTTTTGTCATAGAACAAAATAGTTTTTCGAATTTGAGTAAATAGAACGGAAATGCCTTTTATAACTATAAAAAAAATCCTTAAAGAGCAGTGTTACTTTAAGGAATTTTTTGTTAATTGTATATTGTTTTTTCAGTCGAAAAGTGTTCCTTGTTTTGCGGGATGAACTTTTCCTAAGTGTTTGTAAGCTAACTCGGTTACTTCTCTACCGCGAGGGGTACGTACAATAAAACCTTCTTGAATGAGGAAAGGTTCATAGACCTCTTCAATAGTTTCGGCGCTTTCGGACACGGCAGTTGCTAAAGTGGTGATTCCTACGGGGCCTCCTTTAAATTTATCGATGAGGGTAGAGAGGATTTTGTTGTCCATCTCGTCTAATCCGTGTGCATCTACATTGAGGGCTTTGAGCCCGAAGCGGGTAATAGCGATATCTATTTTACCATTGCCTTTTATTTGTGCGAAGTCGCGAATACGACGTAAAAGGGCATTAGCAATACGCGGGGTACCTCTACTTCTGCTTGCTAATTCGATAGCAGCTTCCATAGAAATTGGGACTTTGAGAATAGAAGCACTACGCTGAACGATATCAGCTAAAAGTTCAGTAGAATAATATTGCAATCGGCTTTGAATACCAAAACGTGCACGCATAGGAGCTGTAAGTAAACCTGAACGGGTGGTTGCTCCTATAAGTGTAAAGGGATTGAGGTTGATTTGCACGGTGCGGGCGTTGGGGCCTGATTCTATCATTATATCAATCTTGTAGTCTTCCATAGCTGAGTAAAGATACTCTTCGACTACCGGACTCAAGCGGTGTATCTCGTCGATGAAAAGTACATCGCGCTCTTGCAAATTAGTGAGTAATCCAGCTAAATCTCCAGGTTTATCAAGCACGGGACCTGAAGTAATTTTGATACCTACCCCCAATTCGTTAGCCAAAATATGAGCGAGGGTAGTTTTTCCAAGTCCTGGAGGCCCGTGAAAAAGGGTATGATCGAGAGCTTCGTGGCGCATATTAGCAGCTTTTACGAATACTTTTAGGTTTTCTAAAACTGCTTCTTGCCCCGCAAAATCATCAAACGACAAAGGGCGCAAGGCTCTTTCTATATCGAGTTCTTGCGCCGAATAATTTTCTTTATTTGGATCTAAGTTTTTATTCAAGCTTTTAGGATTTAGAAGATAGCATCACTTCATATTGCGAAGATTGATTACTTCTTGCTGAGTGAGGCGACGCCAATGACCACGAGGTAAATCTTTTTTAGTGAGTCCGGCAAACACTACGCGGTCGAGTTTTTCTACTTGATAGCCCAAGTGTTCAAAAATACGGCGTACAATACGATTGCGACCGCTATGGATTTTAATACCGATTTCATTTTTAGGTTTATCGTTTACATAGCTGATTTCGTCTACCTCAATGAAACCGTCTTCTAACTCCAAGCCTTCTTGTATCTTGATAAAATCTTTGTAGTCGAGTTTGCGGTCGAGGATTACGTGGTATATTTTGCGTACACCGTGAGTGGGATGAGTGAGTTTTTTGGTGAGCTCACCATCATTGGTAAGCAATAACAAACCTGTAGTAGCTCTATCTAAACGGCCTACAGGTAAGATTCGAACATTAGTAGCATTTGCGACCAAATCCATTACAGTTTTACGGCCTTTTTCGTCGTTGGTAGTGGTGATAAAACCTTTGGGTTTGTTGAGCAAGATGTATTCTTTCTTTTCAGAAGAAAGGAGTTTACCATCAAAACGAACTTCATCGGTAGGTTTTACGCGGTAGCCAAGGGTTGTCATCACTTCACCATTTACCGTTACATTACCTGCAGAAATATACATATCGGCATTGCGACGTGAACAGATGCCTGCATCAGCGATGAATTTGTTCAAGCGCACTTCGATTGGATCGGCAGCGGGATAATCAATAGGAGCTTGGTTATAAGGTTTATAAGCGTTGTTGTTATAAGGTTTTTTGTTGAAAGGTTTTTTGTAGTTGTTGTTTCGGTTGTAACCTTCATTGCGGTTATAATTTTCATTACGGTTGTAGTTGTTAGGCTTGCTATACCCGTCGTTCTTTTTGAAGTTAGGGTTGTAAGGTTTTTTGTTTTCGAAATTATAACCGTTGTTATTGTTATAATTATCATAGCGATTGCCACCATTATTGTCATAACGGTTACCATTGTTATTGTTATAGCGGTTACCGTTATTATTGTTGTAACTACGTCCTTCGTTCTGTCCGTAAGTTTTCTTTTTGAATGAACTATTGCTGTTGTTGCGATTGTTACCGCTGTTGTAAGAAGAATTGTAAGGCTTTTTCTCTGAATTCCCATTAGAGGAATAGCTATTCTTCTTGTAGTTGTTGTTAAATTTTTTGTTTTCCATATAAAATTAAATCTCTCTATTATTTAGGGCAAATTGCCATTCTATTAAGGGCGAATTGCTATTCGTCCCTACAGATTTTAAGCTAAGGCTTCAGACCCTCCAACGATTTCGATAATCTCACCAGTGATGGTAGCCTGACGAGCTTTGTTGTAGGTGAGGATGAGTTCGTTTTTGAGGTCTTGAGCATTGTCGGTAGCTTTGTGCATAGCCGTCATACGTGCGCCGTGTTCTGCTGCTACAGAGTCGCGTAAGGCTTTAAACAATTGTGTTTTTAGCGAACGTGGAATGAGTTCTTCTACAATCTCTTGCTTAGAAGGCTCATAAATATAATCGGTATTTAGTTCTTTGTTATTTGTTTTAGAAGTAGTAATGGGTTGTATAGGCAAAAATGTTTCTTCTGTAAGAATTTGAGTAGCTGCATTTTTAAAACTGTTGTACACCAATACTATCTGGTCATATTTACCCGAAGTGTACAATTCCATTAGTTCTTCAGCCAAAGCAGCAGCTGTAGCAAAGGTGAGCTTATCGAAAATTTCGCTATTATGAGCTATAATATTATCGTATTTTTTCAACACATCATTGCCTTTTTTACCTATGGTGTAGAGTCGTACCTGCTTGTCTTTATAGGTAGTTTGCTCTAACTCTAACACTTTTTTTATCACGCTGGCATTGAACGCCCCGCAGAGGCCTCTATTGGAGGTGATAGGTACCAAAAGTACTTTTTTTACTTCTCCTTTGCGTGGATTATAAACATTCTCATCACCCAAGGCAGCGCTAAGGTGTTCTAACAACTGCTTGAGTTTATAAGCATAAGGTTTCATCGCTACAATAGCATCTTGAGCCTTTTTCAGTTTGGCTGCCGATACCATTTTCATCGCTGCTGTGATCTGCATTGTTGAACTTACCGATGAAATTCTGCTTCGTATTTCTTTTAAATTTGCCATTTTATTAGGTAAGAGGTAAAAGAGGTAAGAGGTAAACTCTAACCATTTACCGTTAATCATTAACTGTTAGTTATATGTTTTAAGGTTTCTATCAAAATTAGAAAGAATACCTTTGAAAAACATCTATTCCTTCTATTTTCCTTAATGAAGGAGATTTACTATGAAATAGTTGAGAGGTTAGAATAATAAGGTCTTCCAAATCAAACCCCTGAATAGTACGTCCTAAAAGGAAAGATATGGTATATTCTTGCCAATTTTTGCCTTGTTCTTTCGCTATATCGGATACTTTTTGCAATATATTCCACATTTCAGTTTCAGAGATATATTGGCACCAATAACACCATTTAGCCAAAGAAGCTGCTCTACACAAATCCCACGCATAAGCCGATTTTACTGCCTCTACTTGTGCTAATTCTATTCCCAAACCATTGGCTATTTGTTTCTGTATTTTGCTAAGCTCAGGTGAGGTTTGCGTTAGCAGATGTCGGAACTGTAATGAACGTTTCTGTGCTAATAAGTCACCTATAGTTTGTTTAGCAGATGCTGTATCTATTATTTCCCATTGTTGACGTAATCCTTTCTGATATGTTTCTAATATTTCAGTAGGTATTAGGTTTAGTAGATTTTCGCCACGGTAATACGTTAGTATCGCTCCAAAAGTGAGCAATCGTATCTGTTCCTCAGTTAAAGGATTTTGATTGATGTGTCCTATTTGTTTTTGCAAATGTTTTTTTGTGTAAGCTTTGTTTATATAAATCTGTAGCGCAAACAAAAAGACAGCTCCAATAATTATCCATATAATAACACTCATAAGAATAAATATTTAAAAAGATGTATTTACTATTTTGCGTATTTTTCGCTTAAATCTTGGGCTACTTTTTCAAGAGTGGCTGTAATCTCATCGGTGAGTTTGCCAGCTTTGAGTTGATCTAAAATGTCACGATGAGATACATTGAGGAATTCTAAGTATTCTTTTTCGAATTCTTTAACTTTATTTACAGGTACTTGGCGCAATAAATTTTTAGAACCTGCATAAATAATCGCGATCTGATTTTCTACGGGGTAAGGGTCGTTTTGTGGTTGTTTTAAGATTTCCACATTGCGTTTTCCTTTTTCGATAACCCCCATAGTAGCTGCATCGAGGTCAGAACCAAATTTAGCAAAGGCTTCAAGTTCGCGGTACTGCGCTTGGTCTAACTTGAGCGTTCCTGCTACTTTTTTCATAGATTTAATCTGAGCTGATCCCCCAACACGTGATACGGAAATACCCACGTTGATAGCAGGACGTACTCCAGAATTGAACAAGTCAGATTCCAAGAATATTTGTCCGTCGGTAATAGAAATCACGTTAGTAGGGATATAAGCTGATACGTCGCCCGCTTGAGTTTCAATAATAGGTAAAGCAGTGAGGGAACCACCTCCTTTTACGAGTGAGGCAATGCTTTCGGGGAGGTCGTTCATTTGGCGTGCAATGGTATCATCGGCAATCACTTTGGCAGCGCGCTCTAACAGACGAGAGTGTAAGTAGAAGACGTCACCAGGGTAAGCTTCACGTCCGGGTGGACGGCGCAACAAGAGCGATACCTCACGGTAAGCCACCGCTTGTTTAGAAAGGTCGTCGTAGATGATAAGCGCAGGGCGACCTGTATCGCGGAAGTACTCGCCAATAGCAGCTCCTGCAAAAGGAGCATATACCTGCATAGGAGCAGGATCGGAAGCATTAGCCGCCACGATAGTAGTATAAGCTAAAGCACCAGCATCTTCTAAGGTTTTTGTAATACCTGCTACTGTTGAAGCTTTCTGACCAATAGCTACATAGATACAATATACAGGATTACCTGCATCGTAGAACTCTTTTTGGTTCAATATTGTATCGATGCACACGGTAGTTTTACCTGTTTGACGGTCGCCAATTACTAACTCACGTTGCCCACGACCTATAGGAATCATCGCGTCGATAGCTTTGATACCCGTTTGCAAAGGTTCGTTTACAGGCTGACGAAAGATAACTCCAGGGGCTTTGCGTTCCAACGGCATTTCGTATAGTTTGCCCGTAATAGGGCCTTTACCATCAATAGGTTGCCCTAAGGTGTTTACGACACGACCTACGATGCCTTCGCCTACGTTGATAGAAGCGATGAGCCCCGTGCGTTTTACAGTATCACCTTCTTTAATATCAGTTGACGGTCCTAAGAGGGTAATCCCTACGTTGTCTTCTTCGAGGTTGAGGACAATCCCTTGTAGTCCGTTGTCAAATTTCACTAATTCACCATATTGCGCATTTGATAGTCCGAAGATACGCGCAATACCGTCTCCCACTTGTAATACCGTTCCTACTTCTTCTAAAGAAGCATTGGCATCGAAGTGCGCTAATTGTTCTTTTAAAATTGCTGAAATTTCAGCGGCTTTTATTTCTGCCATTTTTTCAGGTTTTATTTCTTAGTTGTTAGTTTTTATCATTTTTCGTTGTAAATATCAAACTAGAAAACGTTATCTCTTACTTACAAAAACAATTTTTCTTGGAACTCTTGTTGCAATCGGTTGAGTTTGTGAGCTACACTAGCGTTGTATTGGACATCACCTACACGGAGGATAAAGCCTCCTATAATGTTTTTATCTACCTTGTTTTCAAGAGTAACATTTTCATTCTTAGTAAGTAATTTTACCTTTTGTAGCATTTCTCGCTGGGTAGAGTCATTCAGTGGGGTAGCTGTAGTAACCACTGCTACTTTGTGATTTTTATAGATGTTGTATTGTACTACAAATTTTTCAGCTACTGTCCCGAGAATAGACAAGCGTCCGTTTTTAATTAGTAATTCAAATAAACGCAAGGTTTCGGGAGTTATTGTAGTAAAGATTTTGGAGAGCACATTCTTTTTTACCGTTGTTTTTACGATAGGGGAGATGAGCATACGTTCCAAATCTTTATGAGATTTTATAGTTTTATCTATCAAGGTCATATCAGCGAAAACCGCCTCTAAGACATTTTGCTGTAGGGCGTATTCCAAGAGAGCCTTGGCATATCTGTTTGCTACTCTGAATCCGTACATAACCTATTTAGTTTAGGGTAACACTTTTTAAATAATCGTTGATGAGGGCAGTTTGTTTTTTCTCGTCGGAGAGCTCGCTCATCATCACTTTTTGCGCCATTTCGATAGAAAGTGCTGCAACTTGGTCTTTTAGTTGTGCTAAAGCTACTTTCTTCTCACTTTCAATTGCCTGTTGTGCTTGTTGAATGAGTTTTACACCTTCACGATGGGCTTCTTCTTTGGCTTCACTTACAATTTTATCTTTGATATCTCTTGCTTCTTTTAAGATAACATCTCTTTCAGCGCGTGCTTCGGCTAAAAGACGCTCGTTGTCGGCTTTGAGGTTTGCCATTTGTTTTTGAGCTTCTTCAGCAGCTTCCAAAGCCTTGTTTATAGAGTCTTCGCGTTGTTTTACGGCATTCATTATTGGCTTCCAAGCATATTTTGCTAAGAGGAAGAGCAAGATGAGAAAGATAATGGTATTCCAGAATAATAAACTTTCAGGATGTGATAAATTCATTGTATTTAATTATTAGGTGTTAGGTGTTGTCAGTAAAGAACCGTTGTGCAACCAACCGTTACACAACGGTTTTTTTTAGTACTATTTGAGGAAAGCTACAACGATACCGAAGAGGGCTGCCCCTTCGATAAGAGCTGCTGCAATCAACATCATAGTTTGGATTTTAGAAGAGACTTCGGGTTGGCGTGCTACACCTTCTACGGCTGAAGCACCGATTTTACCAATACCGATTCCGGCTCCGATGGCTGCTAATCCAGCCCCAATTCCTGCTAAAGATAAAGTCATATTTATAAAAATTAATTAGTTACTTGTGTTAATTAGGTTGATTAGTGTGTTTCTTCTACAGCTTGCCCTATGAATAGTGCAGAAAGCAGTGTAAAAACATAAGCTTGCAATACGGCTACTAATAACTCTAACATTTGCATAAACACTGTAAAGGCAACTGATACAGGGGCTATCGCTACTGATTTGAATATGAATATCAGTGATATCAAACTTAGGGCGATGATGTGACCTGCTGTCATATTAGCAAACAAACGTATCATCAAGGCAAAAGGTTTAGTGAATACACTCAATATTTCGATAGGTATCATAATAGGTAATATCCACGAGGGTACCCCAGGTGGAGCAAAAATGTGTTGCCAATAGTGTTTGTTGCTACTAAATAAGGTAAGGATAAGTGTGAAAAGAGCTAACATACCCGTAAAGAGAATGTTGTTGGTTACTGTACCTGCAAAAGGGAAGAAAGGTATAAGTCCGAAGAGGTTTCCTACCCAAATGAGGAAAAAGACTGTAAGCAAATAGGGCATATATCTATTGTAATACTTTTCTCCTATATTAGGAATAGCTATTTCATCGCGCACAAAGATTACGATAGGTTCCAATAGACCTGCCAATCCTTTTGGAGCTTTAGGATTCTTTTTATATGAACGCGCTACCGCAATGAAAGTGAGCAATAATAGTATTGATATTAACATCAATGAAACGACATTCTTAGTAATAGAAAAGTTCAGAGGGCGTGCATTGGTTACATCACCTTGAGCGTTAAACGTAAGGGGCGTATCGGCATTGGCGTAGTAGATATCCTCTTTATAGCGAACAAACCGCTGTCCGTTTTTCTCAACTACAACAGTTCCTTTGTTGTCGTGATGAAAAGCGCTTGACAAAAAAGTTACCAATCCGTTATCAGTCCATAGGATTATAGGTAAGGGCAATGAATAAGTGTGCCCATTGTAATCAAATAAGTGGAAATCGTGAGAATCCCCGATGTGTTCATCTATTAACTCATTGATATTAAACTCCTCACTTCCTTCATTTTCGGTAGCAAAACCTTTTAGAGGTAACAGTGAGATTACAAATAAAGTGATATATAGAATGCAATTCTTTATTTTCATTACTTGTTTGTTTTTATTCGCGCAAATGTAGGATTTTTTATTTAAGTAGCGAAATTTTTTGGTATATTTTTTTAATTAGAAATGTTTAAATAATTGATATTTAAGTCTTAACATTTCTAATAAGTAATTTTCAATTCTCTGATTTTTACAGAATGCTATACACTTTGTAATTTTTTAGTTTATCACGTCCCTTGAGAAAATGTAGTTCCATTAGGAAATCAAGCTGCACGATATCCCCTCCGAGACGTTCTATAAGTTTTACTACAGCTTCGGCAGTACCTCCTGTAGCGAGGATATCGTCGTGAATTAGTACTTTTTCATCTTTTGCAATGGCATCTTCGTGGATTTCGAGCATATCTTGCCCGTATTCCAAATTGTAAGTCTGTGAAAGAGTTTTATAGGGTAATTTTCCTTTTTTGCGTACGGGTACAAAACCCGTTCCTAAGCGTTGAGCAAGGAGCATACCAAAGAAAAATCCACGGCTTTCCATTCCGACCACTTTGTCGATTTTCTGACCGTGTAGGTTTTCTACCAATAGGTCTATTACGTATTCTACCCCTTTTACGTCCATTAGTAGAGGGGTAATGTCTTTAAATATAATACCTTCCTTAGGGAAGTCTTTAATGTCGCGTATTTTACTTTGAATGTATTCTTTTTTGTCCATTTTAGTTATTAGTGTTTAGATGTTAGAGGGTTAAAGACTTCTGCAAGCATACAACGAGCACTACCACCCCCACAAGTTTCAATGGTTTCTAAATTGCTGTGAATAATAGCGGTATGCTTTTCTATAGTTTTTCGTTGTTCGGGAGTTAGACTGTTATAGGCAGCATCACTCATTACTAAGTAATTGCTTTCTTTTCCTTGTACTTGTAGCATATTGCCAGCGTATTGTTCCATTTGTTTAGGGGTAATGTTAATTACTTCTTTTTTGTCTTCTTTGAGATGATGTAAAAGATTTTTGCGCTCACTTTTATCGGTGATGGTGTCTAAGCACACTACTGCGAAATCTACACCTAATGCCATCATTACATTAGTGTGATAAATAGGTAATTGCTCATTACCTACCTGCTGATAGGCTTTGAAAATCACTGGAGTATATTCAAAATCTTCGCAGAACTCAACAAAAAGCTCTTCATCGGCACGAGGAGAGAGCGCACAATAGGCTTTGCGGTTTACCCTATCAAGTACCATAGCGCCCGTACCTTCTAAGAAGATATTTTCTTTTTCGGCATCGGTATAGTCGTATACGTTTTCAATATCAAAACCTTCAGCTTCTACTTTGTCTAAAATATCCTCACGGCGTTCGCGTCGGCGGTTTTCGGCAAACATAGGGTAGATAGCCACATCGCCGTTTTGGTGGAAGGTAATCCAATTGTTCGGGAATACTGAATCTGGAGTGTTTTGTTCATAAACATCGTTTACAACAATCACTTTTACTCCAACAGCACATAGTTTATCCACAAGAGTGTCGAATTCTTGCTGAGCTTTGAGGTTTATTTCGTCGTTCTTCAAATCCATTTCCTCTTGGAAATAGTTGTTTACAACGGTTTGTTCATTCATACGGAAGCGCACAGGGCGTACCATTAACACAGTATTGGTAATTTGCTTTTTCATCAGTAAACAGTGGTTAGCAATCAAAGGCACAAAAGTACAACAAAAATAACAATTAGCAATTAACAACTAATAAATTCTTTTTTAAAGGGATGACAAATCTATACAAAAAGGATTTTCATTACTTCTCGATCTTTTCTAATTCAATGTTATTTTCTTTCATTTAGTAAATTTGTGTTTAAAAAAAGTTATTGAGCTTGTCAATTTTTTCTATAAATGATTTTGTGTTTGAAAAAACTAAAATTCAGGAACTTTTTAGGGCAAAGATAGAATAAATAAATTGGATTACTATATTATTTGATATAGAAAAGTAGAGTTAAAAACTATTGCCAAAATTACTTATTCATCACTAAACATTTTCCTAAAACTTAGCCTTTGTGTCAAAACTCTAATACTCTGCACTGTAATTAACGATTGTTAAAAATGTTAATTATTAATTGCAAATTGTCAATAGTTTTTTATCTTTGCCCCGATTTATATTCCCTATAATGTATCTGTACCCCATTATGAAATATACTTATACACTATTCATACTACTTTTTTTCAGTGTTTTAACAACTCAAGCTCAAGTAACTCCCACTACTACAGAAGGTTCTCAAACCGAGACGACAGTGCGCAATGGCATTGGGCGTGTGGGCTTAGAGCAACCTAAGAGTATTGTGCAGCAGTACACATATAACCCTACCCTTGATCGCTATGTGTATACTGAAAAAATCGGCAAGTATGACCTTAGAACTCCTATGTTTCTTACCGTAAAGGAATACGAAAACTTGGTACTGCGTGAGCGTATGAAAGCGTATTACGATGAGAAACTCGCAACTTTGGGTGATACGACAACAGGTACTACCGATAAGAAAAAAGCACAACGAAACTTATTGCCTGAGTTGTACATAAATTCCGATTTTTTTGAGAGTATCTTTGGGGGGCGCAATATAGAGCTCACACCGCAAGGGAGTGTAGGGGTAGATTTAGGGGTGCGTTACACACGTAATGATAACCCTATAGTGAGTCCGCGTTACCGAAGCTCGTGGGGATTAGATTTTGAACAACGCATCAGTTTAGGACTTACTGGTAAAATAGGAACAAGGTTGAAACTCAATGCTCAGTACGACACTCAAGCTTCTTTTGATTTTCAAAATGTCTTCAAATTAGAGTACGCTCCCGATGAAGATGATATCGTACAGAAAGTAGAGTTAGGAAATATCTCAATGCCAATGTCTAACTCACTGATTACGGGCTCCCAAAGTCTGTTTGGGGTGAAAACTGAACTAAAGTTTGGGCGTACCACTATCACAGGAGTATTTTCTGAACAGAAATCTGAGCGCAAAACGGTGAGCGCACAAGGTGGTGGTACCATTACCGAATTTGAATTTTCGGCTTTAGACTACGATGAAAATCGCAACTTCTTCTTAGCACAATTCTTTCGCGATAATTATGACCGCGCTTTAGAGAACTATCCTTTTATCAATAGTAAAGTACAAATCACCCGATTGGAAGTATGGGTTACCAACCGTAATAGCCGTATGGGTAATATTCGCAATATTTTGGCATTGCAGGACTTAGGAGAACCTAAACAAGTGAATACCCGTTTGGGAGATAAAGCAGGTGCAGCTTTCTTCAATGCCACTACTAACAATATGCCTGCCAATGGTGCTAATAAATACGACCCTACAAAGTTAGGTACACCTAATTCGGTGCTTACTGAGGCAATTCGCGATGTGGCAACAGTACAACAAGGTTTTGGTACAAATGCTTCGTATGTAAGTCAGGGGTATGACTATGCTATCATTGAAAATGCGCGAAAACTCGAAGAAGGAGTTGATTATAAAGTAGATAATAAACTTGGTTATATTTCACTTGTTACAGCATTGAGCAGTGATGAAGTACTCGCAGTAGCCTACCAATATACCTATGGTAGCCAAGTGTACCAAGTAGGTGAATTTGCTAATGATGGTATTTCGGCAACTACTAACCAGATTTACGGTGGGGGAAACAATGCTATTACCAATAACCTTTTAGTACTGAAGATGCTCAAAAGCAACCGTTTGAACGTGAATGACCCTATTTGGGATTTGATGATGAAAAACGTTTATTCGGTAGGTACAGCGCGACTTTCAGCTGAAGATTTTCGTATGAATATCTTCTATTCTAATCCGTCGCCTATCAACTATATAGAAAAGGTGGATAATGTAGGTTGGCCTGCGAGCTTAGACGATCGTATTTTGCTCAACCTTTTTAATTTCGACCGCCTCAATAAATACAACGACCCACAACCAGGAGGTGATGGTTTCTTCGATTACCTACCTGGCATTACTATCGATGAACAGTACGGCAAAATCTTCTTTACTAAAGTAGAACCTTTTGGTAGTTTTCTCTACAACACTTTAGGAGGAGGAACAGATTACGGCAACCCTCTTTCTTATAACAACAATCAGAAAAAGTACGTATATACTTCACTGTATAAAAACACTAAGTCACAAGCCCAAATGGACGGTGATAAGAACAAGTTCGTAATGAAAGGTCGCTACAAAGCTTCCTCACGTCGGGGCATATCCTTAGGGGCTTTCAACGTCCCGCGGGGTTCGGTAACCGTAACGGCAGGTGGACGTATACTCGTGGAGGGTATCGACTATTTGGTGGATTACCAATCGGGTACAGTGGAAATTATCAACGCAAGTTTAGAAGCTTCTAATTTACCTATACAAGTATCCGTAGAAAACAACTTGATTTTTGGCGGACAGACCACGCGCTATATGGGTGTGAATGTGGAACATAAGTTCAGCGATAAGTTCATCGTAAATGGAGCTATTGTAAATTTACGTGAACGTCCTTATACTCAGAAAACTAGCTACGGACAAGAGAGTGTGAACAATACTATCTTTGGGGTAGGAGCTACCTATTCTACTGAGTTGCCCTTCCTTACTCGTTGGGTGAATCGTATTCCTACGATTAAAAGCGATGCTCCTTCTAACCTCTCACTGCGTGGTGAGTTTGCTTATTTGAGAGCAGGCACCCCGAAAGCCGATGATTTCAACGGTGAAACTACTGTATATTTAGATGATTTTGAGTCAGCTCAAGCAACTATTGATATACGTTCACCTCTGGCTTGGAAATTAGCGAGTCCACCTTTAGAGTTTGGACAAGGTAGTGGCACAGCTTCACGTACGCTTTACGGTAGCAACCCTACCGATGCTAATAACTTGCGCAATGGTTTTGGGCGTGCTAAATTGGCGTGGTATACTATTGATCCTGTGTTCTATTCAGCTCAAAAACCTTCGGATATAAACAGTAATGAAATTTCTAAAAATAGTACTCGCCGTATTTTTATAGAAGAAATCTTCCCACAACAGCAATTAGCGCAAGGACAATCACTTGTACAAACTACTTTGGATTTGGCTTACTATCCTAATGTAAAAGGCCCTTATAACAACAGCCCTTCTTTCAATACCGAAAATAAATGGGGGGGGATTATGCGTGGTATGAGCTATTCTGATTTCCAAGAAAGCAATATAGAGTTCCTACAATTCTGGGTAATGGATCCTTACTATTCAGGTGAATACAGTGGTAATGGGGAGTTGGTGTTCAACTTAGGAAATATCTCTGAAGATGTACTCAAAGATGGTCGTAAGCAATATGAAAATGGCTTGCCAGGACTTTCGTCTACCGCTAGCACTAACCAAACCTCTTGGGGAAAAGTGCCTGCCGCTCAATCCTTAGTTTATGCTTTCGATGAGAATCCTTCTAACCGCGCTTTGCAAGATATAGGGCTCGACGGACTTACCGATGCCGATGAAAGAAATATCTATACGAACAACCTCGCTACCTCGCCTAATGACCCTGCGATGGATAACTATGAGTATTTCTTGGCACGTAGCGGGAGTATTCTTAATCGTTACTACAACTACAATGGTACTCAAGGAAACTCACCCGTAAATAATACCGATAGCAATAGAGGTTCTACAACCATACCTGATCATGAGGATATCAATGGCGATTATACGATGAATACCGCCAATAACTACCTTGAATATCGCGTGCGTATGCACCCTAATATTACTACTTCCGACCCTTATGTGAACGATATTCGTACAGTTTCAATAGAAGCACCTAATGGACAACAGGTGTCTGCCCGCTGGATACAGTACAAAATACCAATTGCTAGTGGTGCATTATGGCGTGAAGGCTATAGCTTCCCTGTAGGAACGGTTTCTAAAACTGAGCAAATTAACATCATCAATTCGATGACACACATGCGTATGTATCTCACTGGTTTCCAAAACGAGATGCTCTTACGCTTCGGTACACTCGACCTTATTCGTGGTGATTGGCGCTACTACAATTATCCACTCAATGAAAGTTTGGGCGTTACTTCAGCTACTACCGTCGAAATCAACTCCGTTAACCTTATCGAGAACGAAAACCGTCAGCCTATTCCTTATCGTATGCCACCGGGGGTGCACCGCGAACGTATCAATACCAATAATACTTTGGTAGAACAAAACGAACAAGCCTTGTCGTACATTGTGCGCGACCTTAGAGATCAGGATAGCCGTGCAGTGTATAAAGCCTTGCGTTTTGACTTGCGACAATACAAATATATCAAGATGTTTGTACACGCCGAAGCCTATAAGAACAATGCTTTAACCGATAATCAGGCAGTGGCTTTTATACGAATAGGTACAGATTTCAATAACAACTACTATCAAATAGAAGTTCCCTTGCAGGTAACTCCTGCAGGAGCAAGTGCCGATTACCTAATATGGCCTAAAGAAAACGAACTGAATATCCCAATGGAAGTGCTCACTAAGCTCAAAGCTATCAAGCTTAGAAGTGTAGGAGGACTGAGTGATGAAACGTATTACGATCACAATTTTAATGTAATTACTAGTCCTTACACTACTCCTCATATCGCGGGGCAAAACCGCTATGTCATCAAAGGAAATCCATCCTTAGGTAGCGTGCGTGCGGTGATGTTGGGAATTAAAAATGCATCGGGGCACGACCTCAGTGGTGAGTTTTGGTTCAACGAACTCCGTGTTGCCGAATTAGAAAATCGCGGTGGCTGGGCTGCCGTTGGTTCATTGGATGCTAATGCTTCTGAATTACTGAATATTTCGGCTACAGGACGTATGCACACTGTCGGCTTTGGAGCTGTAGATCAAGCGCCTAACCAACGTGCGCTCGAAAGTACCCGTGAGTACGACGTGATGATGAATATCAATGCAGGGAAACTCTTGCCTCCTAAGTGGAATATGCAAATACCCGTAGGTTTGAATCACTCTCAAAAGCTCTCAACACCAGAGTATGATCCTGTATATCAAGATATCAGATTGCAAGACCGCTTGGATGTTGCCCAAAATGAAAATGAACGTGAAATTATCAAGCGACAAGCCGAAGATTATACCTTGCGACGCGGTATCAACCTTATTGGGGTGAAGAAAAACTTAGCTGAAGGACAAAAGAACCATATCTACAACATCGAAAACTTTACTTTTAACTACGCTTATAACGAGAAAAACCACCGCGATTACGAGCTTAGTTATGAAGATGAGCAACAAGTGCGTGCAGGCTTTATGTACAACTATACGTTTAAACCTACAACGGTAGAGCCTTTCAAAAAAAGTAGCAAGTTTGTAGGCAAACGTTATTGGCAGTGGTTGGCTGATATGAATCTGAATATCTTGCCTACAAGCATTATGTTCACTGCAGATGTTAATCGTTCGTTTACTAAGCAGTTGTTCCGCGATGTGCATTTCGATGGTGTGAATGCAAGTCAGCAACGCGCTTTGCCAGAATTGCAACAACGCAATTACTTGATGAATCACCAATATGCTATCAACTATAATCTCACCAAATCATTGCGACTCAATTTCAATGCAACTAACAATAGTATCATTCGCAATTACTATAGGTATGATGCCAATGGTGATATATCAGGAGTAGATAGAGAGGTATCGTTATGGAATAACTTCTGGGATTTAGGAACTCCTGATCACTTCTTCTCTAAATTCCAAGTGAATTACGAATTGCCATTTGCAAAGTTCCCTTACTTTGAGTTCTTACGTGCCAACTATACATATTCAGGTGATTTTGATTATCAACGTGGGTCTCAAACCCTCTTGCAATTGGCGCGCCAAGAGGTGAATACCTTGCAAAATGGTAACACTCATAACTTTACCGCAAACCTTACTTTTGATCAGCTCTATCGCTACTTAGGCGTGAAAGCTACCCCAAGAGGTGAGAAAGCAAGTGTTGGAAAAACGCTTTTAACGATGATTAAAACCGCTGGTGTGAACTATTCAGTTACTAATGCTCGCACCATCCCTGGCTACACCCAGCAAGTAGGATTCTTGGGTACGTTCAAACCTTCGGCAGGCTTTATGTTTGGCGACCAAACCGATTTGCGCTACGAAATGGCTAAGCGCGGTCAGCTTACCGAATTTGCCGATTTCAACGACCAATATATCAAATCACAAGAAAAACAACTCTTGCTCACCGCTAATTTGCAACCAATACCTGATTTACAAATCAATTTAAAAGGGAATAGACAATATACTGAAAATTATACCGAAACCTTTGAGGTGCGCAATTTTGTATACAACAAATTAGTGGGCAATCAGGTAGGTAGCTTTAATATTTCTACCAACCTCATCGCAACTGCTTTCAACAAAATAGACGAGTACAACTCGGCTGCCTTTGAACGCTTTAAAGATAACCGGCTCACCGTCGCACGCCGCTTAGCCGATGCTCGCGGGTTGAACCCTTCATCAGTAGATGCCGAGGGGTATCCTATAGGATACAGCAAAAAAAGTCAGGCGGTGATGATACCGGCGTTCTTTGCAGCGTATTCTGGCGGTAGTGCCAGTGGTGTATCACTTGATGCGTTCAAAAATATTCCTATCCCTGAGTGGAATATACGTTATACAGGCTTGATGCGTATCGATTTTATCAAGAATACTTTCCGCCGTTTCTCATTAGCCCACGGCTATCGCGCGAGCTATTCACTTAGTGAGTTCCGTACCAACTTGGAGTATGAACCTGCTAATCCTAATAAAACGAATGTAGCAGGCGACTTCCTCAATGAAAAATTGTATTCTACGGTTACCCTTGCCGAGCAGTTCAATCCGCTTATTCGCGCCGATATGGAACTTAAAAATTCTATGAGTCTCTTGGCAGAGTTCAACCGTGATCGTACCATTTCTATCAGTTTAGACAATGATTATCTTACTGAAATTCTCAAGCGCGAATACAAATTTGGATTAGGTTATCGCTTTAAAAACTTGAGCTTTGTAACCCGTGTGAATGGTAATCTCACTACGCTGAAGAGTGATTTAGTACTCAAAGGTACGCTTTCTTACCTCAATGAGTTCACCGTAATACGCAATATGGAAATATTTAACAACCAAGTAACTGCTGGGCAAACCTCGTGGTTGGGTAATCTTACCGCCGAGTATGCCCTCAGTCGTAACCTCTTAGCATCGTACTATTTCCAATACAATTTCTCTAAATCGGCTATTTCTACAGCCTTTCCAATGACCACAATCCGTACAGGACTCTCAGTGAAATACACCTTTCAATAACCCCTGAAACTTGACCCCTGAATAATGGATACTTACAAAACTATAGCAATCCCTATAGAAGAAGTAATCTTTAAGGAAAAGAGTAGCAAGTTTCTCGGCTATGCTTTTCCTGTTACTTCCGAAGAGGAGATAAAGGTACATCTTGAAGAAGTGAAAAAAGCTCATTTTTCGGCACGACATTGGTGTTATGCGTGGCAATTGGGTTATGGAACTGCCCAACGTTATCGCGCCAACGACGACGGTGAGCCTAATAATACGGCAGGTATTCCTATTTACGGACAAATTCAGTCCTTTGAACTCACTAATATATTGGTAATTGTCGTGCGTTATTTTGGAGGAATCAAGTTAGGTGTAGGCGGATTAGTACAAGCCTATAAAACTACCGCCCAACTTACCCTACAAGAGGCTGAAATTGAAGAAAAATTCATCACTGAAGAGTTGCGTATCCGTTTTGATTATCCATTGATGAACAAAGTAATGAGGGTAGTAAAGGAGCAAAACCTCACCATCACCCAACAAAACCTCACTGAGAACTGTGAGTTACAGCTTGCTATTCGGCAAAGTGATTATCAAAGAATGCAAGAGCTTTTTGAGAATATCTATGGAGTATTAATAGTTAAAGATTAACGTTTTGTTACCCATAACCTGTTACTTATTACCTATTACCTGAAAAATGAATATAGCACTTTGTAGTTTTGGAATGAGCGGACGTGTATTCCACGCCCCTTTTATCGCTCAACATCCTCATCTTAACCTCTATGCGGTGGTAGAACGCCATCGCTCGGAATCTCGTGAATTATATCCCAAAAGCAAATTGTATCGTTCAGTAGCTGAAATGCTACAAGACCCTGCCATAGAAGTGGTAGTGGTCAATACTCCCGTGCAAACTCATTATGAGTACGCCAAAGAAGCTCTTTTAGCAGGAAAACACGTATTAGTTGAAAAACCTTTTACGGTAACTGCTGAAGAAGCTCGTGCTCTCAATACTTTAGCCAAAGAAAAAGGGAAGCTACTCACCGTTTATCAAAATCGTCGTTATGATGGTGATTATCTGAAAGTAAAGGAAATAGTAAAAAGTGGTGTATTGGGCGAACTTAAAGAAGTAGAAATACGATTTGATCGTTTCCGTGATAGTATCAGTGCCAAAGCCCATAAAGAAACTGCTAAAAGTGGGGGAGGAGCACTTTATGATTTAGGGGCACACCTTATAGACCAAGCCTTACAACTTTTTGGGAAACCTATAAAAATATACGCCGATTTGGGTTACCTCCGCAAAGGTACTCAAACCGACGATTATTTTGAAGTGATATGCTTCTATGACAATCAGTTGCGCGTACGACTCAAATCTTCTACTTTTGCCTTAGAACGCCAATGGGAATACGTGTTACACGGCACTAAAGGCAGTTTTTTACAACAGCGTTTTGACGGACAAGAAACTGCTTTAGTGGCAGGAACTATTCCTGCTCCTACACCTTGGTTACCAAATATTCAAGAGCCTAATGGCATTTTGCATACGCTTGAAAGTCGCACACTCACCACAGCTCAACACGGTAATTATGGACAGTTTTACGAAGATTTCTATCAAGCTCTCATAGGAAAAAAAGAAAACCCCGTACCTGCAAGTGAGGCTTTAGAAGTAATTAATATCATTGATGAATTGGCAAATCGCCAAATTAGCTAATTTATAACCTTCCTTGTAGAAATTTCTTAACCTTTTTAGGATCGTATCCTTTACCATCTTCTAAATCTTCACTTTTTTGAGTGAAGAGCACTTCGCCTTTAGAACTCAGGATAAGGAATGCAGGATAACCGTATTGTACTCCAGGATTACCATACTTTTTAAAAGCCTTTTCATTCTCGTTTTCAGGTGAAAAATTTAAGTGGTAATAGATATATTTCTTGTTGAGAATTTTCTTCAATTCAGGATTGGTAGTTACTAAGTGATTGAATCGCAAGCACCACACACACCAGTTACCACCAATTTGTACGAGTACTTTCTTGTTTTCTTTTTTAGCCTGTTGCAATAGCTGGTTGATACGCATATACCCATCTTCTTCAGGATGATAAGGTTGCTCATAGCCCGTGCGTTCTTTTTGTATTTCTTCACTACTTTGTGCACTTAAAGTAGTCCCAGCCCAGCATAGTAATGCTATAAAAATGATTTTCTTCATAAAGTAATATTTTTTTGATGAAGCAAAAGTACAAAATTCATACCATTGAGAAACGACAAACTACCTTTTTTTGTAAATATCATCATTCCCTACAGCCTTATTATAATCTTGCACTTTACGCCCTACATAGGCTTTTACTCTTCGGAAGATCAGAGGCTATCGTATCTAGCACTGTTAATATAACATAAAAAAACAACTTTTCTAATTTTTATTTTTATACAATATATGTGTAAGTTAGGTAAAAAATATTCGTTACATAAGTGTTAAAATGATGTTAAAGTCTTGATAAAGCATTGGAATGTAAAAATAATACTGTATTTTTGCGCGTGAAACCCTAAGTGTGTCAATTTCTACACATATTTTCATTCTCAGTAATTAGCATTTTTAAGAAATACATTCATATCAATATGAAAAAGTTTATACTATTACAATGTTTCTTTTTAGCAACAATTGTTACAACGGTTGCTCAAGATATACCATTTACCCCTCTT
Source organism: Capnocytophaga genosp. AHN8471 (assembly GCF_016806945.1). Taxonomy (NCBI): domain Bacteria; kingdom Pseudomonadati; phylum Bacteroidota; class Flavobacteriia; order Flavobacteriales; family Flavobacteriaceae; genus Capnocytophaga; species Capnocytophaga genosp. AHN8471. The sequence continues at coordinate 106,234 of NZ_JAESPJ010000008.1, forward strand.
TTTCAACAAACGGTGAAAGGGGATATGATTATAGTGGGTAATGCTATACTCAATAAAGGAGATTCGCGCCCTGCCAATGCCCCATATAATGGAGATCACGACAACTCTCGTATCAATATGGAATATACCGATGTTGATAATGATTTAAGTACTTTTAACTCCAGTTCAGCTGATGTAAAAGAGCCTGTGTCTACTTGTAACAAGCGAGTAATAAAAGCTTATTTGTATTGGGCAGCCGCCTATACACAAGAAAGGGTAGACAACCAGCGTAATCCTCGTTTGGAAAGATCAAAATTTGGTCAGGTAAAATTCAAAATAGGTAATGGAGCTTACCACAATCTTGTAGGTCATAAAGTCTATGATGGTAATCACATCGTGAGCTCTACAGGCTGGGATCAAAACAAAGGTCAGAGAGCGTATGTATATCGTGCTGATGTTACTAATTTACTTACAAATATAGGAGCTACTTACACTGTTGCCGATATGCAAGCCCCTTTCGGTACTGAAGATTCAGGAGCAGGATATGCCGCAGGTTGGAATTTAGTAATAGTGTACGAAGATTTGGCTCGTGAGAGCCGTAATATCACTTTATTTGACGGTTTTTCAGTAGTGAGAAGCGGTCGCTATCCAGATATTAGTATATCAGGATTTAAAACCGTACCTTCAGGTCCAGTAAAAGCTAGAATTGGTTTTGCAGCTTTAGAAGGAGAAATAGGAATTTATGGTGATAAACTTCGCATCAATGGAACTGAAATATCAGCTCCTGGTCGTAATCAAAACAACTTCTTCAATAGTAGTATCACCAATGAAACAGGAGCCAATCTCGATAGAAATCCTAAATCTACTAACCTGCTTGGTTTCGATGCAGGTATCTTCAATTTGCCTAATAATGGCAATAATCTTCTGCATAACAACGCTACTACAGCTACAATCAGCCCTTATACAGTACAAGATTCATACTATCCATTCTTCTTCGCTTTCAATGTGGAGGTAATCGCCCCTCATATTGTGATGGAAAAACGCGTATACGATGTAGCTAATAATGATGTTACCAATGCTACCAATATAGCCTTTGGCGCTTCTCTTCGCTATAAAATCCGCTTCAGAAATACTGGAAATGACGATGCTAAAAATTTAGTAATTACAGAGGTGCTTCCTAATAGTTTACAAAACAAAGTAACTAGTATCAATGTACCTTCAGGAGTTACATTTACATCATACAATACTAACACTCGTGAAATAAAATTTACAGTAGCTAATTATTTAGTCAAAAGAAATAGTACTTGGCAAGAAATATCCTTTGGTGTACAAGTAGCTAATAACTGTAACGATTGGCGTGACCCTTGTGCCAATCAAATAGCAAATAGTGTTTCGGCTACTTATAATGGAGTAGAAAATCCTACTTCCGATGGTTTTACAACTAAAAGTTTTCCCCAAGCGGGTTCTTGCGACTCAGGAACAGCAGCTCCAACCCTTTTCACTGTAAATACCGATTTTACCAATTGTGCCTATAAAGAAACCGTTACCCTCTGTCAAGCCAATGCTGTACTTACAGCTGCCGATGGCTTTGATAGCTATAAGTGGGAAAAAACAGCAGGAGGTAATATAGGTCAAAAAGGTACTAATCGCGTCCTTACCGTTTCCGAAGCTGGTACTTATAAAGTAACAAAAACTAAAGCTGGTTGTGCTACTATGTACGAAATCTACGAGGTAAAACCCAATCCTGCCGAAGCTGATCACCCCATTCATAAGATGATTGAAAATAAACAGATCAATGGGGAATTATATATTTGTCCAGATACAGGTCAGTATTATCCTCAAGTGTATTTGTGTGGTGCTAATGCTTCTGTGAATTTAAAAGTAAATGTTTCTAATGCTACAAACTTTGTATGGCAGAAAAAAGGCAACTGTAATGCTAAAGAAGCGCAGCGCTTTAAAGAATGCCCTCCAAGCCTTGAATCCTATAATTGTACTTGGGCAAATGTGCATACTAACAACGGCACTACCACCCAATATACATTTAATCAAGAAGGTGACTATCGTTTAGTAGTAACTTATAGCAATGGAGGTGGTAATTGTGTAGTGTACTATTATTTCAAAATTACTAAAAATAACTTAGCTCCTAAAGCTGAGGTAAAGGATGTTATTTGTACTACTAAAGGACTTATCACTATCAAAGATGTACCAGCTACGGGCTATCAATATGCTTTACTACAAGGTACAAGTACCATTACAAATTATCAAAACTCCCCTAATTTTCCAATTAATAATCAGGGTACCTATAGAGTACTTATCAAACAAACAGTTACTAAAACTACTACAGTACCTTGTGTGTTCGAGATCGATAATATCTTTGTAAAAAAACGCGAACCTAAACTCAAAGTAACAGTAACTCCTATGGCGTGTGCCAATAGCAAAGGGGGTATGCGCATAGAACTTACCGATGCTCCCTATCCACCTTATGATATAGTAGTGAGTAACAACGGAAGTACAGTAACCAAAGTAACAGCTACCACAGCTAATCCTGTGAATGTAGTAGACTTCCAAAACTATTTCAACGATGGTAGATATCAGGTGAGTTTAGAGAATACTTATGGTTGTACAGTTACCCAAACAGTAGAAATTAAAAAAATACCTGAACTCAAAGCCACTGCTACGGTATTATCACCTATAATGTGTGGAACCGGAGTAATACGTGTAACAGCAAGTGGTGGTACTAAAGGTGCTACTTATCAGTTTACACGTGATGGGGTAACTTATTTTAATAATTTCACAGGTGATTATTATGATTTTGAAGTAACTTCAGCAGGTACTTATAACTTTACAGTAGTAGATGCTAATGGTTGTTCAACACAAACAACAAAATCTATACAAACCTTACCTGCACCTACTTTCACAGTTACCGATGCCCTTATTGATTGTGGAGCGAAAGCTAAAATTACTTTCAGTGAGCCTCAGAGCACCGTAACCTATACCTATGAATATAGTGTAGATGGTACTTCTTTCCAATCAGGTCGTGAATTTGTCAATCTTGTGCCAGGTAAAACTTATACCCCTACCTTGCGTTATAAGTATGGTAGCACTGCTTCTTGTACTATATCTTCTACACGCACAATGGGTAATGCTATTGGTGGTAACCTCATTGCCTCTGCAGGAGTAGAAAAATTAATAGGTTGCGGTACAGGAGCTAATGAAGATAAAGCCTTGGTGCGTTTCTCTAATGTACAAGGAGGTGTAAAACCTTATGAGTATAACTTTGGTGATGGAGTATGGACAACTACTCACCAACGTTGGTTGCTACCGGGGACTTATAACCTATCAGTACGTGATAAGATAGGTTGTACACGTACTAATTTAAAGGTTGTTGTTCCTAAAAAAATTACAGAACCTGTTTTCACTCCTTCTATTACTTATGATTGCTTAGGAAAAGGAATAGTTACAGTGGGTAACAACAAAAGTACTTATACCTATACCTATGAAATAGATGGTCATCCTGCGGGTAGCAATGTCTTTCCAAATCTTACACCAGGTACACATACCATTACTATAAAATATGCTGATGCCAATCCTCCTAGTAAGAATGTACTCTTCTTAGAAGACTTTGGTACAGGGCGTAACGGAGGTAATGAATATATCAACAAGGCTTATTATTTAGAGTTACAAGATGGTTCTATGCCTAAAAATGGTTATGGTACTCCTTGGGCAGGATACAACCGTGAAGGCACTGGTCTTGCCGATGGTGAATATGTTGTCTCACAAGCTCTAAATCCTAATAACCCTGCTTGGTGGGCACCTACCGATCACTCAGGGTTACCTCAAGGGCGTGTGTTCTTGGTGAACATCGGTAATGTATTAGGACACGAGGGAGCAATTCTTTATCAGCGACCTATGAAGGACATTATTGCTAACAAAGAGATAAAATTCTCGGTAGCACTGATGAACCTATTAGGATTCAACGATTGGCGTTATCCAAGTGGTGCCCCCGACCTTTCTATAGAATTGTATGCTAATCAAGCAGCTATTAATAACAATACACCTCTTGTTTCTGTACGTATCAATCCTCGTATTAGAGGAGCAAAAGATCGTAATAATTGGACTGTATTTGAACGCCCGCTTAACCCAGGTAACAATACCGAGCTCATAGCAGTCATTCGTTCACATAGTTTGGAAACTAATGGTAACGACTTGGCTATGGATGATATCTATCTCTACCAAGAACCCGAAGCCTGTGGTTTTACCCATACCCTCACAGTAAATATAGATAACGACAAAGCATTTGGTATAATTCCAAATACTGAGAAAATTATTCAACCTAAATGTAATGGAGAGGGAGGTACCTATAAAGTTTCTCTCAAAAATGCACATTTAAGTGTTTCTTACACAAGTAAAGATGGAAGTGCTTTTGTGCCTTCTAACTCACTTGATATTGTGTGGAACAATATTCCAGCGGGAACTCATACTGTAAAATTCCGTTATTTACCTAATGACCCTACTTGCGAGGTAACCCGTACATTCACCATTACTAATCCACCTAATTTAGTTCTCATCACTCCCGATGATGTTATCATAGGTTGTAATGGAACGACAAGCATTACAGCTACAGCTACCGGTGGTACAGGTACTAAGCAATTCTCGTTGAGAAAAGGGACTACGGTATTGTATGGTTATCAAAACACACCAGTTTTTACAGTGAGTCAAACGGGTACATATACAGTATACGTACGAGATGCTAATGGTTGTGAGAAGACAAACACTATCAACGTGATAAATGCCCCAACACTCACCTTGACCGCTACGACTAATACGGCGAACAACAACTATTGTTTGCAAGGCGGTGTTAAGGGCAAGGTAGAGGTACAGGTACGCACATCCAACAACACAAACACAGCGCCTTATGTATTCCAGCACAATGGAACAACGGTAGCTACTCAAAATGCGACTACCTATATATATAATAATTTAGACCCTGGCACACACACCTTTACGGTAATAGATAAACACAGTTGTAAAGCCACCTACACTGTCGAAATCAAGAAACCGCTTTCTATCGATGGAGGAACAGGAGCGACAGTATCGAAGGACATCTCTTGTAACGTATTTCCGGGCAATAAAGGGAAGATAGAACTCAAGGTAAAAGATGGAAATCCACCTTACCGTTATGTAGTGAAACAAGGCGGAGCTTTAGTACAAAGTCTTCAAAATGTAGTAGGCAATACGGCCACTTATGAAACAGCAACAGCAGGAGCATATACAATCGAAGTTACCGATAGCAAAGGTTGTATCATCACAGGAACGGCTACATTAGTAGCTGCTGTAGCGCCTACAGTAACGGTAACCACTGTAGGAGCAGGCTGTTATGGAGCCACCAATGGAACTATATCAGTAACCATTTCAGGCGGCAAAGCACCTTATAAAGTTTTCTTAGATGGAGTGAATAAAGGTAGTCAGCTAGTATTTACAAATTTAGCAGCTAAGAGCTATATTGTAAAAGTAGTCGATGCCAACAATTGCGAAACCATTAAAAATGCTGCAATAACCCAACCGGCGAATCCATTACAAGGTTTTGCAGGAGTATCACAACTTATAGGTTGTGGCACGGGAGCCAATAAAGATAAGGCAGAGGTACGCATTACCAACCCAAGTGGAGGCACTCCACCATATCAATATAAGTTCGATGGCAACTATGGCAACAGTAAAACAGCTTGGTTACCAGCAGGCACCCATACAGTGTATATAAAAGATGCCAAAGGTTGTGAATTAGGACTTACAGTAACAGTAACAGCGAGAATTCCAGAACCTACAGGCACGACTTACACCATTACAGGTTATGATTGTAATGGTAAGGCTACGGTACGCTTTACAGGTACCCCAACCTCTTACGATTATACTTATGAAATAGATGGCAAAACTGCTACAGGTACAACCGCTACTGTTACAGGTTTAGCACCAGGCAGTTATACTGTAACGATAAAATATAAAGATACCAATCTTCCAGCTTCAAGTATATTGATAGAAGAAAGTTTTGGTTCAGGTCCTACAACTTGTTTAGCGTCAATAGTACCATCAAATTGGACTTGTAAACTTACAGGCTGTTTAGAGGAAGGAACTTATGCAATTGCCAATCAAGCAGGCGCATATCCTTGTCCAGGTTGGTGTTGGAGAATGCCAAAAGACCATACGAGCAATGGAACTGATGCACAAGGAAGATTCTTTGTAATGAATAATGGAGTAGTAGCTCCAGGCGGTACGCGTTTCTATTATAAAGATGTACAAGATGTAGTGCCTAATCAGCTAGTTAAATTTAAAGTATATTTGTATAGTTTAGAGAAAGAAGAATGCCACAGTCCTATCATACGACCTAATATACAAGTGAGTTTGGTAGATGCCAGCAATAATATATTAGCAAGCACAACCTCAGGAATTCTTCGCGATAACCGACACGATTTAGATTGGCAAGAGTTCTCAGGAGAGCTCAATCCAGGAACAGCGACTTCTTTCCGTATAGAATTTAGAAATTTAACAGTAGGAAGCGGAGGTAATGACTTTGCTATCGATGATATAATTGTTTACCAAGAAGCAAAATCTTGCGAGCAAGAGATCACCAAGCAAGTAGTAGTTCCATCAGGCAAAGAGTTTAAGGCGAGTGTAGTAAGTCAAACCGGTGTAACTTGTAAAGGTTTGAGTACCGGTAAGGTAACCTTCAAGATGGAGAACCTACACGGAGGTAGCTACCGAGTATCAGTAGATGGAACAACTCGTTCAGGAATAGGATATACAATTCCTACAACAGCATCGACTTTTGAGGTCGATGGACTCAATGCAGGAGTTCATACCATTACCTTTAGTCATAACGGTAACTGTTTGCTTACCCGTACAGTAACCATCACCGAGCCCAATGCGCTTACCCTTACGGCAACCATTAGCGAGCCAGCGATGTGTTCAAACAACAACAAAGCACGAGTAACGCTTACAGCAGGTGGCGGAACACCACCGTATACTTATATCTA
>NZ_JAESPJ010000058.1:0-1414 GCF_016806945.1 Capnocytophaga genosp. AHN8471
TATCTTACTATAGTCGGGCGATGGATTGTTGAAATGTACCTCTAAATAATCTACGTAACTATTAGAACTTGCTTGACAAGTACCATAGTATTTGAGTTCCTTGATTGTAACATCTGGTAATTCTTCTACTGTGAATGACAAGGTCTTAGTCATCGTACAATCGTTACTATCCTTTATTACTACCTCATAGTAAGTGCCTTCTAAAACTCCTAATTCATCAAACAGATCGGTTGAACTTGTTACATCTCGATGTGTTTTTACGTTTTGTTTAGTATCGGCTCTGGCTATACTAATTGTATATGTTCCTGTCCCGCCTGTGATATTCACTATCTCTACCTTGCCGTCTCTTGTGCCTTTACAAGTTACAAACTTAGAGTTCAGAGCGTTGATATCGGCTGTTATGGCTGTTGGATTTACAAATGAATAGCTTCCTGCAAGGGTTACTGAACAGTTTTGAGCATCTAAAATATCTATGTGATAAGTACCTGGTTCTATGTTACTAAAAGTAACTTCATCTCCATTAACTCCTGATATTTCATCTGATTTTGTTGAGCCTTTGAACAATATAAAATGGTAAGGACGTACTCCTCCTGTTACTCCTGATACTTTGAGTGTTCCATCTTTAGCATCTATACAAGTAATTGAAGTTGTGGCTACTGTAATACTTGCGGTATTGATAGCACTATAAGGTGCTAATGTTACACTTAGGGTGCCTGTTGCTGTTGTACAGCCTAAGGCATCTTCTACTGTAATATTATAAGTACCCGCGTCTAAACCTGCTATTTCAATACCTGGATAACCTTCTGGTACATTAGGTTGTACTTTGGGCGTTCCTCCTCCTAATGGAGCAAGGGTTACTGTATAGGTTTGTTCTCCTCCTATAACTGTAAGTGCTACTACACCATTATGATTACCACAATCTACCGATACTTTTTGAGATACATTTATCACTTTTATCTCGGCTGGATTTGATGGTATTACAAAACGATGTTTCGCTACTTTACAACCTGTAGCTATAGAAATCGCTTCGATATCATAAGATCCTCCTACTAAAGTAAGTGTTCTAGTATTACCTCCAACTGGTATGCTTCCTGAAATGGTCGCTCCTCCACTTACTGCTGTAACTGTATAGGTAAAGCCTGTTGTAGATTGGTCTCCGTTAGAGAGATCTTTATCTACAAAGGTAAGCATTATACTACCATTTCCATTATGACAAATGGCTCTCACTGGGTTACTTGAGGTTATCTCGAAGGTATTAGCATCTTTCACTGTATGTACTCCTGTGATGCTACAACCTGTTTTTTCGTTGAATACCTCTACCTTATAATTTGAACCTGATAAGTTTTGTGAACCTGTAAGGGCCAAACTCAAGTTGGTTGCTGTAGTGGTGGTGATAGTGGTAAAGGCATTGTCA
>NZ_JAESPJ010000009.1:0-19531 GCF_016806945.1 Capnocytophaga genosp. AHN8471
ACGTATAACTACTGCGAAGTATTGAACCCAACTAACTGTACAGGAACGCGCACTGTAGTAGTAACTGTAGGAGCCCCTGAATTAGTAGTACCTTCTAAGGTATATCCTTTAGCACCAGGAACTACTTCAACAGAAACTGTAATAGATACGGCAACTTTAGGTGGAAACCCAGTAAGTTCAACAGCTGTAACTATAGCAGTAGTAACTCCAGCAACAAGCTTAGGAGGTACACCTACACCTACTTTAAACACCACTACAGGTAAGATAACTGTACCAACAGGTACTAAGTCAGGTACTTATAATATTGTATACAGAGTGTGTGAAGTATTGAATCCTTCTAACTGTAAAACAGCAACTGCTACAGTAGTAGTAGGCGAGGTTCCAGTAATCACACCAGATAATTTACCAATAGTACCATCAACACCTACAAGTACAACAACCCGTACAATAGGTAACATATTGACAAACGATACAGTAGGTACTCAGTCAGCAACGGCAGGTACTGGTGGAAATGTAACCATTACTATAACAAGTCCTATCACACCTAATACGCCAGTGATAGATCCAACTACAGGTAATGTACAAATACCACCTACCACACCTCCAGGTGTATATACTATCACTTATGATGTATGTACAACAGCTACACCTGTAGCTTGTACAAGTGGTACCCTTACAGTTACTGTAAGTCAGCCATCACCTATTATCCGTCCTGAAAACCTTACAGTAACGCAAACAGGTACTAGTACAACACCAAGTATCTTGAACAATGATGATATAGTGAAACCAGACGGTACCACTGCTTCTGCAACAGGAAGTAATGTAACTATTACCAATGTAGTAGTAACACCAGGTGCAGCACCTGGAGCTCCTACTCCAACCTTGAATCCTGATGGTACTATTACAGTCCCAGGCACATTGCCTCCAGGAGTCTACACAATTACTTACGATGTTTGTACAACAGCAACACCAAGTACTTGTGTAAGTGGTACAACAGTACTCACTGTATCACCTACAGCAACAGCTACACCTACAGCAGGTCATAATACTTACGATGTGCCAACGAGTGGTACAGCAACAGTAGTAGGAACTATATTGAGTAATGATACTGTCGATGGAGTTGCATCAGCAACAGCTACTAATGTAACAGTAAGTGTAACTACTGCGCCAACAGGTACAGGAGTACCTACAATAGGAAGCAACGGTTCGGTAACGGTACCAGCTAATGCAATCCCAGGAGTTTACACATATACATATCATATCTGTTCAGTAGCAACACCTACAGCTTGCAGTACAGAAGCAACAGTGACAGTAACGGTGAGACAACCAGTACCAGTATTGCCAAACAACAATATGGTATACACCGATACAACCACAACTACAGCTGGAAATATCACCACAGGAGGAACTGTAGGAACTCAATCAGTTACTACAGGCCCAACAGGTAACGTTACTATCACCGTAGTAACTCCAGCAACGCCACAAGTACCAGGAGGAACCGTTCCAACCTTGAATCCTGATGGAACAGTAACCGTTCCAACCGGCACAGCAAGCGGTACATACACTATTACTTATCAAGTATGTACAACGGCAACCCCTACAAGTTGTGTAACAGGTGTAGTAACAATCACTGTATCACCTACAACAGTAACTCCTACAGTATTGCCAGTAGCGGTCGATGATAGAGCATCTACAGCAGTGAATACACCTGTAAATATTGCAGTATTGCCAAACGATACCCTCAACGGAGCAACTACCCCTAATGTAGTAACCTCTCCAGCAAATGGTACAGTGATGGTAAATAGCGATAACACAATAGAGTACCGTCCTCACACAGGATTTACAGGAACCGATACCTTTGTGTACGAAATCTGTAACTCCGCTGGATGTAGCTCTGCTACAGTAACCGTAGAAGTAGTGAATAAAATCATCCCTTACAGTGGTATGTCAGTAAATGGCGACGGTAAAAACGACCACTTCCATATTGGTGGTATAGAAAACTATCCAAACAATGTGGTACGTATTTACAACCGTTGGGGCGTGAAAGTATTCGAGGTAAACGGCTACGACAACGTAACCCGCGTGTTTAGAGGAATCTCCGACGCCCGTGCAACCGTCGAAGCTGCCGATAAACTCCCTCAAGGTACTTACTATTATGTAATCGAATACTACGATCAGAATAATAAAAAACAATCTGAAGTAGGTTGGTTATATCTCAAGAAATAATTAAATGAGTTCATAGAAAAAAGGACTGTCCAGAATCAATCTGGCAGTCCTTTTTATGATTTTGCTCAACTACAAATTGGCTAATTAAAAAATTATTGCTACCTTTGTCCCATCAAAGTGTATCAAAAATGAGAAAAATAGTATTATTAGCAGTACTTACTCTTGTACTGCTCTCTTGTAGAAAAGACGATAATAACAATGAAACTACCTATAGTAACGTTTTCCCTAAAACAATTGTAGAAGAGGTAACTACTTCCATAGGAAAAACCGTAAAAACTACAGATACTTATACTTTAACTGGAAATAAAATAACAACTTTCAGTAGAGTAAGAATAGTAGAAGATGGATCTATTACTACTGATGAAGTCTATACCATTGACTATGAAGGTGATTTGATAAAAAGAATCACCCTCAAAAGTAATTCTCAAAGCAATAGAAATTATTCTTATAATTTTAATTACAGTGAAAATCACTTACAATCTATCATTCGTAGTGATAATGTTCAAAAAATTACCTATGAATATCTTAATAACAAAGTAGCGAGTAAAACTACGGTTGATGGAACTGAAACAAAAAAATATAGTTATACTTATGAAGCTAATAAAATAAAAATGATTGCCACCGATCCTACTCCTGGTTCTAACGACCGTTTTACCTATACTCTCAATCCCGATGGCACAGTAGCTTCCTTTGAGAAAATAGTTTATATAGGCAATATACCTAGAGAAGAAACCAAAGGCTCTTGTACTTATCAATACGATAATAAACCGAATATCTATCAACGAGACCTTTTTAAATATTTAGCTGAAATAGAGTTGATAAGTAACTACAACTACTATGGCGATTATTATAGGGATCCTCTGCTAAGATCTGCCGCTCATAATGTTGTTTCTTATACAAACAATCTGTATAACAACACTCAAGCGAACTACCAAGATTTAGAGAATGCTACTCGCTCTTTCTCTTATCAATGGAACAGCAACAACAGCCCTAAATCAATGGAATACAAGAAAAATAGCAACCATAAAGCCAATTATACTTACACTTATTAGAAAAACCTAATTACTAATGTTTATAGATTATCTTCTTTCGGCAGTTCTGATGCTTATCACCTTTGCGATAGGTAGCTCCCTTCGCTTTGCCGATTTCGAGAATATATTCAAAAAATCAAAGCCCCTATACTTGGGGCTTTTCTTGCAGATGGTCTTTCTGCCTATTTGTGCATTTATCATTGCCGAATTAGTTAATCTCCCTCCAGCCGAAAAAGTCGGACTCATCATCGTCGCAATATGTCCTGGTGGAACGACCTCTAACTTTATCAGCTATCTCATCAAAGCCGATACCGCTTTAGCCGTCGCGCTTACTGCTATCAACAGTTTGCTCATTCTGCTCTCCATTCCACTGTTGTCTAATTGGGCAGTAGCAATCTTTATGGGAAGTCATACCGAAGTTTCTTTACCTATCTTCAATATGGTCTGGGAAGTAGCTAAAATTATCATCATTCCCGCCTTGTTAGGTTTGTTTTTCAACCGATTTTTCCCTAACATATCCCTTAAAATCCGTTTTCCTTTAAAGGTTATCAATACGATATTATTGGGAATTGTGTTTTTTATTAAATTCTTTGGAGATAAACAATCAGGAGGTAGTGGTATCTCGGTAGATGAGATAATTCGTCTTTTGCCTGCTACACTGCTAATGCACCTCAGTGCAATGATTCTCAGTTATTTCATTGCTTTAAAAACCTTTAAACTCTCAGGAGTACAAGCAACAACTATTAGTATAGAAGTAGGACTGCAAAACACAGCTTTAGCTATATTAGTAGCAGGAACCCTCATAGGCAATACCGATATGACCAAACCCGCCCTTGTCTATGCAATTTTTTCTTTCTTTACCACTTTTGCTTTTGCCCTTATTACTATCAGACTAAAAAGATAACAGCAACTGATAAATAAAAAAGCGCTGTCCAAAAAGTCTCAGAATCACTTTTGCATCATAAACTTTGTCAAAGTCCCAAAACTTTGACAAAGTCTATAAATCTGATAACCAATTGCTTTTAGAGTATGTTATGTACGGGCGTTTTGCAAACGCCCCCTAAAGGAAAACTTTTTTATCTCTTACCTCTTACTTGTTAGCTAATAAGTAAATTACTGCCATTCGTATGGCAACTCCGTTCTCTACTTGTTGTAAGATAATTGATTGGTCACTATCAGCTACTTCACTGGTGATTTCTACCCCTCGATTGATAGGTCCTGGGTGCATAATCACAATTTCTTTGTCTAAGCTATCCAAAATCTCTTTGGTGAGTCCGTATTGTTGTACATATTCGCGAGTAGAAGGAAAATAACTGATATCTAAGCGCTCATTTTGGATGCGCAACATATTCGCTACATCACACCAATTCAGTGCTTTGCGTAAGTCAGTTTCTACTTTCACATCCAATGCGTGTATATATTTAGGAATGAGCGTTTGAGGCCCGCATACCATCACTTCAGCACCTTGTTTGTGAAGGGCAAAAATATTAGAAAGTGCCACCCGTGAGTGCAATATGTCGCCTACAATCACTACTTTCTTACCTGCTACCTCACCCAAACGTTCTCGTATGGAGTACGAGTCCAAAAGCGCTTGTGTAGGGTGTTCGTGAGCCCCATCGCCAGCGTTTACAATCGAAGCCTTCACCTGTTGTGAGAGAAAGACTCCTGCCCCTGGATTAGGGTGGCGCATTACTACCATATCCACTTTCATCGATAAGATATTGTTTACAGTATCTACCAAAGTTTCTCCTTTAGTAACTGAAGATTGTGAAGCCGAAAAGTTAATTACATCAGCTGAAAGTCGTTTTTCTGCCAATTCAAATGATAGGCGTGTGCGTGTACTATTCTCGAAGAAAAGATTAGCAATAGTAATATCGCGCAGTGAAGGCACTTTTTTTATAGGACGGTTGATGACCTCCTTAAAATGGTCAGCAGTCTCAAAAATTAACTGTATATCCTTTTCAGTGATATACTTGATACCCAATAGGTGATTCACACTCAATGCACTCATTTTATATTCTTTTTAAGTGGTTGTGCAAAAGTAATAATAATTTCTTAATTAACAACAATTTTTTACTCCCACCGCTTCCACAGTTCCCTCCTCCCTCCAAAATAAAAAGTGCGATGTTCACAATATGAAACACCGCACTTTGTCAATTGTCAATAATCAATTGATTACACAACTTCATTTAAGTAAGCTTTAAGCATCCAAACAGTTTTCTCTTGGCCAGAGATAAAGTCGCTCATCAGTGAGTTAGTACCCTCGTCGCCTATTTCGTCAGAGAAGTTCAACAATTCTCTTTCCAAAGGCAATAATGCGCTAAGAGTATCAATGATCAAACGCACTGTTTTATCATCGTCAAAAATATTTTCACCTACAGGAACAGAAGTGTGTTTCACATAGCTTTCGAGAGTGTGGAAAGGCACACCTCCAAGGGTGAGAATGCGTTCAGCAATTTCGTCTACTTGTTCTTGAGCGGTAGTGTAAAGCTCTTCAAATTTTACGTGAAGTTCAAAAAAGCGTTTTCCTTTTACATTCCAATGTACACCGCGCAAGTTTTGGTAATACGTTTGATAGTTGGCAAGCAATACGTTTAGCAAGCCGATTTCTTTTTCTACTTTGGCTTTGTCAAGCCCTAAGGTATTTAATTTCATAATGTTGTTATTTTTTTAATTCTACGCTGCAAAGATATAATAAATTTGTTAAATACAACAATTAAATTTAATAGATTTTTCTAATAGTGCTATTGCCTCCTCCGAGACTCTCCAAGATTATCTGAGTTTTTCCCGCTGACGCAAGCTTGTAGCCCACAGCTCCCACAATTCCCACAGCTCCCATTATCCCTCCCCTGGCGCGAGCTTGTAGCCCACAACTCCCACAGCTCCCACAATTCCCACAGCTCCCATTATCCCCCACTTGTGCAAGCTTGTAGCTCGTGCTCCCCTCATTTCGCTCCCACTATACTTGAAAATCAAATATTTATAAAAATCTTATTTTTTTTAATACAAATCCCCTTGCTAATTCAAAACAAAATACTACCTTTGCCTATTATTAACGAAAGTCAAACGAAACAATTGCTATTTTATGGATAAGTATTCTTTCTTGAATGCCGCAAGTACGGCTTTTTTCGGCGATTTATACGATAAATATTTAGAAAACCCCGATGCGGTAGAACCTAGTTGGCGCGCTTTCTTTCAAGGTTTTGATTTTGCTCAAGAGCAATATGGCACTTCCGTTGAAGAAGCTATACCCGCAATGGCACAACAAGTAGTGAGTGACGAAAACCCCGCCTTGATTGATAAGGTCAAAAAAGAATTCGCCGTCCTCAACCTCATCAACGATTATCGTACTTACGGACACTTATTCGCTCAAATCAACCCGCTACGCCCTCGTGAGCCTTATACCCCTACCTTGGCTATCGAAAACTACGGACTCACATCCGCCGATTTAAACACCTCTTTCGATGCCGCTCGCGAAATAGGCTTAGCCCCCGCACCCCTCAGCACTATCGTCGAAAAACTCCAAGCTTCCTATTGTAAATCTATAGGAGTGGAGTTCCAACACATTCGCAATACCGAAGAACGCAATTGGTTTGTCAAACGATTACAGCAAAACCATAATACCCCTCAGTTTTCTAAAGAAGAAAAACTCCAAATCCTCCAAAAACTCAATGAGGCTGCTTCTTTTGAGAACTTCCTACATACAAAATATGTAGGTCAAAAACGTTTCTCATTAGAGGGTAATGATAGCCTTGTAGCGGGTCTCGACTTTATGATCGAAGCAGCTGCCGAACAAGGCGTAAAACACGTCGTACTCGGTATGGCGCACCGCGGTCGATTGAATGTATTAGCTAATATATTCCACAAAAATCCACAAGATATCTTCTCTGAGTTCGATGGTAAAGATTACGAAATGGACGATTGGTTCGATGGCGACGTGAAATACCACTTGGGTATTACCACCCAGCGCAACACCCGTACTGGCAAAACCGTCGATATGAACTTAGTGCCAAACCCCTCACACCTCGAAGCTGTAAATGCACTCGTCGGAGGGATTACTCGCGCTAAACAAGACCGCTATTGTCAAGGAAATATCCGTCAAGCCTTGCCCATACTCATTCACGGTGATGCAGCCGTTGCAGGTCAAGGTATAGTATACGAAACTGTTCAAATGTGCGGCTTGCGTGGCTTTACTAATGGAGGTACTGTGCATATCGTGGTGAACAACCAAGTTGGTTTTACTGCTAATTTCTCCGATTCGCGCTCCTCTCTCTACTGCACCGATATTGCAAAAATGAACGAATCACCTGTACTTCACGTCAATGCCGATGATGCCGAAGCCGTTGTACATACTTTCCTCTTAGCAATTGATTACCGCCAAACCTTTGGCAAAGATGTGTATATCAATCTCTTTGGCTATCGCAAATACGGTCATAATGAGGGCGACGAACCCCGATTCTCTCAACCGATAATGTATAAAACTATCGGAAAACACGATAATTCTTTCCATATATACGCACAAAAACTGATAGGGGAGGGGATTACCCAACAAGCGTATGTTACCGAAATAGAAAATGCTTACAAAGCATATCTCGATACTTGCCTCGAAGCCTCTCGAAAAGAACCGATTACAATATTAAAACCTTTTATGCAAACCGAATGGCAGGGCTTTGAAATAGCCTCTCCTCAGGAAATGCTACAAAAGGTAAATACAACTATCGCTAAAGAAAAACTTGACCAGATAGCTGCCGTACTTACCGAATTACCCGCCGATAAACCCTTTATTAATAAGGTGAAGAAAATTATCGCCGACCGTAAAGAAGCGTATGCTAATAACCATATCGATTGGGGAATGGCGGAACTCTTAGCCTATGGATCGCTCCTCACCGAAGGTTTCGATGTGCGAATCACTGGCGAGGACGTACAACGCGGTACTTTCTCACACCGCCACGCTGTGCTCAAAACTGAAGATACTGAAGAAGAAGTATGTTTCTTAAAAGACTTAAAAACTAAACAATTAGCAACAGGTAATTTCCATATCTATAACTCCTTGTTATCCGAATATGGAGTCTTAGGCTATGAGTATGGTTATGCAATGGCAAGTCCGCGCACACTCACTATATGGGAAGCACAGTTCGGCGACTTCTCCAATGGCGCTCAAATAATGATCGACCAGTATATTTCTTGTGGTGAAGGCAAATGGAAAACCCAAGACGGCTTAGTGATGTTACTCCCTCACGGTTTCGAAGGCCAGGGAGCCGAGCACTCCTCAGCGCGCATAGAACGCTATTTACAACTCTGTGCCGAAAACAATATGTATGTAACCAATTGTACCACCCCAGCCAACTTTTTCCACCTCTTACGCCGACAGATGAAAACCAACTTCCGCAAGCCCTTGATAGTGTTCACACCTAAGAGCTTGTTGCGTCACCCACAAGTGATTTCAACGGTAGACGATTTAGCTGCAGGGCATTTCCAAGAAGTGCTCGACGACCCTATCGCCAATGCTGAAAAGGTAAAACGCGTGGTTTTTTGTTCCGGCCGTTATTACTACGACCTTTATGCCGAGCGTGAAAAACTCGGTAGAGACGATGTAGCCTTGGTACGTATTGAGCAGTTGTTCCCATTGCCTGTTGAGCAGCTTAAAGCTATCATAGCCAAATACACTCACGCCACCGATTTCGTATGGGCGCAAGAAGAACCAAAAAATATGGGCGCTTATGGCTATATGCTAATGAATTTTGATTTGGTAAAATGGCGTTATGTAGGCACACCTGCTTATGCAGCCCCAGCCTCAGGCAGTCACACCCGCGACCGCAAACGTCACAGCCAAGCCATTGCCGCCGTATTTATCCCGTAGGGGCGAATGGCAATTCGCCCTAATGACAATTCGTCCTAATGGCAATTCACCCTAATGCAATTCGCCCTCACAAATAGAGCTTTTTGAACGTCAATATGAAAGCAATCATTACATTACTATTGTTGATAACCTCTTATGCGCTATCAGCGCAAAAAACAGTTACCAAAATTGTGTCACGAGAACAAAATTCGCCATTGCTCGTGGTGAATGGTGTTCTGATAGATGACGACAAGGTAGGTACTATCTTTTTAAATGCAATTGAGCCTAATGATATTGAGAATATTAATGTACTTAAAAGCATATTTAAAGATCCTTCTGCTATTGTTTTATGTAGCAGTAAAGCCGAAAAAGGAGTGGTTATCATTACTTTGAAGAAAAGCAAAGATACTTCTAAGAAAGCTAACCTATCAAGAATAGAAGTTCCTAATAAAGATTTTCCTCTGGTTGTTGTCAATGATGTAGAGTTTTCAGATCCTGAAGTAGGAAAGCTTTTTATGAACAATATCAACCCTAAAAGAGTAGAGAGTATCGTAGTGCTGAAAGACAAAAAAGCTACTGAAAAATACGGTGAGAAAGCTAAAAATGGAGTGATTTTAGTTACTCTAAAAGGAAATCCTGAAAAGTTAGATATACCACCTTATGAACCTAAGTCGTAGTACGACGAGCAATTCGTCGCAAACTTTGGCAAAGTTCAACCCCTATGGGGAACGCAGCTTTCTAACACATAACACCTAAAAAAATGAGTCGAACTTTTTACATTAAAAATACACAAGCACCTGAGGAAATGACTCCTCAGCAATTGCTCGAACTCCAGCGTGACGGATTTGTACAATACTCTATTGATAATAACAATGAGCATTACTCCCAAGTGATGAATGCACCGCTTAGGGGCTATATGCTGATGGGACAAGAAGGCATTAGCGGTCGCGGTTTTGAAGTCTCTTACGACACCGAAACCCAAGACTACGGTGTGCGCGTATTTACTCCCAGTACCGAAGCCGATTGGTTAGGAGCCATAGAGTTCATTGGCAAAGTAGCCACCGCATTGGGTAGCAAAGTAGTTGATGAAGAAGGAGAAGTTTATGAACCCAATGCCATTACGTACGATTATAGAAACGATATTAAATTTGGTGTTAAATGTTATGAAGGTGAAAAAGGAGGATCTTATCTGTTCGGTGTCTATCGTCCTATATGTTTGTCAGACGAAATGATAAAACGGTTATTAGCCGCCGAAGATAAGGTAAAAGCCTTTAGTCAGCTTATAGAAAAACAACTATATGAGCACCCTGATGCATATATCGCACGTCAGCAGTTTTTTAGAAATGATAGAGGAGAGGTGATGGGAGCTTATGCTCTTACAGAGGGCGTCCCTACTATTTTACCTTATGAATATCCGCCTTTTGTAGATTTTACCCAAGTAAACCTCAGTCAAGGCGATGTAAAGTTATGGCGCATTAGTTTGGTAGTCATCAACGGCGATGAAAACGACCCTGATGCTTATGAGGTACTCGACGGACTCGATTACAAAACCTTTTTGGAGCGTTTGCCTCAAAACAAAATCCAAAAACTCGATGGTCACTATATGCTTATAACCCTCAACCGACAAGAACTCGAAACTCTCTTGCAAAATGATAAACAAGAACGCAAAGGATTCTTAGCAAAATTGAAAAACTTTTTAACGACGAAATAACTAATACCTAACACCTAAAACTAAACGATATGTTGGAAATGAAAGTCCCCTCACCTGGGGAATCTATCACCGAAGTAGAAATAGCCCGTTGGCTTGTAAAAACTGGGGATTACGTAACTAAAGACCAAGCTGTTGCCGAAGTAGATTCCGATAAGGCAACCCTTGAACTTCCCGCTGAAGCTAGCGGAATTATTACATTGCAAGCCGAAGAAGGCGAAGCCGTAAAAGTAGGACAAGTGGTATGCTTGATTGATACAACCGCTGTTCCCACAGCTCCCACCGCCTCCACAGCTCCCACTGTTCCCACAGCCCCCACTGTTCCCACAGCTCCCACCACACCAGCTTGTCCCCCTTCGGGGGAACGGGGGCAATCAGCTTCTCCCACTTCAGGAGATCGAGGACTATCACCGGCCGCTCGTAAAATATTAGCAGAACGCGAGATTCCTGCATCAACAGTAGTAGGTACAGGCAAAGGAGGTCGTATCACCAAAAACGACGCTCTTAAAGCCTCTAAGCCATCAATGGGAACCCCCACAGGAGGTGTGCGTCGTGAAACACGTGCTAAGATGAGTATGTTGCGCCGTAAAGTAGCCGAACGTTTAGTGAGTGCTAAAAACGAAACCGCTATGCTCACTACTTTCAATGAGGTTGATATGACGGCTATCTACCAGTTGCGCGCCGAATATAAGGACGCTTTCAAAGAACGTCACAACGTGAGTCTCGGTTTTATGTCGTTCTTCACTTTGGCAGTAGTACGCGCCCTCAAACTCTTCCCCGATGTCAATTCAATGATTGACGGACAAGACAAGGTAACTTACGATTTCTGCGACATCTCTATCGCCGTATCAGGCCCCAAAGGATTGATGGTGCCCGTCATTCGCAACGCCGAGAACCTCTCCTTCCGCGGTGTTGAAGCCGAAGTAAAACGTTTAGCGACCCGTGCTCGTGACGGACAAATTACGGTCGATGAGATGACCGGAGGTACCTTTACCATTACCAATGGAGGTGTATTCGGATCAATGTTGTCTACTCCTATTATAAATCCACCGCAATCAGGCATTTTGGGTATGCACAACATCGTCGATCGCCCTATAGTGCGCAATGGTCAAATAGTAATTGCCCCCGTGATGTATGTCGCCCTTTCTTACGACCACCGTATCATCGACGGACGTGAATCAGTAGGATTTTTAGTAGCAGTAAAAGAAGCTCTTGAAAATCCCATCGAGCTCCTAATGAACGGCAACCCAAAACAAGCCCTTGAACTCTAAGAGGTAAAAGGTAAGAGCTAAGAGGTAAGAGTTTCCCCAAACTTTTACCTCACAGCTCCCATAACTCTCACAGTTCCCACCGCTCCCACCGCTCCATTATCGCCCGTGCGGCTCGCACCTTCCACCATTCTCACCACCTCCCACCACCTTTTTCCGGCTTGTCCCCCTTCGGGGTTGTCGGCAATTGCCGAGTAAGTGAGTCGGGGGCATCCCAAAAGCGTTAATTTTCTGTTAAATTTCTTACTACCTATTTCTGTGTAAAAATAATATTGTATTTTTGCACTTTAAAGGATAAGTGTGTCTAATAATACACACATTTTTTCTAGTAATTAGCATTTTTAAGAAATACATTCATTCACATTATGAAAAAGTTTATACTATTACAATGTTTCTTTTTAGTCGCTATAGGTAGCACTACAGCACAGCAATTCAAAATACGTTATAAAAACACTGTCAAAGGAGATATGATAGTGGTAGGTAATACTGTATTAGGTACCACTAAAACAGGTAACTTTGATGATTTAACCAAAGTGAATGGATCGGTAGACCAAGTTTTTGTCGATATTGATAACGACCTTAATACTTTCAATTCTAGCTCCGCAAATGTCAAAGACCCTAACCCAGGAAGTACCTGCGAACGCAAGGTAAAAAAAGCTTTCCTCTATTGGGCAGCAAGTAGTTGGGGATGGTATGGAGGTAAAAATAAAGTCGATAGAAATAAGTTCAACCAAGTAAAATTTAAGATAGGTTCAGCTAATTACCAAGACATCATAGGAACAAAAATCTTAGATTCTAATGATGCCTATATATATGTAGCCGATGTTACCGATAAACTCATTGGTGTAGCAGGTACTTACACCGTCGCTAATATACAAGCCGTTACGGGTAGAAGCACAGGCTATGCCGGCGGTTGGACACTCTTTATAGTTTATGAAGATCTATCTAAACCAGCGCGTAACATCACCTTGTTCGATGGTTGGGAAGAAATATCTAACACCACTAAAGAAATAAAAATTGATGGCTTTACAACTGTCCCTACAGGTCCCGTAAAAGCCAAAATCGCCTTTGCTGCTTTAGAGGGCGATGTTGCTTATTATGGCGATGGACTCCGAATAAAAACTAATAAAACATCTCATTTAGGTGTATACCTTCACCCCCCAGGACGTGAATATGCATCAGGAAGAGGTGAAAACTTCTTCAAAAGTTTTATCACCGATGAAAACGGTGAAAATTTTGACCGTAACCCTAAATCCAGAAACCTACTGGGTATCGATGTAGGTATTTTTGATCTCCCCAATGCAGGAAATAATATCTTAGGAAATAATACCTCTTCAGCAAGCCTCTTCGCTAGTACAAATGGTGACGTCTACTATCCTTTTATGTTCGCCTTCAGCGTAGAGGTAATACAACCTCACATCGCTCTCGAAAAACGCGTGTACGATGCAGCTAATAATGATGTTACCAATGCTACCAATATAGCCTTTGGCGCTTCTCTCCGTTATAAAATACGCTTCAGAAATACCGGGAATGATGATGCTAAAGATTTGGTAATCACCGATATACTCCCTAAAAGTTTACAAAATAATGTAAGCGGTATTAGTGTACCTTCAGGCGTGTCTCCTTCAACTTACAACCCCAATACCCGTGAAATAAAATTTACGGTAGATAAAAGTTTAGTGAAAAGAGGTAGTGCTTGGCAAGAAATATCTTTCGGCGTACAAGTTGCTAATAATTGTAACGATTGGCGTGACCCTTGTGCTAATGAGGTGGAAAACAGCGCTTTCGCTACCTATAACGGCGTCGAAAACCCTGTTAATGGTGGTATTAAAACCTACAGTTTCCCTCTAGCAGGCTCTTGTGGTGCTGCTTCTGAAGCCCCTACAATTTTTACCGTTGCAACTGATTTTAGTAAATGTGCCTATAAAGAAACCATTACCCTTTGTCAAGCCAATGCTGTACTTACAGCTGCCGATGGCTTTGATAACTATAAATGGGAAAAAACCGAAGGAGCAAACAAAGGACAAAAAGGAACCGATCGTTCTCTTACCGTTTCAGAAGCTGGTACTTATAAAGTGACCAAAACCAAAGCTGGTTGTGCTACTATGTACGAAATCTACGAGGTAAAACCTAATACTGCCGAAGCTGATCACCCCATTCATAAGATGATTGAAAATAAACAGATCAATGGGGAATTATATATTTGTCCAGATACAGGTCAGTATTATCCTCAAGTGTATTTGTGTGGTGCTAATGCTTCTGTGAATTTAAAAGTAAATGTTTCTAATGCTACAAACTTTGTATGGCAGAAAAAAGGCAACTGTAATGCTAAAGAAGCGCAGCGCTTTAAAGAATGCCCTCCAAGCCTTGAATCCTATAATTGTACTTGGGCAAATGTGCATACTAACAACGGCACTACCACCCAATATACATTTAATCAAGAAGGTGACTATCGTTTAGTAGTAACTTATAGCAATGGAGGTGGTAATTGTGTAGTGTACTATTATTTCAAAATTACTAAAAATAACTTAGCTCCTAAAGCTGAGGTAAAGGATGTTATTTGTACTACTAAAGGACTTATCACTATCAAAGATGTACCAGCTACGGGCTATCAATATGCTTTACTACAAGGTACAAGTACCATTACAAATTATCAAAACTCCCCTAATTTTCCAATTAATAATCAGGGTACCTATAGAGTACTTATCAAACAAACAGTTACTAAAACTACTACAGTACCTTGTGTGTTCGAAATCGATAATATCTTTGTAAAAAAACGCGAACCCAAACTCAAAGTAACAGTAACTCCTATGGCGTGTGCCAATAGCAGAGGAGGTATGCGCATAGAACTTACCGATGCTCCCTATCCACCTTATGATATAGTAGTGAGTAACAACGGAAGTACAGTAACCAAAGTAACAGCTACCACAGCTAATCCTGTGAATGTAGTAGACTTCCAAAACTATTTCAATGATGGTAGATATCAGGTGAGTTTAGAGAATACTTATGGTTGTACAGTTACCCAAACAGTAGAAATTAAAAAAATACCTGAACTCAAAGCTACTGCTACGGTATTATCACCTATAATGTGTGGAACCGGAGTAATACGTGTATCTGCTACCGGAGGTACAGTGAGCTCTACACAGCCTTATGGATTTAGTAATGATAATGGCGCTACTTATCTCCATAACGCTACTCATAATTATTACGACTTTACGGTTACCTCTCCAGGAACTTATAGCTTTAAAGTTATAGATTACAATGGCTGTACCGATCAGGCTACCGTTACAGTGCAAACCTTACCTGCACCTACTGTTAGTGCCTCAGGTAAACTTATCAACTGTGGTGCTAATGGGCAGATCACCTTTACAGAACCCCAAAGTACAGTAAGCTATACCTATGAGTATAGCGCCGATGGGGTAACTTTCCAATCAGGACGCATACTTACAGTAGCTCCTGGTAAAACCTATACAGCTACTTTGCGCTACAAATATGGTAGCACTGCTTCTTGTACCATAGTAGCACAGATGATAACCATTGGAACCGCTAATAATGAACTCATCGCTTCAGCAGGAGTTGCCAAATTAGTAGGTTGTGGTACTGGTGCTAATGCCAATAAAGCTTTGGTACACTTCACCAATGTACAAGGAGGTGCTCTACCTTATGAATACAACTTCGGTGATGGCGTTTGGACTACCACCCGCGAACTATGGATGGCTCCTGGTAGTTACACACTCGCTGTGCGTGATGCTATCGGTTGTACACGTAGCAACTTGAAAGTAGAAGTTAAAGATAAACCAGCTACACCTTCTTTCCCTAACCCTACCGTTACTTATGATTGCCAAGGTCGCGGTACTATAGTAATTACTAATAACAAACCTAATTACACCTATAAATATAGTATAGATGGTGGTACTGAAACCACTACTAACCGTTTCACCAACTTAGCTCCAGGCGTACATACCGTTACCATCCGTTATGACGACCCTTCAGCTACCCGTCCAGGTCTCTTGCTTAAAGAAGATTTCGGTAAAGGTACTCCTTATACCACACCTCCTCCAGGAATGACCCCTGCTTACCAATTAGTAGATCCTCGCTATCAACGATTGGACTGGAATAAGTATTTTGTAGCAGGAAAACGTGACATCTATTCACACATCCAAACAGGCTGGTGGCAAAATGATGCTATTTTCCCTAACGACCATACTAATCGCCTTGATAATACTTCCCGCTATTTAGCAGTCGACTTTGGTCAGCTCATTGCTAATGGAGCGATCTTCTATGAAAAAGATGTAATGGATGTAATGCCAAACTTACCTATTGAGTTCGAAATGTTCGGCTTCAACTTAGTGCGTTCTTCCAATTGTACAAACCCAGTGATGATTATGGAAATCGTCGCTTTGGACGATGCTGGTAATGTAGTAAAAGTAGGCGGTCAAGACAAAGTATTAGGTCGTATCGAATCACAACAAATACCTACCAATAAAAATAATGCCGATGCTTGGTTCCGCTTCGCTTCCGATGGTACAGGCGTAAATACAGGAGTTACTCCAGCAGCACGTGTAAATCCAGGTACTTATAAACGTTTGAAAATACGTATTCGTACTAAGTGGAACACTTCATCTTGTAACGACTTCGCTTTTGATGATCTTACTGTATACCAAAACCCCGAATCTTGTGGCTTTACCCATACCCTTACAGTAAATGTAGATAATGATAAAGCCTTTGGAGTAGATCCAACAACAGAAAAAGTTATACAACCTAAGTGTAATAATCAAAAAGGAGAATACCAGATAACACTTAAAAATGCCCCATCTACTTATTATGTAAGCAAAGACGGTGCAGCATTCCAAGCCTACACAGCAGGGTCTATTTTCAAATGGACAAATATTGATGCAGGTAATCATACTATAAAATTCCGTGCAGAGCTCAATAATACTAATTGTGAGGCTTCTAGAACATTTTCTATTACAGTTCCACCTAATTTGGTTACAATACTTCCTGACGATATAATTTTAGGATGTAATGGAGTAACCGAAGCAGTAGTTTCGTCAACAGGGGGTACAGGTACTTTGCAATATAAGTTGCAAGACTCTACCTCTCAAGTGTTGTACGACTACCAAACTTCACCTAAGTTTACGATTACCCAAACAGGAATATATATAGTATCAGTTCGTGATGCTAATGGTTGTCAAAACGGAGGTACTATCAACGTGATAAATGCCCCAACACTCACCTTGACTGCTACGACCAATACGGCGAACAACAACTATTGTTTGCAAGGCGGAGTTAAGGGCAAGGTAGAGGTACAGGTACGCACATCCAACAACACAAACACAGCGCCTTATGTATTCCAGCACAATGGAACAACGGTAGCTACTCAAAATGCGACTACCTATATATATAATAATTTAGATCCCGGCACACACACCTTTACGGTAATAGATAAACACAGTTGTAAAGCCACTTACACTGTTGAAATCAAGAAACCGCTTTCTATCGATGGAGGTACAGGAGCGACAGTATCGAAGGACATCTCTTGTAACGTATTTCCGGGCAATAAAGGGAAGATAGAACTCAAGGTAAAAGATGGAAATCCACCTTACCGTTATGTAGTGAAACAAGGCGGAGCTTTAGTACAAAGTCTTCAAAATGTAGTAGGCAATACGGCCACTTATGAAACAGCAACAGCAGGAGCATATACAATCGAAGTTACCGATAGCAAAGGTTGTATCATCACAGGAACAGCTACATTAGTAGCTGCTGTAGCGCCTACAGTAACGGTAACCACAGTAGGAGCAGGCTGTTATGGAGCCACCAATGGAACCATATCAGTAACCATTTCAGGAGGCAAAGCTCCTTATAAAGTATTCTTAGATGGGGTAGATAAGGGCAGTCAGTTAGTATTTACAAATTTAGCAGCTAAGAGCTATATTGTAAAAGTAGTCGATGCCAACAATTGCGAAACCATTAAAAATGCTGCAATAACCCAACCTGCGAACCCATTACAAGGTTTTGCAGGAGTATCACAACTCATAGGTTGTGGCACGGGAGCCAATAAAGATAAGGCAGAGGTACGCATTACCAACCCAAGTGGAGGCACTCCACCATATCAATATAAGTTCGATGGCAACTATGGCAACAGTAAATCAGCTTGGTTACCAGCAGGCACCCATACAGTGTATATAAAAGATGCCAAAGGATGTGAATTAGGACTTACAGTAACAGTAACAGCAAGAATTCCAGAACCTACAGGCACGACATACACCATTACAAGTTATGATTGTAACGGTAAGGCTACGGTACGCTTTACAGGTACCCCAACCTCTTACGATTATACTTATGAAATAGATGGCAAAACCGCTACAGGTACAACCGCTACCATTACAGGTTTAGCACCAGGCAGTTATACAGTAACGATAAAATATAAGGACACTAATCTTCCAGCCTCCAGCATATTGATAGAAGAAAGTTTTGGTTCAGGACCTACCGCTTGTTTATCTTCAATAGTACCATCAAATTGGACTTGTAAACTTACAGGCTGTTTAGAGGAAGGGACTTATGCAATTACCAATCAAGCAGGAGCATCTCCTTGTCCAGGTTGGTGTTGGAGAATGCCCAAAGACCATACGAGCAATGGAACAGATGCGCAAGGAAGATTCTTTGTAATGAATAATGGAGTAGTAGCTCCAGGCGGTACGCGTTTCTATTATAAAGAGGTACAAGATGTAGTGCCTAATCAGCTAGTTAAATTTAAAGTATATTTGTATAGTTTAGAGAAAGAAGAATGCCACAGTCCTATCATACGACCTAATATACAAGTGAGTTTGGTAGATGCCAGCAATAATATATTAGCAAGCACAACTTCAGGAATTCTTCGAGATAACCGACACGATTTAGATTGGCAAGAGTTTTCAGGAGAGTTGAATCCAGGGGTAGCGACTTCTTTCCGTATAGAATTTAGAAATTTAACAGTAGGAAGCGGAGGTAATGACTTTGCTATCGATGATATTATTGTTTACCAAGAAGCAAAATCTTGCGAACAAGAAATCACCAAGCAAGTAGTAGTTCCCTCAGGTAAAGAGTTTAAGGCGAGTGTAGTAAGTCAAACCGGTGTAACTTGTAAAGGTTTGAGTACCGGTAAGGTAACCTTCAAGATGGAGAACCTACACGGAGGTAGCTACCGAGTATCAGTAGATGGAACAACTCGTTCAGGAATAGGTTATGCAACCCCTACAACAGCAGCAACCTTTGAGGTAGACGGGCTCAATGCAGGAGTTCATACCATTACCTTTAGTCATAACGGTAACTGTTTGCTTACCCGTACAGTAACCATCACCGAGCCCAATGCGCTTACCCTAACGGCAACCATTAGCGAGCCAGCGATGTGTTCAAACAACAACAAAGCACGAGTAACGCTTACAGCAGGTGGCGGAACTCCACCGTATACTTATATCTA